>JANNQO010000347.1:0-15809 GCA_031400795.1 Rubrivivax sp. | reverse complement strand
GCATCGCCGCGGTAGGGTTGGCCGGGGCGCACCAGCACGAGCGACTTGAACTGATCGTCCTTGCCGAGGTAGTCGCCCTCGAGCTTGACGCCGGTCACCGTGTAGGGCTGGCCCTCGCGGATCGAGATCGTGATCGCGATGCTCTGCTTGTCGGGCGAGATGGTGACCTGCGTGGACTCCACCGCGAATTCGAGGTAGCCGCGGTTCACGTAGTACGCACGCAGCGATTCCAGGTCGGCGTTGAGTTTGCTGCGCGCGTAGCGGTCGGTCTTGGTGTACCAGGTGAGCCAGCCGCTGGACGTGAGGTCGAACTGCTCGAGCAGCGTCGATTCGGAGAAGGCTTTCGCGCCGACGATGCGCACCTGCGCGATCTTGGCTGCGTCGCCTTCGGTCATCGTGAAGGTCACGTTGACACGGTTGCGCTCGATCGGCGTCACCGTCGTCACCACCTCGGCGCCGTACAGGCTGCGCGAGAGGTACTGGCGCTTGATTTCCTGCTCGGCGCGGTCGATCAGCGCGCGGTCGAAGGGCAGGCCTTCGCCGATGCCGGCCTCCTTCAGCGACTTGGTGAGCGGCTCCTTGTCGAATTCCTTCAGGCCGACGAAATTCACGTTGGCGATGATGGAGCGTTCGTCGACGATGACCACCGCGACCTGGCCTTCGATCTCGATGCGCACGTCCTTGAAGAGGCCGGTGGCGAACAAGGCGCGCAGCGCGGCGGCACCTTTGTCGTCGTTGTAGGTGTCGCCGATGCGAAACGGCAGCGCCGCGAACACCGTGCCCGGGTCGGTGCGCTGCAGACCTTCGATGCGGATGTCCTTCAGCACGAAAGGCGTCACCGCGCACGCCAGCGGCGCGTAGGCGGCCGCGGCGGCCACAAGCATCATCACCACCGCTGGGCGCAGCGGCGCAATCGGGGACATGGGGATCATCAGTGCAGACCCAGCAAGCGGGCCACGTCGTTGAAGAGGGCGACGGACATCATCACCAGCAGAATGGCAACCCCGCCGCGTTGCAGCCGGGCCAGCCAGAGATCGGACACCGGCCTCCCGGTCACCCCCTCGAAAAGATAATACATGAGGTGCCCGCCATCGAGCATCGGCAGCGGGAGCAGGTTCAACACGCCGAGGCTGACGCTGACCAGGGCCAGGAAGCCGAGGTAGTAGGCCAAGCCCTGCTGCACCGATTGGCCGGCGTAGTCGGCAATCGTCAACGGGCCGGAGAGGTTCTTCAGCGAGGCCTCGCCGATCAACATGCGGCCGAGCATGCGCAGCGTCAGTGCCGAGACTTCCCAGGTGCGCTGCGCGCCGCGCCACAGGCCTTCGATCGCACCATAGTTCACCATGACCATCTCCGGCGCAGCGCCGACGAAGGCATCGATGCGGCCGATCTCGCGTTGACCGTCTTGCGCCAGGCGCGGCAGCACGCTGATCTCGAGCGTGCTGCCCGTGGCGCCCGAGCCACGCTGCACCTGCCACTGCTGCGCGACCGTGGCGCCGGCGCGCGCGGCCTGGCGGATGCGTTCACGCAAGGTCTGCGCGTCGACGACGGGCTGGCCATCGACGGCGAGCACGCGATCGCCCTTTTGCAAGCCGGCCGCTGCCGCCGGGCCGCCGGCCTTCACGTCGCCGAGCACCGGGTCACTGAACGCCGGGCCCAGGCCGATGGACTTCATGAAGTTGGCGTCGACCTCGCGCGAAGGCACGCGCGTCAGGTCCAGCCGCACCTCGCGCCGGCCGCGGCCTTCGCGGTCGCTGACCGACAGGCGCAGCGGCACGCTTTCCAGCGCGGCTTGCGTGGCCTCCCAGCGCAGGTCGCTCAGCGAACGCAGCTCTTGCCAATCGTCGCCGTCGCGCGCGGTGGCGCGCACCCAGTCGCCGGCGCGCAGCCCGGCCGCTTCGGCCACGCTGCCCGCCGCACTCGGCCCGAGCACGGCCTTGGGTTCGCTGACGCCGATCCAGTTCGCTGCCGCGTACAGCAGGATCGCCAACAGCAGATTGGCCAGCGGGCCGGCGGAAACGATCGCCACGCGATGGCGCAACGGCTTGCGGTTGAACGCTCTGTCCAGATCCCGCGGCTCGACCCCGCCTTCGCGTTCGTCGAGCATGCGCACATAGCCGCCCAGCGGCAATGCGCAGACCACGAACTCGGTGCTGTCGGGCGAGGCCTGGCGCCGCCACAACACGCGGCCGAAACCGACCGAGAAGCGAAGCACCCGCACACCGCAGGCCACCGCCACGCGGTAGTGCCCGTACTCGTGCACGACGATGAGCACGGCCAGGGTGAGCAGGAATGCCAGGATGGTGATGATCACGTGACTACAGCGCTTTCATGGTTGCGCGCGCATGGGCTCGCGCTTGTTCGTCCAGCGCGAGCAAGTCCTCGAGCGCGCGAATCGGCGCGAGCGAGCCTTGCAATGCCGCCACGGTGCGCTCGTTGACGCGGTGGATGTCGGTGTAGCGCAAGCGGCCGCCGAGAAAGGCGGCCACCGCTTCTTCGTTGGCGGCATTCAGCACGGCAGTGCTGCCTTCAGGCGCCCGCAGCGCGTCGTAGGCGAGTTGCAAACCGGGGAAGCGCCGGTGGTCCATGGTCTCGAAACCGAGTCCCGCCAGCGTCTCGAAGTCCAGCCGCGCCGCACCGGACTCGATGCGCGCCGGGAACGACAAGCCATACGCGATCGGCACCCGCATGTCGGGCGTGCCGAGCTGCGCCAGCACCGAGCCGTCGCGGCAGGCCACCATCGAATGGATCACGCTTTGCGGGTGGATGATCACGCGGATCTGCTCGGGCGCCAGATCGAACAGCCAGCGCGCTTCGATGACCTCGAGCGCCTTGTTCATCATCGTCGCGCTGTCCACCGAGATCTTGCGGCCCATCACCCAGTTCGGATGCGCCACGGCCTCGTTCGGCGTCACACCGTGCAAGGTATCGGGGTCACGGGTGCGGAACGGGCCGCCCGACGCGGTGAGCACGATGTGCTCGATCCAGGCCGGCCAGGCCGCGCGATCGGTGGGCAGGCATTGAAAGATCGCCGAATGCTCGCTGTCGATCGGCAGCAGCGTGGCACCGCCATCCCGCACGGCTTGCATGAAGAACGCGCCGCCGACGACGAGTGCTTCCTTGTTGGCCAGCAGCAGCCGCTTGCCGGAGCGCGCCGCGGCCATGCAGGCGGCCAGGCCAGCCGCGCCGACGATGGCCGCCATCACTGCATCGACATCGTCACGCGCGGCGGCCTCTTCCAGGGCCAGCGTGCCGACCGCGATCTCGGTGCGCAGCCCTGCGCCGGCCAGTGCCTCGCGCAGCTCGCGCGCAGCGGCATCGCTGCCCACCACGGCCAGCTTCGGGTTGCAGCGCCGGCACAGCGCGGCCAGCTCCCGGCTGCGCTGCAACGCGCTGAGCACCACCACTTCAAAGCGCCCGGGGTGGCGCTGGACCACGTCGATCGTGTTCTGCCCCACCGAGCCGGTGGCGCCGAGGATGGCCAGGCGAAGCGCTCGGTCCATCGCCGCTCAGCCGAGGGTGACCAGCGCCAGCGCGCAGGGGAACACCGGCAGCAGCGCGTCGATGCGATCGAGCACGCCGCCGTGGCCGGGCAACAGCCGGCTGCTGTCCTTGGCGCCAGCGGCACGCTTGACCAGCGACTCGATCAGGTCGCCGACCACGCTCAAGCCCGACAGGATCACGAACCCAGCGACAAAACCGATCACACCGAACGAGGCCATCAAGCGGCTGGCAACGCTGGCGCTGTCTACCGCCCAGGTCTTGTCGATCCACATCCACAACACGCCGAGCAGCAGCACAGCGGTCACCCCCGACAGCGCACCTTCCCAGGTCTTGCCCGGGCTCACCGTGGGCGCCAGCTTGCGCTTGCCGAAAGCGCGGCCGCCGGCGTAGGCCGCGATGTCGGCCGCCCAGACCAGCGCGAGCACCGAGAGCACGAAGTTGACGCCCCAGCCACGCGCCTGGCTGAGGGCCAGCCAAGCGACAAACAGACCGACCACCCCGATCAGCCAGCGCGCTGCGACGGGCACCTTCGGCCAGGCCGACGGCCCCCTTCGCAGCGCCCAGGCTCCACCGATGACCCAGATCGCCGCCGCCAACCACCACACCGATGCCGGTGCCGCGACGGTCCAGCCGGCGGTGAAAGCCACGACGCCCAGCCCCGCCAACAGCGCTCCCATCGCCCACGACAGCACCGGCCCGGCGGCGTTGAGCTGCCCCCACTCCCAGCCGGCCGCGGCGATCAACACCAGCGTCACCAGCGCGAACGGCCAGGCGACGCGCGCGAACAGCGCCGGCAACAGCACGGCCAGCAACACGATCGCGGTGGTGACGCGCAGTTTGAGCATCGTTCAGCCTGTTTGGGCCAGATCTTCGACGACGCGGCCGAAGCGGCGATCGCGCCCGGCAAACGCGGCCAGCGCCTTGTCGATCTGCATCGTGTCGAAGTCGGGCCACAGGCTCTCGGTGAAATACAGCTCGGCGTAGGCCGCCTGCCAGAGCAGGAAGTTGCTGATGCGCATTTCGCCGCCGGTGCGGATCAGCAGGTCGGGGTCGGGCGCGAAGCTCAGCGCCAGGCGCCGGCCCAGCGTGTCTTCGTCCAGCGCCTCGGGTGGGATGCCTTCGGCCAGCGCCTTGCGGCAGGCCTGCAGCATGTCCCAGCGGCCGCCGTAGTTGAAAGCCACCGAGAGGTTGATGCGGCGGTTCGCGGCAGTCAGCATCTCGGCGCGGTCCCAGGCTTCGCGCAGGTGCGGCGAGATCGCGCCGCGGTCGCCGACGACACGCACCCGCACACCGTCCTTGTGCAGCTTGGTCAGGTACTTCGAAACCCCGATCAGCACCAGGCTCATCAGACCCGAGACCTCGTCGCTGGGCCGCTTCCAGTTCTCCGACGAGAAAGCGAAGACGGTGAGGTATTCGACGCCGCGCTGCGCGAAGACATCGATCGCGCTGACCAGGTTGTCCATGCCTTGTTTGTGGCCCATGAAGCGCGGCAGCCGCCGGGCATGGGCCCAGCGGCCGTTGCCGTCCATCACCACCGCAACATGGCGCGGAGTCTGTGCGTCGCTGGGCGGCATCGCAAATGGTGGTCGTGTGTCTCGCCGCAGCGAAACTCTAGACCGCCATCACCTCGGCTTCCTTGGCCTGCACGAGCTTGTCGACCTGCGCCACGGTGCCGTCGGTCAGGCGCTGCACCTCGTCCTGCGCGCGACGTTCGTCGTCTTCGGTGGCGAGTTTGTCCTTGAGCAACTTCTTCAGGTGTTCGTTGGCATCGCGACGGATGGCGCGCGCCGCGATCTTGCATTCTTCGCCGAGATGTCGCACGACCTTGGTGAGCTCCCTGCGGCGCTCTTCGGTCAAGGCCGGCATCGGCACGCGCAGCAAGTCGCCTTGCGCCGCCGGGTTCAGCCCGAGATCGGACTCGCGGATCGCCTTCTCGATCTTCGGCCCCATGCCCTTCTCCCAGGGCTGCACGCTGATCGTGCGCGCGTCGAGCAGCGTGACGTTGGCCACCTGGCTGATCGGCACGCTCGAACCGTAGTAGTCCACGTGCACCTGGTCGAGCAGGCCGGGGTGGGCGCGCCCGGTGCGGATCTTGTGCAGCTCGCTCTTCAGCGACTCGAGCGACTTGCCCATCTTCTCGATGGCGAGCTTCTTGATGTCGGCGATGGATTGCTGTTGGGCCATGGCGAAAGCTCCTCAAACATGCACGAGCGTGCCTTCGTCCTCGCCGCGCACCACGCGCTCGAGCGCGCCGGGCTTGACGATGCTGAAGATCTTGATCGGCAACTTCTGATCGCGGCACAGTGCGAAGGCAGTGGCGTCCATCACCTGCAGGTTCTTCGCGATCGCCTCGTCGAAACTGATCTTCGCGTAGCGTGTGGCCTGCGGGTCCTTGTGCGGGTCGGCGCTGTACACGCCGTCGACCTTGGTCGCCTTCAGCACGATCTGCACGCCCATCTCGGCGCCGCGCAGCGCAGCGGCCGTGTCGGTGGTGAAGAAAGGATTGCCGGTGCCAGCGGCGAAGATCACCACCTTGCCTTCTTCGAGGTACTGCAGCGCCTTCGGCCGCACATACGGCTCGACCACCTGTTCGATGCTGATCGCCGACATCACGCGCGCCGTCATGCCTTCCTGGCGCATCGTGTCGGCCAAGGCCAGCGCGTTCATCACCGTGGCCAGCATGCCCATGTAGTCGGCGGTGGCGCGGTCCATGCCCACCGAACCACCGGCCACGCCGCGAAAGATGTTGCCGCCGCCGATCACCACCGCCACTTCGCAGCCGGCCTTCGTGACCTGCTGCACTTCGCGCACCATGCGCACGATGGTGGCGCGGTTGATGCCATAGGCGTCGTCGCCCATCAAGGCTTCGCCCGACAGCTTGAGCAGGATGCGTTGGTAGGCCGGCATGGGTCGGTCAGGCGTGAGAACGCGGAAATTCTAGGTGCTGACTCGAGTCGAACCGGCTCCGCCGGGCGACTCGACCCCGCAGGGGGGCGGCGGCGGCATGTGCGTCGCCTGGGCGCCGAGCTGCCTCACTCCTTCTTCGCCGCAGCGACTTGTGCCGCCACCTCGGCCGCGAAGTCGTCGACCTTCTTCTCGATGCCCTCGCCCACCACGTACAGCGTGAAGCCGGTCACCGTGGTCGACTTCGCTTTCAGCATCTGCTCGACGCTTTGCTTGTCGTTCTTCACGAAGGGCTGATTGAACAGCGAGACCTCCTTCAGGAACTTCTGCACCGAGCCTTCGACGATGCGCGCGATCATCTCGGCCGGCTTGCCCGACTCGGCCGCCTTCTCGGTGGCCACGCGGCGCTCGACCTCGATCAGCGCTGGAGGCACGTCGCCGGTGGCCAGCGCCTTGGGCTTCATCGCCGCGACGTGCATCGCCACGTCCTTGGCCGCCACCTCGTCGCCGCTGAACTCGACCAGCACGCCGATGCGCGTGCCGTGCAGGTAGTGCGCCAGCTTGCCGCCCGCGGCGTAGCGCTTGAAGCGGCGGACCGCCATGTTCTCGCCGATCTTGCCGATCAGGCCCTTGCGCACGTCTTCCACGGTCGGGCCGAAGCCGTCCTGCGACATCGGCAAGGCCGACAGCGCCGCCACGTCGGCGGGGTTGCTCGCAGCGACCAACTGCGCGCAGTTCCTCGAGAAGGCGAGGAACGACTCGTTCTTCGTGACGAAATCGGTCTCGCAGTTGATCTCGACCATCGCGCCGGTCGAGCCATCCACCGCCGCAGCGATGACGCCCTCGGCAGTGATACGCGCAGCGGCCTTGCCGGCCTTGCTGCCGAGCTTGACGCGCAGGATCTCTTCGGCGCGGCCGGCGTCGCCTTCGGCTTCGGTGAGTGCTTTCTTGCACTCCATCATCGGCGCGTCGGTCTTGGCGCGCAGTTCGGCGACCATGCTGGCGGTGATCACGGGCATGACGGATTCTCCGTTGAAGAACGGGCTGCACTCGGACGCAGCCCGCGAAGTGATTGCTCGGGCGCACGGCGCCCGCCGGGTTCAGGCTTCGTCGATTTCGACGAACTCGTCGCTGCCGGCTGCCGCGGTCACCACCTCGGTGGCAGCGTTGGCCTTGCCCTCGAGCACCGCATCGGCCACTGCACGCGCATACAGCGCCACGGCCTTGGCGGAATCGTCGTTGCCGGGGATCACGTAGTCGATGCCCAGCGGCGAGTGGTTGGTGTCGACCACGCCGATCACCGGAATGCGGAGCTTCACCGCTTCGGCCACCGCGATCTTGTGGTAGCCCACGTCGATGACGAACATTGCGTCGGGCAACGCGTTCATGTCCTGGATGCCGCCGATGTCCTTTTCGAGCTTGGCCAGCTCGCGGTCGAACATCAGCGCTTCCTTCTTGATCATCGCGTCGATGCCGGCCTCCTTGGTGACCTGCATTTCCTTCAGCTTCTTCAGCGACCCCTTCACCGTCTTGAAGTTTGTCATCATGCCGCCCAGCCAGCGCTGGTCGACGAAGGGCATGCCGCAACGCTGCGCTTCCATCGCCACCACCTCGCGCGCCTGGCGCTTGGTGCCGATCATCAGGATGGTGCCCCGGCGGGCGCTCAACTGTCGGATGAACTTCAGCGCGTCGTTGAACAGCGGCTGCGTCTTCTCGAGGTTGATGATGTGGATCTTGTTGCGATGGCCGTAGATGAACGGGGCCATCCGGGGGTTCCAGAAGCGCGTCTGATGCCCGAAATGGACACCGGCTTCCAGCATTTCACGCATGGAGACAGTCATGGAAACTCCGAAGGTTGTGTCTAGAATCCCGGCCGTCATTGCGCAGAGCCCTCGATATCTCGAGGGCTCCCCACAACACCTTTGGGGGCCAGGTTCGCGATTGGTCTCTCCGTGGACTGGTGTGCCCCAGCTTCGGGAAAAACCCAATGAGCTTAACACGAGGCGTCACCGGCTGGTCTGACCTGATCGCCGCGCGAGACGCGGTGCGCGACGGCCGCAGCAGCGCGTCGGCGCTTCTCGAAGAGAGCCTGGCGCGTGCGAGCGGCGAACCGCAGGTTTTTGCCCGTCTCTTCGCGCAGCAGGCTCGCGCAGCCGCCGCTGCGGCAGATGCCACTCGCGAGTCAGGCGCTCCGCTGCCGGCGTTGGCCGGCCTGGCGGTGTCGGTGAAGGATCTCTACGACGTGACCGGCTTCATCACCAGCGCCGGCTCTCGGCTGATGGCCAACGACCCTGCCGCGCTCGAAGACGCCGCGGTCGTGGCGCGCTTGCGTAGCGCCGGAGCCGCGCTGCTCGGCCACACCGTGATGAGCGAGTTCGCCTTCTCGGGCGTGGGCATCAATCCGCATTGGGGCACCGCGGCGAACGCCGGCACGCGCGCCGTGGACAGCACGCCGCGCATTCCCGGTGGCTCGACCTCGGGCGGAGCGACCTCGGTGGCCTGCGGTGCCGCTTGGGCGGCGCTGGGTTCCGACACCGGCGGCTCAATCCGCATCCCCGCGGCGCTGCAAGGCCTGGTCGGTTTCAAGAACACACAGCGCCTCACGCCGCTGGCCGGCAGCGTGGCGCTGTCGGCCACGTTGGACACTGCCTGTGCCATCACCCGCTCGGTGCGCGACGCGGTGTTGCTGCACGAGGTGTTGTCGGCGCGTTGTCTTGCGCTGGTCGATCGGCCGCTGCGCTCGCTGCGCCTGGCGGTGCCGACGGCGCTGATGCTGACCGGTCTGGACGAGGCCGTGGCGCACGACTTCGAACGCTGCCTGGCGCGACTGCGCGATCGCGGTGCGCGCATCGAGGAGATAGGGCTGGCCCCGCTGGAGCGGCTCGCCACGCTGAATGCCGCTGGCGGATTTGCCGCCGCCGAGGCCTGGGCGGGGCATCGCCAGCGCCTCGCGCGCGACGGCGCACGCTACGACCCGCGCGTAGCGCTGCGTATCCGCCGCGGCGAGGCGATGTCGGCCGGGGACTACATCGATCTGGTGCAGGCCCGCCGCGCCTGGATCGTCGAGGTCGAGGCCCTCATCGCGCCCTTCGACGCGCTGCTCTCGCCCACCGTGCCGATGCTGGCGCCACCGCTGGCGCCCCTCGTTGACGACGATGCGGCGTTCTTCGCGGTCAACGCACGCCTGCTGCGCAACCCGGCGGTGGTGAACTTTCTCGACGGCTGCGCGTTGTCGCTGCCGATGCATCGCAGCGGCGAGCTGCCCAGCGGCCTGATGGTCTGGGCAGCCGGCCTGCAAGACGAGCGCGTGCTCGAGGTCTCGCTGGCCATCGAGCGGACGATCGGTTCAGATTCAGGCGTGTCGGCGTGAGGCGCTGGCAGAAGGACTCGGCATGCGCGTCGCGGTGATCGGCGCCGGCATCGTCGGTGTCACCACCGCCCACGAACTGGCTGCCGACGGCCACGAGGTGGTGGTCTACGAACGACACGCCGCAGTGGCGGCCGAAACCAGCTTTGCCAACGCCGGTGTGCTGGCGCCGGGATATGTCACGCCCTGGGCGGCGCCCGGCATGCCGGCCAAGGTGTTCAGACAAATGTGGCAGACGCATGCTGCGGTGCGCTTCGGCGGCTGGAATGCGCTGGCACAGGCGCCTTGGCTGTGGCGCTGGTGGCGCGCCTGCAGCCGCGAGGTGCATGTGCGCAACCGCGGCACGATGCAGGCTTTGGCGCGCTATTCGCAGCAGCGCCAGCGCGCGTTGAGCGCCGAGCTGAGCCTGGACTACGAGCAGGCCCAGGGCTACCTGGTGCTGCTGCGCACGGCGCACGAAGCGGCGCTTGCCGAGCCGGGCCTGAAGCTGCTCACCGAGCTCGGCGTGACGCACCGTCTCGTCGATGCCGCGCAGGCCCGTCGCATCGAGCCAGGCCTCAATGCGCAGACCGCGCTGCAAGCCGCGATCCATCTGCCGCACGACGGCGTGGGCAACTGCCGCCAGTTCGCGCATCTGCTGAAAGTGCATGCCCAACGCGCCGGTGCCGATTTCCGCTTCGACCACTGCGTGCGGCGCATCGTGCCGGGTGCCACCGGCGGCGGCATCACGCTCGACTTCGTGCGCGAGCGCCATAAAGGCGACACCGAGGTCGAACCGCCGCGGCCCTTCGGCGCGGTGGTGGTTTGCGCCGGCGTCGACGCGGTGCACCTGCTCGCGCCGCTGAAGCTGCGCCTGCCGATCGCGCCGGTGTACGGCTACTCGGTCACCGCGCCGCTGCGCCAGCTCGAAGCTCATCCCGATCTTGGCCCGCGCTCGGCGCTGATGGACGAGCGCTACAAGGTGGCCATCTCGCGCCTGGGGCAGCGCATCCGCGTGGCCGGCAGCGCCGAGATCGGCGGCGACATCGGCAAACACAGCCCCGCCGCGCTGCGCACGCTGTACCGCGTGCTCGATGATTGGTTTCCAGGCGCTGCGGTGCTGGCGCAGGCGCAAGCCTGGAAAGGCGCACGCCCGATGCTGCCCGACGGCCCGCCGCTGGTGGGCGCCAGCGGCGTGCCGGGGCTGTGGCTGAACGCCGGCCATGGCTCGAGCGGCTGGGCGCTGGCCTGCGGCAGCGCGCGCGTACTGGCCGATCAACTCGCCGCTCGCCCACCGGCGATCGACACCAGCGGCCTGGCGCTGGCGCGGCTGCGCTGATGGACGGGACTTCACCCCGCCGCGTGACGGCTCGCTCCGAGCCCTGGATGCTGCACGACGTGGCCGCATCGCGCGCGGCGGAAACCCACGCGCTGGGCGGCAGCGAGGCGCATGCACTGATGCAGCGTGCCGGCACCTCGGTGGCCAAGCTGGCGTTGGCGATCGGGCCGCACGCGCGCCATGTTCGCGTGATGGCCGGTCCCGGCAACAACGGCGGCGATGGCCTGGTGGCCGCCCGTTGGCTGTGGCGCGCCGGCCGCAGCGTGGACGTGGTGCTGTGGGCCGATCCGGCGCGCCTGGCCGGTGACGCCCAGTGGGCGCTCGAACAAGCGCGCGCCAGCGGTGTGCACATCCACGATCGGCCCGACGCGCGCCCGGTCGATCTGTACCTCGATGCCTTGCTGGGCCTCGGCACCTCGCGCCCGGTCGAAGGATCGCTCGCCGAGGCCATCATGCTGATGAATCGCGCCGCAGCGCCGCTGCTCGCGGTGGACCTGCCCAGCGGGCTGGATAGCGACACCGGCAACGCCAGCGCAGCGGCGGTGCGGGCCACGCACACGCTGGCGCTGCTCAGCCTGAAGCCCGGTCTGTTCACGGCAATGGGCCGCGATCTCGCGGGCCAGGTCTGGTTCGACGATCTCGGCCTTCCACCCGAAGACGCCACGGCGTGCGCTCGGCTCACCGGTCTGGCCGAGATCGGCCGCGGTGAGCGACCACATGCCAGCCACAAGGGCCGCTTCGGCGACGTGGCGGTGGTCGGCGGCAGCCCGGGCATGAGCGGTGCCGCGTGGTTGGCCGCGCGCGCGGCGCTGGCGGCCGGTGCGGGACGGGTCTACGCCAGCCTGCTCGATGAGGCCGCACCGCTGCTCTTG
The DNA here is from genome assembly GCA_031400795.1 of Rubrivivax sp. Lineage (GTDB taxonomy): Bacteria > Pseudomonadota > Gammaproteobacteria > Burkholderiales > Burkholderiaceae_C > Rubrivivax. The sequence continues at coordinate 3,844 of JANNQO010000347.1, read as the reverse complement.
CCGGCGCGGCCCGAGCTGATGGGCAGCGCGCGCGTGTGGCTCGAGCCTCCCGAGCGCCTGCAGGACCTGACGATCGTGTGCGGTTGCGGCGGCGGCACGAGCGTCGCCGCGGCGCTGCCGCCGCTGCTGGCCCACGCCGCGCGGCTGGTGCTCGACGCCGATGCGCTGAACGCCATCGCGGGCGACGCGGCGTTGCAACAACAGCTCATGCGGCGCTCTATGCGCGGGCGCTGCTCCGTGCTCACGCCGCATCCGCTGGAAGCGGCACGATTGCTGGGCACCAGCAGCGCTGAAGTGCAGGCCGACCGGCTCGGCGCAGCACGCACCTTGGCCGAACGCTTCTCCGCTGTGGTCGTGCTGAAAGGCTCGGGCACGGTCATCGCAGCCCCGCAATGCTTGCCCGCGATCAACCCGAGTGGCAACGCGGCGCTGGCCAGCGCCGGCACCGGCGACGTGCTGGCCGGCTGGATCGCCGGGCACTGGAGTGCCGAGGGCGGGCCGGCCGGCGACATTCGATGCGCGGTCAACGCCGCGCTGACCAGCGTCTGGCGACACGGCCGGGCGGCCGATCGACATGTCGAGCGCGGCCGTCAAGGCCCGCTCACCGCCTCAGACCTCATCGACGCGATGGGCGACACTTCGTCCGACGGTTTGCGCGACGAAGGCTGAATCCGAACCTTCAGCGCCGCGCGCGGGGCCTCGGCGTGGACTTGCGCGGTGCCGGCTTGCGCGTCGTGCGCGCCGCCTTGGCCGCACGCGCGGCGACCTTCGCCGCACGATCGGTGTCGCGCAACGCGGCCAGCTCTTCGCCCGCCGTACCGGCGGGATGCGCCGCGCGCGTGCCGGCGCCGCGCCCCGGCAGCCGCTCGCTCTCGCCTTCGCGCAACATCCGAAAGTCGATGCGGCGGCCGTCCAGGTCGACTCGCATCACCTGCACGCGCACGCGCGTGCCCACCGCGTAGCGCACGCCGGAGCGTTCGCCGCGCAGCTCCTGGCGCGCTTCGTCGAAGCGGTAGTACTCGCCGCCGAGTTCGGTGATGTGCACCAGGCCCTCGACGTACAGCGCGTCCAGCGTCACGAAGAGGCCGAAGCTCGTCGCCGCGCTGACCGTGCCGCTGTACTCCTCGCCCAGGTGTTCGCGCATGAAGCGGCACTTCAGCCAGGCCTCGACATCGCGCGAGGCATCGTCGGCTCGGCGCTCGTTGGCGCTGCAATGCGCGCCGGCGGCTTCCCACCAGCCGACCTCCTGCGTGGCCGGCTTGTGCGAGCGCGCTGCCGGCTTGCCGCCGCGGCGCAACTCGGGCGCACGCGTCTTGGCACTCGGCGTCAGGTGGTAGCGCTTGCCACCGAGCAGCGCCTTGATGACGCGGTGCACCAGCAGGTCGGGGTAGCGCCGGATCGGGCTCGTGAAGTGCGTGTAGGCACCGTAGGCGAGGCCGAAATGCCCTGAGTTGATGGCGGTGTAGATCGCCTGCTGCATCGAGCGCAGCAGCATGGTGTGGATCTGCGTGGCGTCGACGCGGCCTTGCGTGGCCTGCGCGATGGCCTGGAATTCAGCCGGCCGCGGATCGTCGCTGACATGCAGGCCCAGCCCGAGGGCCTTCAGGTAGCTTTGCAGCGCGATGCGCTTCTCGGGTGTCGGCCCTTCGTGCACGCGGTACAGCGCGGGGTGCTCGGCCTGGGCGATGAACTCGGCCGCACAGACATTGGCCGCCAGCATCGCTTCTTCGATCAACCGGTGCGCTTCGTTGCGCGTGCGCGGCACGATCTTTTCGATGCGGCCGTTGTCGTCGCAGACGATCTGCGTCTCGGTGGTCTCGAAATCCACTGCACCGCGCACGCTGCGCTGCTTCAGCAAGGCGCGGTAGACCTCATGCAGGTGCAGCAGGTGCGGTGCCAGCTCGGCGCGGCGCTCTGCCTCAGGCCCGCGCGTATTGGCCAGGATGGCCGCCACTTCGGTGTAGGTGAAGCGCGCGTGCGAGCAGATCACGGCCGGGTAGAACTGGTAGGCCTCGATGGCACCGCTCGCGTCGACCAGCATGTCGCAGACCATCGCCAGGCGGTCCTGCTCGGGGTTCAGCGAGCACAGGCCGTTGGAGAGTTTCTCCGGCAGCATCGGGATCACGCGGCGCGGAAAGTACACCGAGGTGGCGCGCTCGTAGCCGTCTTCGTCGATCGGCTCACCGGGCTTCACGTAGTGGCTCACGTCGGCGATGGCAACGAGCAGCCGCCAGCCCTCGGGCGCGGACTTGCCACGGCCCCTTTTCGGTGCCGCGCTGTACGGTTCGCAATACACCGCGTCGTCGAAATCGCGCGCGTCTTCGCCGTCGATGGTGACCAGCGGCACGTCGCGCAGGTCGACGCGGTGCTTGCGATCCATCGGGCGCAGCTTGTCGGGCAACGCCGCAGCTTGTGCCAGCGTTTCCGGTGAGAAGCGGTGCGGCACTTCGTACTTGCGCACCGCGATCTCGATCTCCATGCCGGGGTCGTCGATCTCGCCCAGCACCTCGGCCACGCGGCCCACGGGCTGCGAATGCAGCGACGCCGGCTCGGTCAGTTCCACCGAGACCACCTGCCCCACTGCGGCGCTGGAGGTGGCGTTCTTGGGGATCAGGATGTCCTGGCCGAAGCGGCGGTCTTCGGGGGCCACGATCCACTGCCCGCCCTCGTGCAGCAGCCGGCCGATGATCGGTGTCTTGCGGCGCTCGAGGATGTCGAGCACGCGACCTTCGGGGCGGCCCTTGCGGTCGTAGCGCAGCACGCGCACCTGCACGCGGTCGCGGTGCAGCACCGAGCGCATCTCCTGCGGCGCCAGGTAGATCGGCGGCTCGCCGCCTTCGCGCAGCACGAAGCCGTGGCCGTCGCGGTGGCCATCGACGACGCCTTCGAATTCCCCCATCAGCGCCACGTTGTGAGCGGCCGGCATGGCAGAGATGTTGTTTTCTTTGATGGTAATATCCTTTGTTCCTGAGACGCCCAGATGGCGGAATTGGTAGACGCACTAGTTTCAGGTACTAGCGCTTAACGGCGTGGAGGTTCGAGTCCTCTTCTGGGCACCAAGACTAGAGACAAAGGCCGGCGAGAAATTGCCGGCCTTTGTGCGTTTCAGACTTCGAACTTCTTCGCCAGCCCTTCGGGGCGCAGGTTGTCGTAGTCCTCGAACGGCTGGTGGATCCAGGGGCTGGTGGGCAGCTTCTCGACGAAGTAGTCGGGCGTGTAGCTCGACACGCCCTTCACCCAGATCACCGCGGCGCGCAACTCGGCAATCGCCGGCATGCCGCGCAGCCGGTCGACCACGGCACGCAGCGTGATGCCGGTGTCGGACAGGTCGTCGACGAGCAGTACGCGCCCGGCCAGTTCGCCCTTGGGCATGGTGATGTACTTGGCCAGGTCGAGCCGGCCCTGGATGGTGCCCGCTTCGGCGCGGTACGAGCTCGTCGACATGATCGCAAGCGGCTTGTCGAAGACGCGAGACAGCACGTCGCCGGGGCGCATGCCGCCACGCGCCAGGCACAGGATCTGGTCGAAGGCCCAGCCGGAGTTATGCACTTTCAGCGCCAGGCGCTCGATCAGCATGTGGTACTCGTCCCAGGAGACGTAGAGGTGTTTGCCGTCGTCGGTGAGCATGTCTTCGTCTTTCGGGTCAGATCAAACGTTAGAGCCTATCCGTGAATAAGGCAGCCCCGCGCCGGGGGCAGACTGGGGGCAGGCGTAGGAGCAAGTCGCGCCGTGGTGCTGGGCACCACAAGCGGCTTGCGACACCCGCCTGCGCCCAGTCTGCCCCCGGCCCGAAGGGTTGCGGCGGGCAAGCGCCTCGGGGGCGGTGGAAGCCATTGCAGGGGGC
>JANNQO010000346.1:0-1686 GCA_031400795.1 Rubrivivax sp. | reverse complement strand
GAGGGTCTTCAACGCCTGGCCCATCACCTCCTCGCTGCGCCCGCCGGCGTAGACCTCGGCGTTGTCGAAGAAGTTGATGCCGGCATCCATCGCCGCGGCCATCATCTCGATCGCGGCCGAGGTGCCGACCTGGTTGTGGTAAGTGACCCAGGAGCCGAGCGAAAGGACGCTGACGCGCAGGCCGGAGCGGCCGAGACGGCGATAGTGCATGGTGGGGGCGAGCCGGTGAATGGAAGATCGCTGAGGGTAGCTCAGCTGAACACCTCGCTGCCGGCGACGAAGGCTTCTTCGAACACCGAATAGCCGGCCAAGTCGCTGTGCGCGAAGCGCAAGCGGCCGCGCAGCGCGCGCAGCGCGGCCAGCGACGCGCGGCTGTGCACGCCCGGTGCGGGGATGGCCATCGCGTGCCCCCAGCGCGACAGCGCGATGTGGCGCACTCGCGTGCGCAGGTCGGGGTGCGCCGGCAGCAGCGGCGTCAGCACCCGCTCGGCCCAATCGCGCCAAGGCTCGTGCAACAGCGCGCTGCGCTGCTCGCGCGGCAACGCGTGGTACGCGGTCAGCACCGTCGGCCCGGAGTGCGGGCGCAGGCTCTGGTGCATCGCATCCACGTAGCCCAGGCTCGGGCTGCCGAAGACCACGTTGTCCCATGACGGTGGCGCGCCGATGCGGTCGAGCAGCGCGCCGTCCAGCTGCAGGTTGGCCACCAGCCATGGCGCGTGCCCGATCGCCGCCGCCGCGTCGCGCAGCGCCGCGAGCGGGTTCTGGACGATGCGCGCGCCGATGAAGAGCGGCACCGCCAGCACCACGGTCTGCGCGCTCCACGCCTCGCTGCGCTGCTCGGCTTCGTTCCATGCCAGCACCTGCACCGAGTGGCGCTCTTCAGTGACCCGCCAGACGCTGCACCTGGCGTGCAGCCGCTCCTGCATCGGCGCCGAGAGGCGCTGCACCAGCCAGGCGTTGCCTTCGGGCCAGGTGAACACCGGCTCGGCCTCACGCTCGCCATCGCCCGGGGCATGGAAACCATGCCGGGCGGCGAAGTAGTGCACGCCCGCCCATGCCGAGACCTCGGCGGCGCTCGCGCCATAGTCGTCGCGACAGCAGTAGTCGAGGTACCAGCGCAGGCGTGCATCGCCGAGGCCCTGTCGGTCGAGCCAGGCCGCGAAGGTGATCGAGTCGAGCTCTGCGTGCGCCGCCCGCTCGGGTGGCGGCGCACGGTGCGCCGGCAGCGCGAAGCCGCGTTGTCGCGCGATGGCAGCGGCGAAAGCGCGGTACTGCGCCATCGTCGCCGACGATGGATCGGCCGGCGGCAGCAGGCCCTCGACCCAGGCGCCGTCGATGAACAGCCGCTCCTGCGGGCTGTGGCACAGGTGTCGCTCGTCGGGCAACGTGCGGCCCAGGTGCTGGCGCAGCAGGCCGATGTCGTGCAGCCACTCGCCCACCTCGCGCGCCGCCGGTGTGGGCAGCGGCAGGTAGTGCGCCGCCAGCGGACAGGCCATGCCGGCGAGCTGGTGGCCGCGGCTGTTGCCGCCCACGCTGGGCTCCAGCTCGAGCAGTTGCGCGTCGTGATGCCCGGCGCGCAGCGCGGCGCGCAAGGCCGCCAGTCCGGCGATGCCGCCGCCGATCACCAGCACATCGGCGCGCCGCTGCACGGCCGGCGCTGGCCAGTCGTCACGCTCGCGCCGGTCG
>JANNQO010000345.1:0-25166 GCA_031400795.1 Rubrivivax sp. | reverse complement strand
CTGTGACTGCGAGCTTTCCCGCGAAGGACTACAAGGGCTTCGTCGATGCTGTTCGGAAGAACCCCGGTAAGTTCACCTATGCATCGTCTGGCATTGGCGCTAACAGCAACTTGCAGATGGAGCTTTTCAAGATGAGCACGGCGACGTTCATTACCCACGTGCCATACCGCGGGTCGGGCCCAGCGTTGACCGACACCGTTTCCGGTCAAGTGTCGATGATCCTCGATCAGGTCCCGACTTCGCTGCCATTCATTCGCGCGGGGAAGCTCTTTCCAAGCGCCGTCGCAGCTCCTGGCCGACTGAAGGAGTTGCCTGACGTTCCGACGTTCAAGGAACTGGGGCTGGAGCAGGTCAATCGCATGGCCTACTACGGAATCTACGGCCCGAAGGGGCTGCCGGAGGAAGTCGTGAAAAGAGTGCATGAGGGTGTCGTCAAGGCATTTCAGGACCCGGCGGTGCGCAAACGGATCGAGGAAACAGGCTCATAATCACTCGTCAATGTGCAAGGTCCAGGCGAGTTCAAGGAACGGATCCGTTCCGAACTTGCCGTGTATCGGAAAGTCGTGGAAACGATGAAATTGAAGGCAGAGTGATTATGAGTGCTGATGTCCGCGCTGATTCAAATTTGACGCACCCTGCAGATTCAATGTTGGGCCGAGCTGCACCTCGAGTGCAGTTCTGCCAGCGGCGGTGCGGTGAGGGTGCCCTGCTCGATGCAGGAGGCAGGCCGTTGTTCAACCTGCACCCTTGGCGCCAGGGCACCACGCACCTGGTGATGTCGCCGCTGGAGCTTCATGCAATTGCACCCTTGCAATTGCACCCCGATGGCCGCTTTGCGCCGGCCAGTTCCGAGGGTTCTGGAGCCGCTTCGGGTCGTCGAGTTGCAACGCCCGCGTCGCCTGATTGACGACACCGAAAGGCCTGGTCGATGGTCACCGAAGACAAGCAGGGATACTGCACGCTGTGCCGCTCGCGCTGCGGGACGGTCAACACCGTACGCGATGACATGCTGATGGCTGTGCGCGCGGACCCGTCGCACCCGACGGGCCAAGCGATGTGCATGAAGGGCCGTGCGGCGCCCGAGCTGGTGCACAGCCCGCACCGGCTGCAATTCCCGATGCGCCGCACACGCCCCAAGGGAGATGCCGACCCGGGCTGGGTGCGCATTGGCTGGGACGAGGCCTTGGCTGAGACGGCGCAGCGGCTGGGTGCCATCAAGGTGCAGAGCGGTGCCGAGGCCGTGGTGTTCGCAGTCAGCACGCCCAGTGGCACACCGCTGGTCGACAGCATCGACTGGATCGAGCGCTTCGTGCGCCTGTTCGGCAGCCCCAACATCTGCTACGCCACCGAGGTGTGCAACTGGCACAAGGACTTCGCTCATGCGTTCACCTTCGGCTGTGGCATGCCGCCAGCCGACTATGAAAATGCCGGTCTCATCGTGCTGTGGGGCCACAACCCTGCCAGCACATGGCTCGCACAGGCGCATGCCATCGGTCGCGGACGCGCCAAGGGCGCGAGGATGGTGGTGGTCGACCCGCGGCCAACGGCACTCGCGCGGCAGGCCGATGTGTGGCTGCCGGTTCGGCCCGGCACCGACGCTGCACTCGCCCTGGGCCTGATCCACCTACTGATCGCGGACGACCGCTTCGACCAGTCCTTCGTGCGCGAATGGACCAACGCGCCGCTGCTGGTGCGCAGCGACAACGGACTCTTCCTGCGCGAGCAGGACCTGTCGCACGCAGCGGTCGACAACCGCTTCGTCGTCTGGGACGAAGCCCATCGATGCGCGCTCCCGTACGACAACGAGACCTCGGCACGACCCCAGGACTCCGCACACTTCATGCTGCGAGGGGAGCTCCCCATCGAACTGGCCGGTGGCGCCGTGCGCTGTGCCCCTGCCTTCGAACTGCTGGCACAGGCGTGCATGGCCTACACGCCGGCCGAGGTGGAGCGCATCACGGGGGTCACCCAAGCGTCGCTGAGCAGCGCGGCTGCGCTCTTCGGCGAAGGCCGGCGCGTCGCTTACCACGCGTGGACCGGTATCGGCCAACACACCAACGCGACCCAGTCCGAGCGCGCCGTCGCCACGCTCTACGCGCTGACCGGCAGCTTCGACAGGCTGGGCGGCAACCGCTTGCGTACCGGTCCGGCGACTCGCAGCGTCAACGAACTCACCCTGCTGCCCGAGGCGCAACGCGCCAAGGCGCTCGGCCTAACCGAGCGCCCCATCGGCCCGCCGGCAAACGGCTGGGTGACGGCCCGTGACACCTACCGCGCCATCTTGCAGGGCGAGCCGTACCAGGTGCGGGCGATGATGGGCTTCGGCACCAACCTGCCGGTCTCGCAGGCCGACACGACGATGGCGCACGATGCGCTGAAGGCGCTGGAATTCCATGTGCACTGCGACCTGTTCGAGACGCCCGCCGCGCGTTACGCCGATATCCTCCTGCCCGTCAACACACCGTGGGAGCGAGAGGGCCTGCGTTTGGGCTTCGAGATCAACGACGCCGCCGCTGCGCGCGTACAACTTCGCCAGCGCATGGTGTCGTCGCGTGGCGAATCGCGTTCCGACAATGACATCGTGTTCGACCTGGCTTGCAGGCTCGGGCTGCGAAACGAGTTCTTCGGCGGCAGCCTCGACGCCGCTTGGGACCACCTGCTGGCGCCTCTCGGGCTTACGGTGCAGCAACTGCGATCGCAGCCGGCCGGGGTCGACTGCGCGATCGATGCGCGCGAGCGAAAGTACGCGCTGAACGACGGCCAAGGCAAGCTGCGCGGCTTCGACACCGAAACGCGGCGCGTCGAGTTGTATTCCGAGCGACTGTTGCGCCACGGCCAACCGCCGGTGGCGCGCTTCGTCGAGCCTGCAGACTCGCCGCGCGATGCGGCGACGACCCGGCAGGGCCGCTACCCGCTGGTGCTGAGTTCAGCCAAGAACGGCTACTACTGTCACAGCCAGCACCGAAGCCTGGTGTCGCTGCGCAAGCGGGCGCCCGATCCCATTGTCGAACTGAGCCCGGCCCTTGCCGCATCCAGGCAGATCGCCGAAGGCGATTGGGTCCGCATCGCGACGCGCACCGGTGAAGCGCGTTTCGTCGCGCGTCTCACTTCCTCGCTGGCCGACGACGTGGTGGTCGCGGAGTTCGGTTGGTGGCAGGCTTGCTACGAGCTTGACCGCGAAGGCCTTGCGCTCGATGGCGCCACCGGCAGCAACTTCAATGCGCTGATCTCGGCCGATGCCCGCGACCCCATCAGCGGCTCGGTTCCGCATCGCTCGTTCCTGTGCGACGTTCAGCGCGACCCGGCCACCGATCTTCGTCAGCGCAGCTGGTCCGGCTTCCGACCCTTCCGTGTGCGTTCGTTACGGGCCGAGGCCGAGGGTGTGGTGCGCATCCATTTCGAGCCGGTCGATGGCGGGCTGCTGCCGGACTACCGCCCCGGCCAGCACTTGGAGATCCGCTTGCAGCCACGGGCCGGAAACGCGGCCGTGACCCGCGCCTACTCGCTTACCGGCGCCGCGACCGTGCCGGCGCGCACCGCCTACAGCATCGCGGTACGTCACCTGCGCGGCCGCATGGCGGACGACACCCCGTACGAAGGCCTGGTGTCGAGCCATTTGCACCACGCGTTGGGTGTGGGCGACGTGGTGGACCTGCGCACACCCTCGGGCGGCTTCGTGCTGCCGCGCGTCTCTCCGCAGCCGCTGGTCCTGTTCGCTGGTGGCATCGGCATCACGCCTTTCATGAGCTTGCTCGAGTCATTGCCCGACGGCGCGGGCGACCCAGAGATCTGGCTCTACTGTGCGAACCGGAGCCGAGCCACGCATGCCTTTCGCGAACGCATCGGGATGCACGCCGCCCGCTTGCCAGGCCTGAAGGTCATCGATCACTACAGCGCACCACAGCCTCACGACCGGCCCGTCCTCGACTTTCCATCGCGGGAGCGCATCGATGCATCAATGATTGACGATGCACTGATCACACGCCGCGCGCGCTTCTACCTGTGCGGACCTGGGCCGATGATGAGTGCCATCACCGACGGCCTGATCGCCCGCGGCGTGCCGCGCTTCGACATCTTCAGCGAAGTGTTCCGCTCGCCGGCGGTGCCGGTCCTTGAAGGAGATCAGCGCTTCCAGGTGCAGTTCGCACGATCGGGCGGCGCGCCGGTCACCTGGTCATCGACACAAGGCGCGCTGCTGGGTTTTGGCGAGTCGCGCGGGATCACAATGCCCAGCGGATGCCGGGTCGGGCAATGCGAGAGCTGTGCGGTGCGACTGCTCTCTGGCAAGGTTCGTCATCTGCACGGCAGAGTGCCCGACGACGACACCACTTGCCTGACCTGCCAGGCCGTTCCCCTCGAAGACATCGTGCTCGACGCCTGATCGAGCGAAGCAGGCACTCCGTGAAGATCATTGACGCCATGGCGACCCGCGAGGCGCTGCCCTTTGATCGCCTCATCCCCGCGCTCAGGACCATGTTCGTCGAGGGCTGCAATGTGCCTCTACGACACACGCACACACTGGCCGATGCGAGAGGCGCCGCAGAAGGGACGATCCTGATCATGCCTGCGTGACAGCACGACGCCTACCTGGGCATCAAGACCGTCACCATCTTCCCTGGCAACTCACAGCGCGGGCTGCCAGGGCTTCACACCGTGCGGTACGAGCGATCGAGCGCGTTACGGCCCGGGGCCGCCATGCAGCCAACGCTGACGCATTGGCTGAGCGGCTGCGCGCCAAAGGGTTTGACGCGCAGGCCTGCACCGATCTCGCAGCCGCGGCCGCCCTCGCAGACGTCGTCAGCTGCGCCACGCTCGCGACCGAGCCGGTGGTGCGGGGCGTCTGGTTGCGCGCCGACAGCCACCTCGACCTGATCGGCAGCTTCACGCCGGCCATGCGCGAGGCAGACGACGCTTGCTTTGCCGGTGATACGCGGATCTACATCGACACTGACGAGGCTCTGCAAAAGAGCGGTGATCTGCTCGGCCCCATGTTGCGCGGCGTCTTCGCGGCTGGCGATGTCGCGGGCACGCTGGCCGATCTTGCGCGTGGCGCGGTGCAGGGGCGCGGCAGCGCGTCTGGCCGAACTGTTTTCAAGTCTGTCGGCACCGCACTCGAAGACCTGGCGGCTGCAATGCTGGTGTTCGAGTTCACACAGTCGCAGCGAAGGCCCGCGGCGTGCGGGAACTGACGAGTGACAACTCGTCGAAGGGAGCGCTGAAAGCAGCGCCAATGAGCCGGGAGGCCCAAAGCGGATCGCCACGGGTGATGTCGCAATCGTGCTCGATCGTCGAAGCAAATCCGTCGCACTGGCGCTGCGCGACGAGCCGAAAACTGGCCCGGCGACATACTTCCACGTTCCACGTCGCGGGATCTTCGCTCGCAAGCCATTGACTACCATGCACAAATCGGCTGGCGTCCGTCCAGGCTTTCGTCTCGTCCGTCCCATCAAAGTGTGGGCCGACAAAGAGAAACTTAAACTTAGTGCAATCAAATCAGGTACTTAACCCGTGGCACCTGTCGGTCGCCCCGATGATGGACTGGACCGACCGCCACTGCCGCGTGTTGCACCGCCTCATCTCGCGCCGCACGCGTCTGTACACCGAGATGGTGACCACCGGCGCGCTTGTGCACGGCGACCAGCCGCGGCACCTGGACTTCCACGAAGAAGAACATCCGGTGGCGCTGCAACTCGGCGGCAGCGAGCCGGCTGAGCTGGCCGCCTGTGCGAAGCTCGCTGAAGCCTGGGGCTACGACGAGATCAACCTGAACTGCGGCTGCCCGAGCGAACGTGTGCAGCGTGGCTCGTTCGGTGCCTGCCTGATGGCCGAGCCGCTGCTGGTGGCCGACTGCGTGAAGGCGATGCGCGACGCGGTGGCTTTGCCGGTGACGGTGAAGCACCGCATCGGCGTCGATAAGGTCGAACGTTATGACTTCGTGCGCGATTTCGTCGGCACGGTGGCCGAGCGGGGCGGCTGCACGGTCTTCATCGTGCATGCGCGCAACGCCTGGCTGAAGGGCCTCAGCCCGAAACAGAACCGCGAGGTGCCGCCGCTGCGCCACGACTTCGTGCAGCAGCTCAAGCGCGACTTCCCGGCGTTGACGATCGTGCTCAACGGCGGCGTCACGAACGACGAGCAGATTGCCGAGCACTTGCAGCAGATCGACGGCGTGATGCTCGGCCGCCACGCGTACCACGAGCCGTGGGCGATGGCGAGCTGGGACGCGCGCTTCTTCGGCGACGCGGGCGCCGCACCCGAGCGCGATCAGGTCGAGGACCGCTTCGTCGCTCACCTGGAAACCCTGCACGCGCGCGGCGAGACCTGGACGCATGCCTCGCGCCACATGATGGGCCTGCGCAACGGCCAGCCCGGCGCGCGGCGCTGGCGCCAGGTGTGGTCCGATGCCTCGCTGCGCCACCAGCCGCCGCGCCGCGTGCAGGCGCTGGCGCGGCAGGCGATGCAGCAGCAGCAAGAACCCTTGTCCGCTTGAAGCGAGGAGGCCGGATGGCCAGCGAACCCAAAACCAAGCCCACCGACCTGGACGTGAAGGACTTCCTGGCCGCCGTGCCCGATGAGCAGCGGCGCCAGGACTGTCGGACGCTGGTCAAGCTGATGCAGGCCGCCACCGGCCAGCAAGGCCGCATGTGGGGCAGTGGCATCGTCGGCTTCGGCACCTACCGCCAGGCCTACGCCAGCGGCAAGACCGGCGACTGGCCGCTGATCGCCTTCGCGCCGCGCAAGAACGACCTCACGCTGTACATCACGCCCGGCTTCGAGCGCTTCGACGAGCTGCTCGCCAGGCTCGGCAAGCACAAGACCGGCAAGGCGTGTCTCTACGTGAAGCGGCTGGCCGACCTGGACGCTGTGGTGCTCGGCCGGATCATCACCGAGTCGGTGGCGGCGATGGCCAGCAAACGAATCAGCTGCTGATCAGGCCGCGCCCGTCGCTCTGGCGGGCCACGTGGCCAGCAGCAACCCCGCCAGCGCCAGTCCGAGAGCGGCCAGGTGGCCAGCGCCGAAGCCCTCGCCGAGGAACAGCACGGCCACCAGCGCAGCGCTCACCGGCAGCATCACCGAGAACACGCCGGCACGCGGCGCCGGCACCTGCAGCAACCCCCTCATCCACAGCCACACGCTGACCATGCTGGCGGCCAACGAGTAGAAAACGAGCAGCGCCCAGGTCGGCACCGCCACGTCGCTCAGGTCGAACTGCACCAGCTGCCACAGGCCAAGCGGCGTGACCAGCGCCAGCCCCCACAGGTTGATGAGCGCACTGATGCGGCGCGGCGAAACCTGGCCGGTGAGCCGCTTGCCGATGACGACGTAGCAGGCCTCGCAGAACACCGCACCGAGCAGCAATCCGTAGCCCCACCACGGTGCGGCGTGCGCAGCCGCGTCAGCGCCGCGCAGCAGCGCCAGCAGCGCAATGCCGGCCACCGCGCAAACAATCGCCGCCATCACGCGCACGGTGATGCGCTCTTTCAGGAACAACCACGAGAGCAGGGCGATCGCGGCAGGGATCGCCGACATCACCACGCCGGCCGCCAGCGCCGAGGTGGCCAGCACACCGAACAGCATGCAGATGCTGAACAGGAAGTTACCGATAAAGCTCTCCCAGAACAGCAGCCAGCGGTCGTGGCTGGAGAGCTTCGCTTCACCCGGCGCGCGTTTCAGCCAATGCGGCATGGCAAGCGCGGCAATGCCGAAGCGCAGCCACGCCAGCAGGAACACCGGGAACACCGCCAGCAGGAGCTTCGACAGCGCGACATAACTGCCCACCAGCGCCATGCTGGCGGCCAGGCAGGCATAAGCGAACAGCGGTGTTGCGCTCAAGCCGCGCGCCGCAGCGCGCCGCGCAGCATGTCGACAATCTGGTCGATCTGCTCGCGCTCGACGATCAAGGGCGGCGACAGCGCCAGGATGTCGCCGGTGGTGCGCACCAGCAGGCCACGCTCGTAGAGGTCGGTGAAGATGCCGTAGGCGCGTTTGGTCGGGCCGTCGGCGTTGGGCGAGAGTTCGATGCCCGCCACCAGGCCGATGTTGCGGATGTCGATGACGTTCGGTTCGTCCTTCAACGAATGCACCGCTTCGCCGAAGTAGCCTTGCAGCTCGCCGGCGCGCGTCAACAGGCCTTCTTCCTGGTAGGTGTCCAGCGTGGCCAGCGCCGCAGCGCAGGCCAGCGGGTGTGCCGAATAGGTGTAGCCGTGGAAGAACTCGATCAGGTGGTCGGGCCCGGTCATGAAGGCGTCGTGGATCTTCTGCTGTGCCACCACCGCGCCCATCGGCACACAACCATTGGTGATGCCCTTGGCCAGCGTCATCAGATCCGGCGTGACGCCGAAGGTCTGCGCGCCGAACGGGTTGCCGGTGCGGCCGAAGCCGGTGATGACCTCGTCGAAGATGAGCAGGATGCCGTGCTTGTCGCAGATCTCGCGCAGGCGTTGCAGGTAGCCCACGGGAGGCACGTAGACGCCCGCCGACCCCGCCATCGGCTCGACGATCACCGCGGCGATGGTCGAGGCGTCGTGCAGCGCGATGATGCGTTCGAGGTCGTCGGCGAATTCGGCGCCGTGCGACGGCTGGCCGGCGCTGAAGGCGTTGCGCGCCGGGTCGTGTGTGTGGCGGATGTGGTCCACGCCCGCCAGCAGCGTGCCGAACATCTTGCGATTCGCGACCATGCCGCCCACCGAGATGCCGCCGAAGTTCACGCCGTGATAGCCGCGCTCGCGGCCGATCAAGCGGCTGCGCGCACCGTCGCCGCGCACGCGGTGGTAGGCCAGCGCCATCTTCAGCGCCGTCTCCACCGCCTCCGACCCCGAGTTGGTGAAGAAGACGCGGTTCATGCCCGCAGGCGTGATCTCGGCGATGCGCTCGGCCAGTTCGAAAGCCTTCGGGTGAGCCATCTGGAACGGCGGCGCGAAGTCGAGTTCGGCGGCCTGCTGCTGGATCGCCTGCACGATGCGCGGCCGGTTGTGGCCGGCGTTGCAGCACCACAGACCCGACACCGCGTCGAGGATCTGGCGGCCCTGGTGGTCCCAGTAGTGCATGCCCGAGGATTTGGCCAACAAGCGCGGGTTCTTCTTGAACTGGCGGTTGGCGGTGAAGGGCATCCAGAAGGCGTCGAGGGTCTTGGCCATGGTGCGGCTCCGGCAGGGAAGGGCGATGACGCGAGTCTAGATCGTCAGCGTGCTCAGCAGGGTGGTGCTGCGATGCGCCCGCACAGGTAGGTCCAGACGAAGGTGGCGGCGGCGTAGCTGGTCAGCTCGGCATGGTCGAAAGGTGGCGCCACTTCCACGCAGTCCATGCCGACGAAGGGCCAGGCGGCGCTCTCTTCGATCAGCGTCAGCACCTGGTTCGTGGTGAGGCCGCCCGGCTCGGGCGTGCCGGTACCGGGGGCGAAGGCCGGATCCAGGCAATCGATGTCCAGGCTCAGGTACAGCGGCGGCTGACCATGGGTCGCCAAGCGCGCCGCAATGGCGTCGATGACGGGGCGCAGTTGCGAAACGCTTTCCAGCCCGCGCAGCTCGCGCGCCGTGAAGATCAACCCGCCGCGGTCGCGCACGAACTCGCGCGCCTCGCGCCGGCCGGCCGAACGCAGGCCCAGCTGCACGACGCAGCCGGGGTCGACCAGGCCTTCTTCGATCGCCTCGTAGACCCAGGTGCCATGCCCGCTGGGCTCGCCGAAGTGGTCATGCCAGGTGTCGCAATGCGCGTCGAAGTGCAGCAGTGCCAGCGGCCGGCCGAGCTGTGCACGGTAGGCACGCAGCAAGCTCAGCGTCACCGAGTGGTCACCTCCCAGCCAGGCCATGTGGTGCCGCGCGATCAGCGCCGCCGCCTGCGGCTCGAGGGCTTCGCGCATCGCCGCCAGCGAGGTGTTGGGCAGCGTCAGATCGCCGGCATCGGCCAGCAGCCGGCCCGGCGCCACGTTGAACAGCGGGTGCGTGCCGTCGCACAGCATGTGGCTGGCGCCACGGATGGCGCGCGGGCCGAGGCGCGCACCGGGCCGGTTCGTGGTCGCGCCGTCCCAGCCGATGCCGGCCACTGCAAAACGCGCATCGCTGCGCAAGGGCCCGGCCTTCAGGAAGCTCTGGTCGGAGAGGAAAGCGAAGCTGGTCATGGGGCGGTGCGTGGGCTGGATCGCGGCGGATCATAAGGATGACCCACGTCGCGATAGGGCCGGCGTCGGTTGGAGTGCCGTTCCGCGATGTGGAAAGGCGGCTTGCTGCACCGCCACAATATTCACCAGATGAGAGAAACGACTTCCTTAATATGAAACGAGAAGACTAAGTCTCTGATTTTCATAGAAAGCAACGTATCTCTTCTATAAGACATAAGTCGAATAATGAGACTCGGTCACGGTACGCTTGCGGCGTTCCTTGCCACACCCGCCCCCACCCCCAGACCAGGAGTGCACCGATGTCTCAGCCGACCCGCGAACAACTAGCCACCGCCCTCGAACGTGATTGGGCCGAGAACCCGCGCTGGCGCGGCATCCGCCGTAGCTACAGCGCCGCCGACGTGGTGCGACTGCGCGGCTCGCTGCCCATCGAGCACACGCTGGCCAAACGCGGCAGCGAGAAGCTGTGGAACCTGCTCAACACCGAGCCCTTCGTCAACACGCTCGGCGCGCTCACCGGCAACCAGGCGATGCAGCAGGTGAAGGCGGGCCTGAAGGCGATCTACCTGTCCGGCTGGCAGGTGGCTGCCGACGCCAACGACAACGGCGAGATGTACCCCGACCAGAGCCTGTACTCGGTGGATTCGGTGCCCAAGGTGGTGAAGCGCATCAACGGCGCTTTCGCCCGCGCCGACCAGATCCAGTGGAGCGAAGGCAAGAATCACATCGACTACTTCGCGCCCATCGTCGCCGATGCCGAGGCCGGTTTCGGCGGCGTGCTGAACGCCTTCGAGCTGATGAAGGCGATGATCGACGCCGGTGCCGCAGGTGTGCACTTCGAAGACCAGCTCGCCAGCGCGAAGAAGTGCGGCCACATGGGCGGCAAGGTGCTCGTGCCCAGCCGCGAGGCGGTGAGCAAGCTGATCGCCGCGCGCCTGGCCGCCGACGTGATGGGCACGCCGACCATCCTGCTGGCGCGCACCGATGCCGAAGCCGCCGATCTGGTGACCAGCGATGTCGACGAAAACGACCAACCCTTCCTGACGGGTGAGCGCACGGTCGAAGGGTTCTTCCGCACCCGACACGGGCTCGATCAATCGATCAGCCGCGGCCTGGCCTACGCGCCTTATGCCGACCTGATCTGGTGCGAGACCGGCAAGCCGGACCTGGCTTTCGCAAAGGCTTTCGCCGATGCGATCCACGCCAAGTTCCCGGGCAAGCTGCTCGCCTACAACTGCTCACCGAGCTTCAACTGGAAGAAGAACCTCGACGACGCGACGATCGCCAAGTTCCAGCGCGAACTCGGCGCGATGGGCTACAAATTCCAGTTCATCACGCTGGCCGGCTTCCACAGCCTGAACTACTCGATGTTCGAGCTGGCGCATGGCTACGCGCGCAACAACATGAGCGCGTTTGTCGAGCTGCAGGAGAAAGAGTTCGCTGCCGCCGAGAAAGGCTTCACCGCGGTGAAGCACCAGCGCGAAGTGGGCACCGGGTACTTCGACGCGGTGACGACGACGATCGAGCGCCAGGCATCGACGGCAGCGCTGAAGGGCTCGACCGAGGACGAGCAGTTCTTCGATCAGAAACACGGCTGACGCACGGCTGAGTGATCAGCCCGGCACGAACTCGAGGCCCGTGGAGAGCAGGCCCGTCAGTTCGGCGCTGCCCGTGTTGATGTCGATCTGGCAGGCCAGCACCGCGAGGCTGGCCTGCGTGTAAGTGCCCCGGTCGAGCAGCGCCGTGTAGTCGGCCAAGGCACCGGCGCTCGGCGCCACACCGACGACGTTCTTGTAGATCCATTGCACGAAGTCGCGGTTCGAGCGTGAGCCGGCGAGTGCAGCAAATTCGGGCGTGGCGATGGCCAGCTCGACCAGCGCGGCATAGCTCATGCCACCGTCGAGCAGGCGCAGGCCGATGCCGACGTACTGGGGTACTTTCAGAGACGCGGCGCCGAACAGCGCGCGGATGATCTGCGCCGTCTGGCCGGCATGGCCATCGGTGCCGGTGTCCAGCGCCAGGTCGACGTTGCTGAAGTCCAGTCGCTCAACGCCGCTCAGCCGGTCGTTGCCTTCGCTGCTGCTCGAGACCTGCCAGTCGCTGCCCGATCGGCTCACCCGGTACGCGTCGCGAAGTCCGCTGTAGCGCGCGGTGTCGAGATGGGCACCGCCGTCGAGCCAGTCGTCGCCCTCGCCGCCGGTCAGCACATCGTTGCCGCGCATGCCGTGCAGCTGGTTGGCCAGCCGGTTGCCGGTGAGGCTGTCGTTGGCGTCGCCGCCGAACGCGTTCTCGATCAGCGTGCCCGCGGCGATGGCCAGCGCGCGGCCATCGATCTGGCTCACGCTGCCCGGCGCGAGATCGATGCGGCTGGCGCTCGTCACCACAGCCGCGTTCAGCGTGTCGATGCCGACGCTGTCGCTCAAGGTGCCGCGTGTGCCGCCGCCGCTGCCGTCGAACTCGTTGGTGTAGAAGTAGGTGTCGTCGTCGCTCGCGGCCCTGCCGATCACGGTCAGCGTCCACGAGTTCAGCGTGCCACTGTCGGGCGTCTCTTCGTCGTAGACGGTCAAGGTCCACAGCCCGCGCGAAGGCTCGCCCAGGCTCAGCACGGTGCTGAAAGTGAAGTCGATGTCGTTCTGGCTGGTGCCGTAGGGCAGCACGGCGTTGACCCCCGGGCGCGTGAGCAGCCAGCTCTGCGTGCCCATCGGCGAAGTCAGCAGCAAGGAGAGGTCGCCCACGTACTCGTGCGCGATGTCCACCGTGACCTCGACGCGCTCGACCTCCAGGTCGCGTTCGATGCGAATCGTTTGTCGCAGCGAGCTGCCGCCGTCGGGTATGGCTTGCGGCAGCGCGCGCGTGGCGCCGGCCTCCTGCAGGTTGGCCGAGGTCGATGAGCGCGTGCCCCAGGTCTCGGCCAGGCGCACCGCGGCAAGCGCGTCGACCAGCCCGAAGCCGATGTCGTGCGACACGGCATCGAAATGCAGGCCGCCACCGTTCCAGTTGTTGGCGCCGTTGGATTCCCAGGTGTTCTGTTCCAGCGCCGTCTTGCGCGCGCTGTAGGCGAGGATCTGCTGCACGTCGCGCCAGCCGAGTGCCGGGTTGGCCTGCAGCATCAACGCCACCACACCCGAGACCACCGGCGCCGAGAACGAGGTGCCGCGGATGGTCGTGGTGTCGCCGGGGTCGTACCCGTCCTGGCCCTTGCGGTCGGTGGTGAGGATGTCCGACAGCGGGTCGCCGCCACCGCCGCCGGGTGCGGAAATCAGCACCGATGCGCCGGGCGAGCTGTAGACGGTGCTGTCGCCCAGGATGTCGGTGGCGCCGACGGTGACGATATAGCGGCTGTTCTGGAAGTTGTGCAGGTTGGTGTCGTCGCCGAACGCGTAGCTGTTGCCGGCGGATTGCACGACCACGGTGCCCAGCCCGCCCCGGCCGCTGTCGGCCAGTGACTTCAGCGCCGCGCCGGCCGCCACGAACTCGCTCTTGCGGAAGTTGTCCTGGAATGCCCAGGGGCGTGCCGAGTAGTACTGCGGCGCATAACCCCAGCTGTTGTTGAGCACGTCCACGCCCTTGGCGTAGTCGTAGACGTTGACGATGGATTGCGGCGTGAAGCTGGCGTCCAGCGGCGAATAGAACGACACCAGCGTGGCCTCGTGGGCCACGCCAACCGTGCCGCTGCCGTTGCGCTGCGCGGCCACCACGCCGGCCACCGCGGTGCCATGGTTGTCGTCCTCGAGCGCCGGGTTGCCGCCTTGCAGACTCGGGTTGTCGGCCTGGCGCCCGAGCCGGGTCGCGAGATTCATGCTGAGGTCGGGGTGCAGCGGGTCGATACCCTGATCGAACACGCCGACCTTCACGCCGCGCCCGCTGTAGTCGCTCCACACCGGCAGCACATTCGCGCCGATGCCCGGGTACAGGTACCACTGCAGACCGAGCAGCGGGTCGGAGGGGCGTATCGCCGCGGCGCCGTCGTCGTCGTCGAGGATGCGGCCCTGGCCCGTGGCCTGGCCCAGGATGCCGGTGCTGGGGTCGGCCAGGCGCACGTAGACGGCTTCGGTGGGCTCGAAGCCTTTGTCGTCGATCAGCGGCAGGCTGAACTCGAGCTGCGTCGTGCCGGCGGGAAAGGTCAGCGTCTGCGTGCGTGTGCTGAAGTCGGCGCCGGCGGTGGCGGTGCTGCTGCCGTCCACGCTGACGGCCACCGTCACCGGTTGCGACTGCACCTTGGACAGCGTGACCACGAAGCGCATCTCGCCGGCGTTCTCGCGCGCGCTGGCGTCGGCGATCGAGACCTCCAGCGGCGCCGGCCCGGTGGTGAACATGTAGCCGCTCTTGCCGCCGAAACGGTTGCCGGCCTCGTCCTTCACGATGCCGGGCGCGAAGTCGACGCGGTAAGTGGTGTCTCCGCGCAGGTTGGCGCTCGGGTCGATGGTCAGCGTGCTGCCCTCGAGCAGCAGGTTGCCGCTGTTCAGCACGTTGTAGGTGGCTACCGTTTCACCGGCGTTGGTGCGCAGCGTGATCGTGCCGCTGCCCAAAGACACTTCCTCGCCGAACGTGATCACGATGTCGCCGTCGATCACTGCGCCTTGCGAACCGTCGAAGGGGTTGATCGAAACGATGCCCGGTGGCGTCTTGTCGGTGTAGGTGGCGGTGCGGATGTCCTCGTCGTCGAACGACAGCAGCTCCACGCCGCGCAGCCGATCGGTGCCGAGGCCGGGCACCGTGACCACGAGCTGGCTGGTGGCCGCATCGAAGCTGATGACGGCGCCGTCGGCGCTGCCTTGATAGAAGGCGATGTCGACGCCGTCGCCGCCTTCAATGAGGTCGTTGCCGGTGCCGCCGTCGAGCATGTCGTCGCCGGCGCCGCCATCCAGCGTGTCGGCACCGTCGTTGCCGACCAGCGTGTCATCCCCGTTGCCGCCGATCAGCGCATCGCCGAACGGCGAACCGTAGACCGCCTCGATCGACACCAGCGTGTCGTTGCCGCTGCCGCCGCTGGCAGTGCCCAGCGGCAGCGCCACGCTGACCGGGCTGCCGGCGTCAGCGTAGAAGACTGAGTCGAGGCCCGGCCCGCCGTCGATCAGATCGTCGCCAAAGCCGCTCAGGAAATAGTCGTCGCCGCCCTGGCCGCGCAGGATGTCGTTGCCGTTGCCGGCGAACAGTGTGTCCTGGCCGCTGGTGCCTGACATCGTGACGTTGGCCGTCCGCTCCTGCTTCTCCAGCGTCAGCAGGTAGTCGGCCTTGCTGCCGAAGAAGTTCTCGATGCGCACGTACAGCCCGCTGGTACTGGCGCCGCCGTCCCAGATAAAACTCATCGAGCCGTCGGCACCTTCGGTCACGAACGAGAAACCGAGGCCGAACTGCTCGCTGTCCAAAGCATCGGTGATGACCATGAACAGCGCCATCGGGTCGCTGCTCCAGACATTGCCGGCGCTGTAGTTGTTGGCGCGGTCGTTGGAGAGCACCAGCCGGTAGACGCCCGGGCCCGACAGGCGCAGCTGGTACCAGTCGGTGACGTCGTCCAGGCTCAATTGCCCGAACGACAACTGGCCTTCCTGCACCCGGTGCGGGGAACTGGCGCCGATGCTGTCGGTGCCGAGGGTGGCTTCGTCGAAGCCACTGCGCGTGCCTGAATAGAAGGCCATCCGTCCACTCCCCGGGTCTCTTTTCGGACACCGGGGAGTCTATCGGCGAAGCGGCCTCAGCTGGCGGCCGAACTGCCGCGGCGCCGCCAGTCGATGAGCCCGGCGTAGCAGCCCGCCGCCACCAGCAGCGCACCGGCGAGCAGCGGCGAGGCGAGCTGCGCGAGCGATGCGCCGAAGTTCTGCAAGACCCAGCCGGGCAGCAAGTTCAGCATGGCTTCGATCTCTTCGCCGCTGCGCACGGTGACGCCGCGGCGGTCGGGGTAGAAGAGAGCTTCCGCGGCGTTGCGCAACAGGTCCAGCACCGTCTGCGCAATCAGCGGGCGGCCGAAGATCATCGCGAACTCCATGCTGCCGGCAATCAGCGCCACGGCCAGGATCAGCAGGCCCCAGCGGCGGAACCAGGCGCACAGCAGCACGGTAAGCAGGATCAGCGGCGACAGCCACGCGAGCGCCAGCGGCAGCCCGGCGATCACGCGCAACGCCAGCGCCAGCGTATTGCCGAGGATGTCGCCCCAGGGCAGCGCGAGCCAGTCTGCGAAGCCGACCACGCGCGTCGTGGTCACCATTGAAATCGCCAGCCCGCCGGCCCAGCCGACCAGCAGCGCGGCCGCCGGCACGAACAGCAGGTGCACGAGCAGCGGCGCCGCGAAGCTGGTGCCGTGCCCGATCGGCAACGACAGCCAGTATTCGTGCGAGCGGTCGCCATGGTCGCGCCGCGCCAGGCCGATCACCGTGATCAGCGAGGCGATCGTCGCGATCACGGCCAGCCCGACCGCGCTGGCGGTGATGCTGACGACGGCCACCACCAGCGGCAAGCGATCGGCCGCGGGCCCATCGGTGTCGAGTTCGATCTGGCCGACACCGGTGAGCAAGGCGGCCAGCGCGAGCGGGATGAGCATCATCAGCGCCCAGGCGAAGCGGTGCTGCAGCCACTCGCGCAGCAGCAGGGTCTTGAAGCGGTTCATCGTGCGGCCTCCTCGAATTGCGTACGGTTGATTTCCGGGCTGCGCGTCAGCGCGACGAACAGATCCACCAGGCTCGGGCGCACGCGCCGGCCCAGCGACAGCAGCTCGTCCGGCGGTGGCCCGTCGAACAGGGCCGCGCTGCCGCCTTGCACGCGGTAGCGCAGCAGCGGATGCGCGGCGGCCATGCGTTCAGCGGCAGCGGCGTCGTGGCTGAGTGCGACGAAGCGGCGGTCCATTTCTTCCAGGCTGATCGCCAGCACCAGCTTGCCTTCGTTCAACATCAACACGTCGGAGAGCAGCGATTCGATCTCTTCCACCTGGTGCGTGGAGACGATCACGCTGCGCTGGCCGTCGCACCACTCGTCGATGAGCATCTCGTAGAAGGCCTTGCGCGAAAGCACGTCCAGCCCGAGCGTGGGCTCGTCCAGGATCATCAGCTTGGCGTCGATGGCGGCGATCAGCGCCAGGTGCACCTGCGCCACCATGCCTTTGGAGAGCGACTTGATCTTGTCGTTGGGCGCGACACTCGTGCGATTGATGAGCTGCCTCGCGCGCGCAGCAGAGAAACGCGGGTGGATGCCCTGCATCAGCGTGACCAGTTCCGACACACGCGCCCAGCGCGGCAACGTGGCCACGTCGGGGATGTAGCAGGCTTCTTCGAGCAAAGCGACGCGCTCTTTCACCGGGTCGCGGCCAAGCACCTTCAGCGTCCCTGGGCCCGCATCGGGCTTCAACAGGCCGACCAGCGCCTTCAGCAGCGTGGTCTTGCCGGCGCCGTTGTGGCCGAGCAGGCCGAACACGCGGCCTGGCGGGATCTCGAAAGTCACGTCGTCGACGGCTCGCTTGCTGCCGTAGCGCAGGGTCAGGCCCCTCGCCTGCACGAGTGCGTTGTCCATCATTGCTGCTCCCAGTCGAGTTGTCGGGCGGTGATGCCCAGGCGCTTGAGTCGCGCACGCAGGCGCGGCCATTCGTCGTTCAAGAACCGCTCGCGCTCGGTGGCGCGCAGCCTTTCGCGGGCGCCGCCGGTGACGTACAGGCCCAGGCCACGGCGGCTCTCGAGCAGGCCCACTTCGCCGAGCGCCTGCAAGGCGCGGTTCACGGTGAGCGGGTTCAGCACGTAGCGGCTGGCCAGCGCGCGCACCGAAGGCATCGGCTCGCCTTCGGGCGGGTCGCCGTCGATCAGCTGCGCGGCGAGCAGGTCGGCCAGCTGCTGGTAGATCGGCCCGCGGTCGTCCCAGGTCTGCATGGTGCGAGTCCCAGTGTGTTGGTGATGTAGCACACCATAGCAGCGGGTCCCGCGGCAACCAAGCCGGCTGCGACGGGATGCAGCGGCGGACGATGAACTGCAGCCGCTACATCGAGAGCCGAAGCATCTCCACGTAGTCGCCACGCGACGCTTCGCGCGGGTTGGTCTTGTGGCAGTGATCGGCGAGCGCGCCGTCGACGATGCGCTCGAAAGTCGCCCGCTCCACGCCCATCGCGGCCAACCCGTTGGGCAGGCCGAGGCGCTGGTTCATCTCGCTCAGCGCTTCGGCGATCTCGCTACCCTGCGCATCGCAGCCAGGCAAGCCGATCGCCTGCGCCATGCGGTTCAAGCGCCGTTCGCGCTGCACGCTGGCGGCCTCGGCATTGAAGCGCACCACTGCGGGCAGGAACATCGCATTCAGCGTGCCGTGGTGCAGGCGCGGATTCACGCCGCCCAGGCTGTGGCTGAGCGAATGCACACAGCCCAGGCCTTTCTGAAACGCCAGCGCGCCTTGCATGCTGGCGCTCATCATCTGCCAGCGGGCGTCGAGGTCCGAGCCATCGCGCGTCGCGCGCTCGATGTGCGTCCAGCCGCGCGCCAGGCCGTCCAGCGCGATGCCGTCGGCGGGCGGGTTGGGGCCCGCGGCCATGAAGGTCTCCATGCAATGCGCGATTGCGTCCATGCCCGTGGCGGCGGTGAGCAGCGGCGGCAGGCCCAGCGTCAGTTCGGGGTCGAGCAGCGCGGCCTTGGGCAGCAGGTGCCAGCTGTGAAAGCCGAGCTTGCGGCCGTCGTCGACGATCAGGATCGCGCCGCGCGCCACCTCGCTGCCGGTGCCGGCGGTGGTGGGCACGGCAATCAGCGGCGCGACGTGCGCGCCGATCTTCGCGCTGCCGCCTTCGATGGTGGCGTAGTTCTTCAGCGGTCCTTCGTGCGTGGCGGCGATGGCCACGCCTTTGGCCAGATCGATGCTCGAACCGCCGCCCACCGCGATCAGCCCGTCGCAACGTTCTTGCCGGTACAGCGCGGCGGCGGCGCGCACCGCGGCTTCGGTGGGGTTGGAAGGCGTCTGGTCGAACACCGTGTGCGGCAAGTCACCCAATGCAGCCTCGGCACGCGCCAGCACGCCGGCGGCACGCACGCCGGCGTCGGTGACGATCAGCGGCTTGGCCATGCCGATGCGCGCGCATTCCTCGCGCAGCAGGCGCACCACGCCGGGGTCGATGTCGATCTGGGTCAGGTAGAGGATGCGGGCCATGGGGTCGGAGGATGAATGAGGCGCGAAAGTATGCTCCGCAGCCACGCCTGTAGAAAACCATATCGCATGAAACGCACCGACTTCAGATTCTTCGACCGCCTGCGCGTGCGCTGGGCCGAAGTGGACATGCAGAAGATCGTCTTCAACGGCCACTACCTGATGTACTTCGACACCGCGGTGGCCGCCTACTGGCGTGCGCTGGCGATGCCGTACCACGAGACGATGGAGCAGCTGCAGGGCGACCTGTTCGTGCGCAAGGCTGTCGTCGAGTATCTCGGCTCGGCGCGCTACGACGATCGGTGCGACGTGGGCCTGCGCTGCGGGCGCATCGGAAACTCGTCGATCCAGTTCATCGCGGCGCTGTTCCGCGGCGAGACGCTGCTCGTGCACGGCGAGCTGATCTACGTCTTCGCCGAGCCGGCGACGCAGACCAGCCGGCCCGTGCCGCCTGCGCTGCGCGAGGTATTTGCCGGCTACGAACGCGGTGAAGCGATGATCGACGTGGCACTCGGCGACTGGGCGCTGCTCGGCCGCGAAGCGCAGGCGCTGCGCCACGCGGTCTTCGTGCAGGAGCAGGGCATTTCTGCTGCATTGGACGAAGACGGTGCTGACGCCGCCGCGCTGCACGCGCTGGTGCGCAACCGCTTCGGCATGGCAGTGGCCACCGGTCGGCTGCTGGCGCAAGCTGATGGTGCGGCCCGGATCGGCCGCATGGCCGTGCACGCGGCGCTGCGCGGCAGCGGCGTGGGCAGCACGATGCTGGCTGCGCTGCTCGACGCCGCCAAGGCGCGCGGCCACCACGAGGCCACGCTGCACGCGCAGGCCAGCTCCGTGCCTTTCTATCGCCGCGCCGGCTTCGTCGAACGCGGCGCGGGCTTCGAAGTAGCCGGCATCGGCCACCAGGAAATGCGGCGCAGCCTGTGAACATCCTCGGCATCGAGTCGTCTTGCGACGAGACCGGTGTGGCGCTGGTCTCGGCGCTGCCCGGGCAAGCGCCGCGGCTGCTGGCGCAAGCGCTGCACACGCAAGCCGCGATGCACGAAGCCTACGGCGGCGTGGTGCCCGAACTCGCGTCGCGCGACCATATCCGGCGCGTGCTGCCGCTGGCCGAACAAGTGTTGGGCGAAGCGCGGCTCGTTTTGCACGACATCGGCCTGGTGGCCTACACCCGCGGACCGGGGCTGGCCGGGGCCCTGCTCGTCGGCGCCGGCGTGGCGGTGGCGCTGGCCTCGGCGCTGGGCGTGCCGTCGCTGGGCGTGCACCACCTCGAAGGCCATCTGTTGTCGCCATTCCTGGCCGATGACGACCGGCCCGAGTTCCCGTTCATCGCGCTGCTCGTCTCGGGCGGGCACACGCAGTTGATGCACGTCGAAGGCGTCGGGCGCTACGAGTTGCTCGGCGAAACCATCGACGATGCCGCCGGCGAGGCTTTCGACAAATCGGCCAAGCTGCTCGGCCTGGGTTACCCGGGTGGATCCGCGTTGGCCGCGCTGGCCGCAGCAGGCCGCGCAGACCGCATCAAGCTGCCGCGGCCGTTGCTGCACAGCGGCGATCTGGACTTCTCGTTTGCAGGCCTGAAGACAGCCGTGATGCTGCAGGCCCGGAAGCTTCGCGACGACAGCGACAGCGATCGAGCCGACCTGGCCGCGGCCACGCAGGCCGCGATCGTCGACGTGTTGGTCGCCAAGTCACTGCGCGCGCTGCGCGATTCGGGATTGCACCGGCTGGTGGTGGCCGGCGGTGTCGGCGCGAACCGCCGCCTGCGCGAGCAACTCGACGCCGGTGCCGAGCGTTTCGGCGCCCGCGTGCACTACCCGCCGCTGGCGCTGTGCACCGACAACGGCGCGATGATCGCGCTGGCCGCCGCGATGCGCGTGCAGGCCGGCCTGAGCGGTGGCACGCGCCAGCGCGGCTTCGACGTGAAGCCGCGCTGGCCGCTGGAGGAGATCAGCGCACCGTGATGCGCGACGCCGTCTTGGCCGCGCGCTTGGGCAGCGTCAGCGTCAACACGCCGTTCTCGAGCTTCGCGTCGGCCTGTGTGGCGTCCACGTCGGCAGGCAGCGTGAAGCTGCGCGCGTAGCGGGCCGCAGCGCGTTCGCGGTACAGCACGCGGTCGGCCTGGTCGGGCGCCGCTTCGGTTTCGCTGGCAGTCTTGGCGCTGACCGAGACGCGCCGGCCTTCGATGTCGATGTCGACGTGCTGCTTGTCCACGCCGGGCAAGTCCATCGTCACGGTGTAAGCCGTATCGGTCTCGGCCACGTCCAGCGACGGAGCGAGCGGCGTGTCTTCGACGCGCGGCGCGGCGAAGCAGCGGTCGAGGTGGCGCGACAAGGCGAGCGAGCGGTGCAGCGGGTGGTAGGCAGAGGTGACGTAGAACATGGTGGGGGCTCCGTTGATTGACATCCAGCGGTCACTCCATCGATCGCCGGCATGGCGCACAGATGGCAACGACGCTGCTGCTTTCAAGAGGCCCGCTGCCGGAGGCGGAAATCCCGCCGACGCTCTACGGCAGCCGCTGGTCCTTGAAGAACTCCCACAGCAGCTCGGCCATCTTCACCGGGTGGTTGTCGCCGTTGGGGTATTGATGCCCGGCGCCGGCGATGACCCAGGTGCGGAAGGTGTTCGTGTTGCCAGCGGTGCCGGCCGCGAACAGCAGCTGGCTGATCGCGGTGCCGTAGGCGGTCTGCACACGGTGCGTGTAGACCGTGGGGTCGATGCGCATCACCATGCTGAACGGCAGCACGATGCGGTTGACGAAAGCCGGGTTGGCCATCACGGTGGCGTCGAGCGGGACGCCGTTCAGGTAACCGAGCTGGTTGCTGCCGATGTCGGGATCGAGTTCGCCGATCGCCCACAGCAACGACATCGCGCGCGGCGCGGGAATCGCCGGCACGTGCAGGCTGCTGGCATTGACGCCCGCGGCTGCGTACGTGGTCGAAGCCTCGGTGGCCAGCCGCGCCGACATCTCGGCGCCGTTGGAGAACCCGCTCAAGTAGACCCGCTTCATGTCAGCGAGGTACCGGGTGCGCAGTATCTCGACCATCACCGCGAAGAAGCCCATGTCGTCGGCGAGCGGGTGGTCGGCCAGTGCGCGGCGGTCGGCGCTCAACTGGGCCAGATCGGCGGCCGTGCACAGCGGGCGATGTGCTGCCTCGCCGAGGTAGCCGGCAGCCCACTTCGTGGTGAGCTTGCGCTCGCCCGCCTCCATCAGGCCGTTGCGGTTCTCGTCCTCGTAGAAACAGTGCACCAGCGCCGACGGGAAGACCGCGATCAGCCCTTGCTGGTCGGCCTTCTCGCGCCAGCCCGAGATGTTGTAGAACTTCTCGCCGTCACCCGAGGTGCCATGGAGCATGAACACCACCGGTGCGTTGGTCTGGGCACCCCACGACTGGTAGACGATGAATTCGCGCTCGAGGCCACCCACCACCATGCGGTGGCTGAACTTCACGCCGCAGGGCGCGGGCGTCACCGGGCAGGCGAAGTCCGCGAGCACCCCCACCTTCACCGGCGCAGGTGCGTTGCCCGAGACCGGGCCCCAGATGTAGACATCGTTGCCGGCCACGCCGACGTAGTTGCGTGTGGCCGGGTAGTAGCGGTAGAGGTATTGCTGGTAGCTCAGCGTGGGCTGCGGCCCCGGGAAGTACTGCGCGTAGGCCGTCTCGGCCCAGCCGAGCAGCACCTCAGCAGTTGGCACCACCGGCGTGCCCACGGGCTGGCGCAGCACCTGTGCCTGCGCCGCTGCGAATAACAGCGTGGCCAGCGTGAATGCCGCCAGCAGGCGGGCCAACAACGAACGGGCGGTGTGGCTCATGGCGCGCAATCTTGCGCTGAAGGGTGGGGTCCAGCAACCGATCCGACCCCCGGATTTCGCCACGCCCAGATGGCAATGGAATGGCAGTGGCGTCGGCGCGTCCAAGGGCCCTGCGCTGCACCTATAATGCGCGGTTCTTCCGATCCTCCGGGTCTGGAGAGCAAGCACGGCACCGGTCGGTTTCACTGGTGTTCGCGAGTTCCACCCGAAACCGTTCAGGCGCGGCTCCAGCTTCACAGCAGGCCGCCGTGGCGGTTTCCAGATTCCACACAGGAAATCCCATGTCCCTGAACCTTGCCCAGAAGTCCGAGGTCGTGAAGGCCAACGCGCGTGGCGCGGCCGACACCGGCAGCCCCGAAGTGCAGGTCGCGCTGCTCACCGCGCGCATCAACGAACTCACACCGCACTTCAAGACCCACCTGAAAGACCACCACGGCCGCCGCGGCCTGCTGAAGATGGTCAACCAGCGCAAGCGCCTCTTGACCTACCTGAAGGACAAGGACGCCGAGCGCTACACCGCCCTGATCGGCAAGCTCGGCCTGCGCAAGTAAATCCCGCAACCGGGCAGCCTGCGTGGCCGCCCGTTGCGCATTCCGGAGAGGCCCCCGAACAAGCGCTGCTGTGTCATTCCACCGACGCCTGGACCCACCGTCCGCCCCGGCTTCATTGGAATGGCATTGCTTCGGCGGCTGGCGGCTCTCCATCCACGACGAGGAGTCATCCGCATGAGCATGTTCAACAAGGTCACGAAGACCTTCCAATGGGGCCAGCACCAAGTCACGCTGGAAACCGGCGAGATCGCACGCCAGTCCAACGGCGCGGTGCTGGTCGACATCGACGGCACCGTGGCGCTGGCCACGGTGGTCGCGCGCACCGTGGCCAAGGCCGGGCAGGATTTCTTCCCGCTCACCGTCGATTACATCGAGAAGACCTACGCCGCGGGCAAGATCCCGGGCAGCTTCTTCAAGCGCGAAGGCCGCCCGAGCGAGCTCGAAACGCTGACCAGCCGCTTGATCGACCGCCCGATCCGCCCGCTCTTCCCGGACGGCTTCTTCAACGAAGTGCAGGTCGTCATCCACGTGCTGAGCCTGAACCCCGAGGTGCAGGCCGACATCGCCGCACTGATCGGCGCGAGCGCGGCACTGGCGATCAGCGGCATCCCGTTCAACGGACCCGTAGGCGCGGCACGGGTGGGCTACATCAACGGCGAGTACGTGCTGAACCCGGGCAAGACGCAACTCGCCGACAGCCAGATGGACCTGGTGGTGGCCGGCACCGAAGCGGCCGTGCTGATGGTGGAATCCGAGGCCAAGCAGCTCTCCGAAGAGGTGATGCTCGGCGCCGTGGTCTACGGCCACGAACAAGGCAAGCTCGCGATTGCCGCGATCAACGATCTGGTCCGCCAGGCCGGCAAGGCCGAGTGGCAATGGCAAGCGCCGGCCAAGGACGAGGCCTTCATCGGCAAGGTCACGGCACTCGCCGAAGGCCCGCTACGTGCCGCCTACCAGATCCGCAGCAAGCAGGCCCGCACGCAGGCCTGCCGTGAGGCCTACGCCGCGACGATGAGCGCGCTGAAGGCCGAAGGCATCGAGTTCGACAGCGTGAAGGTCGAAGGCCTGCTGTTCGAGATCGAGTCGCGCATCGTGCGCAGCCAGATCCTGGCCGGCGACGCGCGCATCGACGGCCGCGACACGCGCACCGTGCGCCAGATCGAGATCCGCTCCGGCGTGCTGCCGCGCACGCACGGCTCGGCGCTGTTCACGCGCGGCGAGACGCAGGCGCTGGTCGTTGCCACGCTCGGCACCGACCGTGACGCGCAGCGCATCGACGCGCTGTCGGGTGACTACGAAGACCGTTTCATGATGCACTACAACAAGCCCCCGTTTGCCACCGGCGAAACGGGTCGTGTTGGTACCCCAAAGCGCCGCGAAATCGGCCACGGCCGGCTCGCCAAGCGCGCGCTGATCCCGGTGCTGCCGCCGAAGGACGAGTTCGCCTACGCGATCCGCCTGGTGTCTGAGATTACCGAGAGCAACGGCTCTTCGTCGATGGCCTCGGTGTGCGGCGGCTGCCTCGCGCTGATGGACGCCGGCGTGCCTCTCAAGGCACATGTGGCCGGCATTGCGATGGGCC
>JANNQO010000344.1:0-3197 GCA_031400795.1 Rubrivivax sp. | reverse complement strand
CGGCGCCAATCAGACGAACAAGGGGCAGCAGCAGCTGCCCGCCGACGTCGAGGCGGACTGCCAGCCGATCGACCCGGCCAAGCAAGTCGAGTACCTCGCTTTCGCCGCCGCGCACGAAGTCGGCCACGGCATGGACGACTCCTCGGGCTTCATGGCACAGAACGGCCAACTCCCCAAGTACGGCGGCTGGATCACCTACGGCGCCAGCGTGCAGCCGGTCGCCGACGCGATCGGCGCTGACGGCCGCTTCAAGGACTTCTACAAGACGCCCGA
The DNA here is from genome assembly GCA_031400795.1 of Rubrivivax sp. Classification (GTDB taxonomy): domain Bacteria; phylum Pseudomonadota; class Gammaproteobacteria; order Burkholderiales; family Burkholderiaceae_C; genus Rubrivivax. The sequence goes on along the minus strand of JANNQO010000344.1, from coordinate 2,924 downwards.
GCAGAAGCGCTACATACTCGACAAGCTGCAAAACGCCGCAGCGACGCCGCCGGCCGCGGCCGTCGCAACGCCGGAGAAAGCCGCGTTCGACGAATTCGAGAAGTGGTTCAAGCTCGCCACCGCGTCCAACGTGTTCCGCCGCCAGGGCGACTGCGACACGATCAAGATCGGCGACCGCATCTACCACGAGGCCTACTCGCGCGTCTGGGTGAGCTACCTCGCAGCGGCTCGCAAGCAGGCGCTCACCGGCTACCAGTTCCGCGCGCCCGGCGAATGGTTCGCCGAGCTGTACGCGGGATTCCGTTCCAAGCAGCTCAAGGACACCCACCCGGCGATGGAGTGGCTGAAGAAGCTCTGACGCGACGAAAGCGAGGCCGCCATGTCGATCTTTCAAGAAACCAACGTCGCCTGCCCGATGTGCGCGACCGGCGTCGAGTTCGAGCTGGTCGAGAGCGTCAGCGCCGACCGCCGCCCCGAGCTGCGCGACGCCATTCTCGACGGCAGCTTCCAGCGCAGGGAGTGCCCGAGTTGCGGCAAGCGGTTTCGCGTCGAGCCCGAACTGGTCTACATGGATTTCGGGCGCGGCCAGTACCTCGGCGCGTGGCCGGCGACGCGGCGCCACGAGTGGCGAGCGCTCGCCGTGCAGACGCGCAACACCTTCGACGACGCGCTGGGCCAGAACGCGCCGGCGGCGGCGCGCAAGCTCGGCGAGAAGATGCAGCTGCGCGCGGTGTTCGGCTGGTGGGCGCTGGCGGAGAAGATCCTCGCGCGCCAGCTCGGCATCGACGACCACACGCTCGAGGCGGCCAAGCTGGCGGTGATGCGCACGCAGGAGGAATCTCCGCTGCCCGGCAACAGCGAGCTGCGGCTGATCCGCGAACACGATGGCGACCTGGTGCTGGCCTGGGTCGGCAGCCACGGCGGCGAGAACGAAGAGCCGCAGGCGATGCGCGTGCCGCGTAAGTTGATCGACGACATCGAGGCCGAACCGGAGCAGTGGCAGGCACTGCGCGAGCGTGTCACAGAAGGAGACGTCGTCGACTTTCAGCGCGAGATGCTGCTGGCTTGAGCGCGCGAGAGAAGGTGCCCGGCCGGCAGCGGCGGCCCGCTTGGGATGTTGCGGCGGCTACTTCGCTGCCGAGGCCGCAGGCGCCGCGGGATTGATCGTCACGCCGCGCCGTTTCAGTTCTTCGACGAGCAGCCTCGCGTTGACGTTGCCGCCATCGGCCAGGCGCTGGGTGTCGGTGGCCAGGCCATCGAGCGCCTGGCGCACCTGCGCCGATTTCTCCATCGCCGGCTGAAGCTGCGCGTCGGCGTTCTTCAGCGCCTGGCGATCGAGATCGAGCTGCACGGTGTGAAAGCCCATCCACAACAACCAGGCGCTGCTGCAGATCAGGAGCGGCCAGAAGCTGCTGGCAGTGTGAGTGATGGCGGCGATTTCGCCAGCGGGCGCCGGTTGCGCTGCCGGCGGCCGCGCCTGCTGCGGCGCCCGATCCACGACAGGCTCGTGCAGCGGCGCACCGGGCTGCACCTCGACGGCCGGATCCGCCTCGGCTGCCGGCTCAGGCTGCAACTTCGGCAGCACGATCACACGCTTGGTCACCATGGCGTCATTTGCGCTTGGGCTGCGGCGCCGGGTTCGGTGCGGGCGGTGCGGCCGGCGCGGGTGAGGCGGCAGGCGGCGGGTTGATGCCGTGGCGCTGCAACAGGCCGCGCAAGGCAGGGTCGTCGCGCCGCGCGCTGAGTTCGCCCAAAGCGCGCACCAACTCGCGGTACAGCGTTTCCAGCTGCACCGACTGTTGCACGTACTGCTGGCGCTTCGCGATCTCGGCCTGCGCACCGCGGTTGACCGTGAGCAGGCCGATGTTGACGCCGGTACTGGCCAGGCCCAGCAAGGCCACGGCGGTGACGATCCAGAACTGAACTTTGCTCACGCGCTGCGAACCTCCTTCGCGCGCATTGTCACGTGGCTGAGAGCCGCCGCTCGACGACGCAATGCTCCTTGGCGCTCAATGCCCGGATGCGCCTGAAGCACCGATGCCCGTTTCCGACCGCACTTGCTGCGCCAGGAACCCGGCCCGATCCTGCGCTGCGCGCGCGCTTCGGTCGAGGATCGAGAACAACCAGATGCCGACGAAGCCGATGGTCATCGAGAACAGCGCCGGTGATGCGTACGGGAACAGCGCCGAGCCTTTCGGGTTGCCCAGGGTCACTTCCCACACCGCCGGCGAGACGAGGGTCAACAGCACCGACGAGGCCAGGCCGAGGAATCCGCCGATCACCGCGCCGCGCGTCGTGCAGTCTTTCCACAGCACGCTCATGAAGAGCACCGGGAAGTTGGCCGACGCCGCGATGGCGAAGGCCAGCGAGACCATGAACGCGATGTTCTGCTTCTCGAACGCGATGCCCAGCGCGACCGCGACGATGCCCAGCGCGATGGTCGTCAGCCGCGACACCTTCAACTCCGACGCGCTGTCGGCCTTGCCTTGCTTGATCACCGTGGCGTAAATGTCGTGCGACACCGCCGAGGCCCCCGACAGCGTGAGCCCGGCCACCACCGCCAGGATGGTGGCGAACGCCACCGCCGAGATGAAGCCCAGGAAGACGTTGCCACCGACCGCATTGGACAGATGGATGGCGGCCATGTTGTTGCCGCCTAACAGGCCGCCCTTGGCATCGAGAAACTCCGGGTTGGTGAGCACGAAGGCGATCGCCCCGAAGCCGATGATGAAGGTCAGCAGGTAGAAGTAGCAGATCCAGCCGGTGGCCCACATCACCGACTTGCGCGCTTCCTTGGCGCTGGGCACGGTGAAGAAGCGCATCAGAATGTGCGGCAGCCCCGCGGTCCCGAACATCAGCGCCATGCCGAAGCTGATGGCCGAGATCGGGTCCTTGACGAAGTTGCCCGGGCCCATGATCGACTG
>JANNQO010000343.1:0-20069 GCA_031400795.1 Rubrivivax sp. | reverse complement strand
TCGCCGTCAGCGACGGGACTTTCGGGCCCCGAGGTACGGTGTTCTATTCATCGTGGAGCATCATCAACGGCGGTCGCCCGTTGGCCTATCTGCCCGACGGTACCCAGTGGCCCTACTCGGGCTTCACCCGGGGCGGAGAAGGCCCCGGCCCGGTGTGGGAGTCGCTGGGCTATGGTTGTGCCGTGGCCGTGGGCCAGGGCCGAATGGTGTGTTCGGCGTCCACCGAAGGGCTGTCCTCGCACTCGAAGGCGCTGCCCGGCGACGCCCCGGTCACCTGGGCCCAGACCAAGGCCGGCCACGACGCCTACATTCAGCGCGGCTTGCAGCTCACGCACGGCCCGGGCGGCTGGGGCTACTACGGGCTGCCGATGCCCTGGGGCGTCACGCCGGAGATCGACACCTACCTGACGATCCGCGGGCACCGGCGGCCCTGACGCGAGCAGGACCGGTCAGGCTGCTACCCGGTACGACGGCGAATGATGCTGGAGCCACTGCTCGAGCATCATCAGGATCCACACCATCTCGCCGTAGTAGCCAGGGTGCTCGGGCAGCCGCCGATCGAACAGTTCGCGCACGAACTCGGCGCGCACGATGCCACGCGGCGCGAGGCTCGCCAGTGAGTCGCGCGCCAGGCACATCAGCTCGGCATGGCGCGTCAACCACACGCCGAAGGGCAGGCCGAAGCCCTGCTTCTTCTTGGCGAGGATCGCGTCGGGCAGGAAGCCGCGCAGCGCTTCCTTGAAGAACCAGCGCAGCTTCAGGCCCTTCAGCTTGTAGGCCGTGGGCAAGCGCAGCGAGAACTCGAGCAAGGCGTCGTCGAGCATCGGGAAAGCCACCTGCACACCGGCCAGCCGGGTCGTGCCGCAGACCTTGGGCAGGTCGCTTTCAGCCAGCGTGTAGCGCCAGTCGTAGGCCAGCGTGCGATTCAGTTCGCTGGCCTCCTGCACGTCGTTCCACACGCTGCGCTGGTGCTCCAGCGGCGCGGTGGTGCTGACCTGCGCCAGGAAGGCCGGTGTCAGCACGTCGTCGATGCCCAGGCGCAGCAACAGGTTGTACATCTGCTAGCGGTCGGGCATCGGCACGCGCGCCTGTTCGATGTAGCTGCTGCCCTTCTTCAACAGCGGCGTGCTGGCCACCGCGCCAAGCTGGAAAAACGGCTCGAGCAGGCCGCGCCGCAAGGTAGGCGGCACCTGGCCGTACCAGCCGAAGACGCGCTGCTTGGCGTAGCGCGAGTTGCCGCCGAAGAGTTCGTCGCCGCCGTCGCCGGCGAGCAGCCGCGTCACGCCGTCGGCGCGCGCCTTCAAAGCGCAGTAGTAGGCCGGCAGCGCCGACGAGTTGCCGAACGGCTGGTCGTACGACGCTGCCACCTTGGCGATGCCCTGCACCAGGTCGTCAGGCGTCACGTAGTACTCGTGGTGCTCGGTGCCGAAGTGCTTCGCCGCGATGCGCGCGAAGGCCATCTCGTCGTAGCCCTGGGCTTCGAAGCCGATCGAATAGGTGGCCGCCGCGCGCCCGGCGGCCTGGCCGATCAAGCCCGCCACGGTGGAGCTGTCGGTGCCGCCGCTCAGGAAACAAGCCGGCGTGCCGCCGTCGAGGCGATCGGCCACGGCCCGCTTCAGCACGCCGAGGAACTCGGCCTTCAGCGCGTCGAACGACACCGGCCCGCGCGGCTCTTCGAAGCGCGGCGTGTCGTAGCGCTGCACGCGCAATTCGCGGCCGTCCCACAGCGCGCAGTGCCCCGGTGGCAGCCGCTGTACCCCCTTGAACACCGTGCGCGGCGACGGGATGCAGTGGAAGAACAGGTAGTCGAAGAGCGCCTGCGGCTCGAGCTGCGTTGCAGCATTGGCCAACTCGTCGGCGCGTGCAGCGAAGCGCAACACACCGTTGTCGACGCGCCAGCACAGCGTTTGCACGGCGAAACGGTCGACGGCGAGGAAGGCGCTGCCGTCATCGCCGCGCAGCGCCACTGCGAAGTCGCCTTTCACGCCGCGCGCCACGGCGGCAGCATCGGAAGGCGTCGCCGCGAATGCCGCACGCCACGCCGTCAACGCGCCGGCATCGCGCGCCAGTTCGGCCAGGCGCGGGTCGGCGAAGCGCGGCGCGCCCAGGACCAGATCGTTGCTCATCGGATCAAAGCGGGTCGTACAAGGTTTGGCCCCGCCGCGCCGCGGCCACCAGCTGCTCGGTGACCTGCGCGGCGCGCGTGGCGAACATCGGCACGTGGTGGAACTGCCACTCGCGCAAGGTCTCCCGCGTCATGATCTTGCGCACCTTCCAGATGTCGAAGCGGCCGTCGACGCTGCGCGCGCGCAGCTCGAAGGAAATCTCGCCGTCGCGATCGATGAGCGTCATCGGCAGCGGCGTGCCGGCGCGTGACGGCAGCGGAAACTGATCGCCCATCAGCTCTTCGGTGTGGTGCGCCTGCGTCAGCACCTGGATCGGTTTGCCCAGGCCGATGATGCACGTGTCCAGCTGCGTCATCGTCTCGAACGGGCTGCCGCGGCCGGCCGGGCTGCTCGCGTGTTCGTGGCCTTCGGTCAGCTGCTGCGCCAAGGGCCCCAACGCGCTGATGCGGTACACGGGATGGCGGCTCCAGCGCACGCCGGGCATGCGCCGAAAGATTTCGGTGGCCAGCCCCATCTGCGACGGCGTGCGGCGCAGGTCGAAGCGCGGATTGCGCACGAAGCTGGCGTACGCGCCCTCGCCGTTCTCGCCGAAATAGAACGCCGGCATGGCCAGCGTTCGTGTCGGCCCGCAGAAGTCGATCAGCATGCGCACCAGTTCGAGCGGCCCGTCGCTGAACATCGGCTTCATGTGGTTCACCGAGCTGTGCACCATCAGCACCTGGAAGTCGTGTCCGATGCGCTGCTCGAGATGCTCGCGCAGCGCCGCGCAGTCGAAGCTGCCGTAGAGGCGGCGCATCAAGGGCGACAAACGCGTGCGGCCCTTGAAGTACAGGCCGCGCAGGTCCTCGACGCGGTCGTCGCTCAAGAATCGTTTGGCCAGGCCGGAGGCGAACTCGACGGCGCTCAATGCACGCCCTGTCGGCCCAGGTAGTCCAGGATGGCCGGCACCGACTTCAGGTGCTCGAAGTCCTCGACCTCGATCATCAGGTCGAAGGTCTGCTCGATGGCCATCACCAGGTTCACCTGCCCGAGCGAATCCCAGGCCGGCAGATCTTCGTTGCACGTGGTCGCAGTGATGCGGCCGGGCGGCACTTTCAGCGTGGTGGCGATGGTCTGCTGGACGCGCTCGAAAAGACTCATGTGGCAAGCGCTCCGCTGGCTTCGCGCGCCGCACCGGCAACGAGTGAGACCTCGATCGGGAAGTCGTCTGGAACGTCAGCAAGGCTGCGCACCCAGCGGCCGGCACCATCGGGCGCGAAGCCATGCGTCGGCAGGAACTCGCGCACCGGGTCATTCTTCGCGGTGGGCAGGAAGTCGGCGACCACCTCGGCGACGCCCGCTTCGGCGAGCAGCCGCAACCCGGCGGCCAGGAACGCCGATTCGGCCCGGCGCCCGATGACGCGGCACGACATCAGAAAGGTGTCGAGCTCGGCACGCTGCCCGCTGACGCGGCGCCAGATCGCCAAGCCGACGATGCCGCTGTCGCCGAACACGTCGGCGAGCGAGAAGTCGAGCACGCGCGTATCGCGATCTTCGATGAAGCGGCGCATCTGCTGCTCGTCGTAGCGCCGCGTGGTGAGGTTGAACTGGTTCGTCTTCTGCGTCAGCTGGGTCAATCGCGTGAGGTGCGCCAACGGGTCGACACCGACGCGCATCTTCATCTGCAAGCGGCTCAGGTAGTCGCCTTGGCCACCCCCTTCGCGGCCGATGTCTTCGTTCAATTCGCGGCGCAATCGCTCTTGCGCGTAGAGCTCGGTCTTGGCCCGATCTTCGGCGGTGAGCGAGAGCACTTCCAGGCGCGCCACGCGGTCCAGGCAGCCTGGCACATCGACCGCTCGCGCCGGCACCTGCACCACCTGCACCTGCGGCAGCGCGTGGCGCACTGCAGCGCATTCGTGGTCGCTGTCGTCGACGAAGATGAACGACTCCAGGCCCAGGTTCAGCTCTTCGGCCAGCGCGCGCAGGTTGTCGGACTTGGGCAGCCAGTTGACGCGCCGTGCGGCGAAGTGGCCCTCTTGCAGGATCTGGTGCGGGTGCTCGCGCAGCACCTGGTCGACATCGGCGGCGTTGTTCTTGCTGCAGATCGCCAGGACCAGGCCGCGCTGCTGGAAGGCGAGCAGGCGGTGCTGGAAATCGAGGTAGGCATTGCCGGGGTACTCGGGGCCGAGGGCAATGCCGTCGATACCGTCTTCGCCGATCACGCCGCCCCACAGCGTGTTGTCGGCGTCCAGCACCAGCACCTTGGCGCGCGGTGTCTTCAGCAGCGTACCGATCACTACGACGCGGCGTGCGAACTCGGCCGCCGCGGCGGCGCTGAACGGGTAGCTGGCGGAGTACCAGTAGCGCTTGTCGAAGAAGGCCTGGCGGCCGACCTGGGCCAGCACCTCGTCGAGATCCAGCAGCGTGGTGGCGGGCGCGTCGCGCTGCACCCAGGCTGCGAAATCGCTCTTCAAGGCTTGCCACCAGGCGGCTTCCGAAGCCTCGGCCTGAGCGTCGTGCTGGCCCAGGCTGGCCGGAAGAAGCGAGGGCAGCAAGCTGACCACGATCTGTCCAACCGGCTGCGCGCGGAATGCCGAGACGATCTCGCGCAGACGCGCCAGGCTCTCTTCGCGCAGCGCGGCCAGTTGCTCGACGGGCAGGCCGGCGATCGGCTGCGACAGCGCCGGATGCAGGTCGTCGCGCCTGAACATCAGCAGCGTCAGGTCGGGCCGGTGCGCCACCAGGGCCGAGCCGGGCGCTGCTTCCTGCATCGCCAGCCCGTAGGGCGCATGGTGGGCCTGCAACTCGAAGCCCTCGAGTGCCGCCTGGAAGGCGAGCCAGGGTCCGAGCAGGTCGCTCGTGTAGGTGTGCACCACCGCGACCCGCAGCGGCTGCGGCGCCGGCGCGAGGACCATTGCATGGCTGCGCAGCCGCTCGGCCTGCGGCAGCGTCAGCGGGGCCGGCCAGCGCCACACGGCGCCTTGCAGTTCACTGCGCGTGGCGGCGCGCAGCAGCTCGTCGAAGTCGGGTTTGGCGTTCGCCATGGAGGGCGCGGTCACGCAGCGGAAAGACGCGGGATTCTCGCATCGGCACCGTCGTCGACCGGACCGGCTGGCGGCGACAATTTCACGCATGAACAGCCCCTTGGCCACCCCGCGCGCCGCCACGCTGACCTTCAGCGGCGCCGACCAGGAGCGCTTCGCCGCGCTGTCCGGGGATCGCAATCCCATGCACTTGGATCCGATCGCGGCGCGCCGGCTGCTCACCGGGCGCCAGGTGGTGCATGGCGTGCACACGCTGCTGTGTCTGCTCGAACGCCGGCCGCACGACTGGCCCGACGCGGCCTGGCGGCTCGAGGCCGAGTTCCTGAACCCGCTCTCGGTGGGCGATGAAGCCGCGGTGGCGTTCGATCACGGCGAAGACGGCGCGCCGCAGGCCCTTGCGAGCGTGCAAGGTCTGGTCGCGTGCCGCGTCAGCCTGCGCGGCGCGCCTGCGCCGCTGCCTGGCCTGGCGATCGCCGCGGATGCCGAGGTGTTGCAAACCGGTGCGCATCCGCTGGACCGGGAACCCACCGCCTGGGTCGGGCGCCAACAACGATTGCCGCTGCCCGCGGCGGACTTCGCGGCTGATTTTCCGCGCGCCTGCGCACGACTCGGTGAGCGGCGCGTTGCCGCCATGGCCCTGTTGTCGACTTACGTCGGCATGGCCTGCCCGGGGCTGCACTCGGTGTTCTCGTCCCTGACGTTGGAGCCGGCCGAGGGGCCGAGCGACGTGCTGCGCTTCGAGGTGAAGCGCTACGACGCGCGCTTCAGGCTCTTCGTGATCGCCTTCGACGGGCTGGTGCGCGGCGACATCAAGGCCTTCCTGCGCGCACCGGCGCAAGCGCAGGCGTCAATGGCGGAACTGCGCGCGCTGCTGCGGCCCGACGAGTTCGCCGGTGCCACGCACTGGATCATCGGCGGCTCACGCGGCCTGGGCGAGTTGGTGGCCAAGCTGCTGGCCGCCGGCGGTGGCCGGGCCTGCCTGAGCTACGCCTCGGGGGCGCTGGACGCCGAGCGTGTGGTGCAGGAGATCGCCGCTGCCGGCGCGCCGGCGGCAACGCCGCGGCGCCTGGACCTGCTGACCGAAGGCTTCGACGAGTGGCTTCGCGCCACCCCCTGGCCCGACGCCGTGTGGTACTTCGCCACGCCGCGCATCTACCGCAAGCGCGCGCAGGTTTTCGACGCCGCGCTGTTCGACGAATTCGTTCACTTCTACGTGCGCCGCTTCGAGGCCCTGTGCCAGGCCCTGGAGGCAGCGGCTGACGGCCGCACGGTGCGCGTCTTCTACCCGTCGACCGTGTTCATCGACGAGCGCCCCAAGGGCATGACCGAGTACGCGATGGCGAAGGCCGCCGCCGAGGTGCTCATCGCCGACCTGGCGCGCACGCTGCGCTGGGTGAAGCCCGTGGCGCACCGGCTGCCGCGTCTGGCCACCGATCAGACCGCGGGGCTGTCCGCTGCGGGGGGATCGTCCAATGCGCAGGCATTGTTGCCGCTGCTGCGTGAGTTGATGGCGGGCTGACGCGGCTGTGCGTTTCGCGAGTTTCGGGTATTCCGCTGGCGCGCTGTACGCCTGATCCAATGAAACCCACCCGGAATCCTTCCCCATCGGCGAAGTCCCGGCCCGTGCGTGGGTTGAAGGTGACCGTCGAAGTCGATCCACCGCGCTCTCGGCCAACTCGGCGCAGACCTCGACAGCGAAATCTTCGCAGGCTGTAGCGGCGGTGGCGGTCTCGGTCGTCGCGGACGCCAACACCTTCGGCGCTACGCCGCCAGGCCGCAGCGCCCCGTACACTTCCACCCCGCGCTTCCCCTGGAGCAGCCCATGAAGTCGCCGCGCGTCATCTCCGATCCCGAAATTCTCGGAGGCACCCCCGTATTCACGGGAACGCGAGTTCCCGTCCGCATCCTCTTCGAGCACTTGGAGGCTGGCGATTCGCTCGAGGTCTTCCTCGACGACTTTCCTTCGGTGAGCCGGGAGCTTGCAGTTCAGGTTCTCGAAGACGCGAAGGCTGCGCTCGTACTTGATGCGCATCTTGCTTGATGAGTCCGTACCCGGGCGCTTGGATCCGTGGCCATTCGGTTGAAAGCCACTGAGCGCGGGTTGACTCGAACGATCACGCGCGCACCGCGCGCGCCGCCCAGCGGTCCTGCAGGCCTTGCAGCGCCCGCCGAAGAGCCTTCTTCATGCCGTGCCGCCGGTGCTCGGTGATCGCGCCGATGGCCACCACCGAGAGCGCCGTCAGCCCCGTCACCGCCCACCAGAATCCATAGCCCTTCGGATCGCCCCTCACCACCGACATCCAGAACAGGAACAGCGGCTGGTGCAGCAGGTACAGCGTGAAGGTGTAGCCGGCCAGCCAGCGCACCGGGCGCTCGACGGCCAGCAGCAGCGGCGCGATCTGCCCGGCGACGTTGCGCACCGCGGCGAAGTTGATGAAGACGAGCAGGCCGAGCAGGTAGTCGCCGAGCGCGAAGCGCCCGAAGGTGAGTTCGCGGAATCGATGTTCGCCGACCAGCTCGCGCGTGAAGTCGGCGGTCATCTCGTACACGCCGGCGGCATGCGTGAGCAGGATGCCAGCGGTCGAGACCACCACCATCGCCCATGACATGCCGATCGACCAGGTCTGCAACCAGCGCCATCGATAGAGCAGCACGCCGGCCCACCAGATCGGCAGCAGCAGCACGATCTTCGGGCCGACGATCGCACACGCCGCGAGCACTGCCGCGGCACGCCAACCACGCGGTACGAACATCACCAGCGCGAAGATCACGTAGTACCAGAACTCGAACGCGATCGACCAGTAGGGCACGTTGGAGAAGAAGGTGATCGAGATCCACCACGACTCGTTCATCATCAGCCCGCAGCCCAAGAGGCGCAGCGCGAAGCGGTCCCAGGGGTAGTCGTACATCGCCGGGTACAACATGCGGCCCGCGGCGTCGAGCAGCGGTGTCAGCAGCAGCGTGGGCAGCACCACCGAGTAGACACGCGACAGGCGGCTGGCGCTGTACTCGACCCAGGTCTTCTCTTTGGTATCGGTGACGTAGGCGATGACGAAGCCCGAGAGCACGAAGAACACGATCACCGAGCTGTGGCCGTAGTTGCTCGCCGGCAGGACGTCGGCCACCAGCAGCCGCATGTTCGAGTGCCACAGGTAGACCAGGCACGCCGCGCCGAAGCGCACGAGGTCGAGGTAGACCGAGAACGGGCGGTTCAATGTGGATCAGGCAAAACGCCGAACGAGTTGCTCGGCCAGCCGCCCGGCGGTGGCCCAGGCAGGCACCTGCGGCCGCGACTCGGCAGCAGCAGTCGCGGCATGCTCGCCGAACGGCCCGACCTGGAATCGATCGGCGTTCTCGGCGAGAAACCGGCACAACGCCTCGAAGCGCCGCACCACGAACCAGTCGGGCTCGCTGCTGCCGGGTTTGAGCATCTCGAAGTTGTGCGAGACGATGACGAAGTGCGACACGCCGCGCCGCTCGGCGTCCAGCAGCGCGCTCTTCAGCTCGCCGAAGCTCGAGCCGTTGAGCTGCGCCGGCCGGCGGCGGCCGAGGCCGTCGCGGTAGACGGTGACCGGAAAGCAGCGCACACCTTCCAGCACGCGCTGGCTGCCGAACTCGTGAACCGCGTCGATGCTGCCGCCGCTGTAGTCGAAGGCCGGGTTCAGGCTGCTGTCCAGCGCGAAGCCGTTGCGCGCCAGTGCGCGGTAGGTGTCGCGATTGGCGGCGAAACTGCCGGAGCGAAAGGCGTTCACCGGGCCGCAGAGCGCCTGTTCGAGCAAGCGGCGACCTTCCGCGATGAGCGCGCTTTGCTCGTCGAGGTCGTAGTACACGAGGTGCTGTCGCTTCTTCGAAACATCGGCCAGGATCGGCGGACGGATCTCGTCGGTCCACTCCGGGTGCAGGTGCAGCTGCACGTCCTGCCCGGCATCGGCGATGAGGCGCGCCACCGTGGCCAGGTACTGCGCCCCGAAGCGCGCCGAGAACAGCGGCTCGACGAAAAACACGCCGGTGAGGCCGCGCCGGTTCATGATCTCCAGCGTCTTCGGCAAGGCATAACTGCCGGCGCGCGAACGGCCGTAGTAGTAGCGCTCGAAAGCCGCCGGGAAACGCCCGTCCAGATCCGACCAGCCGTCGCACCAGACCTCGACGTCGAAGGTGACGTAGACCTTCACGAGGCTGCCGCGAGCTGAGCCGTCGAGGGCTGCCGCATGTTGTGCAGCATGCGCAGCGCGAAGCGCCGCGGCGTGCGCTCCCAGGGCGTGAAGCGCGGCAGTTGCATCAGGTCGGACGTTGGCCCGGCCGCTCCCCAGGCGGTGGAGAACGCCGCCTCGAAGCCGGCTTCGCGCACCAGGCCCACGGTCTCGGCGTGGTAGTCGCTGCCGGGCTTTCCGTTGGGGTAGGCGAACAGGCGCACGGGCTCGCCGAGCAGCTCTTCCAGCCGGCGCTTGCCGTCGACGATCTCTCTCTGAGCGTCGGCCGCGGCGAGCCGCGCCAGGATCGGGTGGCTGACGGTGTGCGCGCCGATCTGCATGCCGGCCGCGCGCATCGCGCGCAGCTGCGCTCCGGTGAGCATCAGGTCGTCGGGCAGCTCGACCGCGGCGCGCTGCGCGACCTGGTCGACGAGCGACTGGCGCTGCGCCGGCTCGAGGTACTTGATGCGCGAGATCACCGCCTCGATGGCGGCGCGCCGCTCGGTATTCGTGGTGCACGGCAGTTCGCCCACACCGGGCAGCAGGTCGTCCAGCGCCAGGCGCTCGCAAGCGGTTCGGCGCAGCGACTCGATGACCGTGTCGTTCCACATGCGTCCGCCGTCGAGGAAGCCCGTGGCGACAAAGAACGTGCACGGCAGGCCGTGCTGCTTCAGCACCGGCAACGCGACATCGTGGTTGTCGGCGTAGCCGTCGTCGAACGTCAACGCCGCGGCGCGCGACGGCAAGCGGCCTTCGCGCAGGGCCTTGGCCGCCTCGTCCAGCGGCAACACGTTGAACCAGCGCGCCAGCCAGTTGCACAACTCGGCAAAGACGCGGGCCTGCAGCTCGTCGGGGAACAGCTCATCGGCCTGCGCATGCACGCGGTGGAAGATCAGCACCGACAAGCGGGCGCGCGCCCCGCCCGGCGATGCGAACTCGAGCAGGCGCCTGATCATGCCGGGGCCGGGGGTTTGGGCCCGGACATGCCGGGAATCTGCCACCGCCTGGGCGCCAGCGCAGGCTCGGTCTGCCAGGCCTTCTTCTGCACCCAGACGCGCGTCAACACCACCGCGATCATGATGTTGTAGGGCAGGTCGAAGTACGACAGGCTCAGGAACGCGCCGCCGACGAAGTAGGCCAGCAGCGACACCTGCGCCATGCCGGCGAACTGCGCGCACCAGGCGGATTCGGGAATCTGCGCAGCGTTCTTGCGCAGCCAGTCCGCCGAGCGCCAGGTCAGGAACCACATCGTCAGCCACAGGAACAGACAGATGAAGACGTGGTTGCCGAGGACCTGGAAGTAGATGCTGTGCGCGCCCTGCACGATGTCCGGGTAGGGCGAGTAGATCGCGAACAGATCATGCCGCGCCGGGTTGAATCCCACCCCCAGGATGCGGTCCTTGGCGATGTTGAAGGCCGCCCACCAGGCGCTGATGCGCCCCATCGACGAGGCGTCGAGTTCGTCAGCCACGATGGTATCCATGCGCGTGAACCACTTCTCGGGGGCGAACGCCAGCAATGCGAAGCCCACGGGAAGCGCGAGCAGCGCGTTGCGGACGCGGTTCGATTCGCGCCACCAGAACAGCGCCACGGTGCCGATGAAGGCCAACAGCGCGCCGCGGCTGTGGCTGCCGATGGCCGAAATGACCAGCATCGCCATGGTCAGCGTCATCGCGTGGCGCCCCCACTGATTGCGCAGCTGGGACTGCAGGAAGCGCAGCAGCGGGATGGTCATGATCAAGGCCACCGCGAACTCGTTGTTGTCCTCGATGAACGAGCCTGCCGGCCCCCAGACGCGCTCGCCGCCGCCGCTGGTGATGGTGAACAGGCCGCCCTTGATGCCTAGCAAAGCGAGCGAGCCAGCGCACACCCAGACCAGCGCGAAGATGTGTTTCTTGCTGTACAGCAGCGCCAGAGCGATGAAGATCATGAAGAAGACTTTGGTGGCCTTGTTCCACTGGAAGTAGTCGCCCTCGGGATCCAGGCCGAAGGCCCACGACAAGGTCATCCACAAGAAGAACACCGCGAAGACCGGGATGGCCGGGCCCTTGAAAGGGTTCTCCTTCCGCGGCTCGGCCAGGAAGCCGATCAAGGTGCCCATCGCGGCGATCAAGGCCACCGGCGCCTCGTAGGCGAAACCCCAGGTGTAGCGGTGCGGGTTCATGATGCTGACCCAGGTCCACAACATCACGCCGATCCAGGGGTAGCGCAGCGCCACCAGAGCCAGGCCGATCACCAGCATCATCAGGGCCGTGTCACGCATGCTGTGCCTCGCTTTGCGTTGTCAGGCCGGCGGCGTGGCTGACGACATAGCGGAACTTGCCCGACTTCTCCGGCGGGATCTGCTCCACCCACTCCAGCGCGACATCCACGTCGGCTCCCAGCCGGCGTCTGAATCCTTGCACGATCGACGCCTGGGCCCGGCCGCGGTCGAGCCCCGCGCCGGGCACCAGGTAGACCGTGGTCAACGCGCGCGACTGCTGAACGATCTTGAACGATTGCAGCTCGGGCATGTCGCGAAGAATGTAGATCAGCGCCAGGCCATGCATCAAGCTGCCGTCGGCGGCGACGACGAAGTCGGTGCTGCGGCCCTGGATCTCCTGCAGCATCGGCAACCCGCGCCCGCAGGCACAGCGCTGCGTGCTGGCCACCGCAACATCGCCGGTGCGGTAGCGGATGAACGGGAAGTCGCCGGTGGCGGAATGCGTGACCACGATCTCGCCGGCCTCGCCTTCGGCCACCGGCTGGCCGTTGCGATCGAGCAGTTCGACGACGATGTCCTCGGCGCTGATGTGCATGCCACCCTGCGGGCATTCGTGCGCGATGAAGCCGGCGTCGCGACCGCCGTAGCCGTTGGCCACCGGGCAGCCGAAGACTTGGCCGATGAGCTGGCGCTGGTGCTCGTACAGGCGCTCGGAGGTGACGAAGGCGACGCGGATGCCCACGTCATCGAGCGCGATGCCACGCTGTTGCGCGTGCTGCGCGATGTGCGCCAGCGCCGACGGGTAGCCGAACAGCATCGCCGGCCGGCGCTGGCGGATCGCGGCGACGAAGCCGTCCAGATTCGCTTGCGACATCTCGAAGGCCGGCAACAGTTCGGAGCGCAGCAGCCGGTCGCGCCACTGGCGCATGCGGTCTTGCGCGCCGACCTCGATCGGCGAGCCCCAAATCACGATCTCGGGGTCGCCGATGTCCACGCCCCACCAGCGCGTGGCACGCCACTTGGCCGCCACGTCGTGGCTGACACGGTCCATGCCCATGTGGAAGACCAGCGGCTCGCCCGACGAGCCGCCGGTGTTGTAGCGGATGAGTCGCGCCGCGCACCGGCTCTTCAGTCGCTCGCCATGGGCGCGGATGTCGGCTTTGGTCAGCAGCGGCAGCGCGCGCAGGTCGGCCAGCGACTGCACGCCCGCAGCATCGAAGTTCAGCTTCGCGAACAACTCGCGGTAGTACGCAACATCGCGGCCGGCACCGACCAGGAAGCGGCGCAGGCGCTCGACGCGCAAAGCCTCGAGCTGCGCGGGCTCGAGCCATTGCGTGCGCTCCAACTCGCGCCGGCGCGCCACGCTGTCGTGGTGTTTCAGCCGCTCGTGCAGCGGGAACAGCGCGCCGGCGATCAATCGCGTGTAGCCGCTCATCGTGGTCCAAGCACTTGTCGGTACAGGCTCGCCAGCACCGGCGCGATGGCCTGCCAGGTGTAGCGCTGCGCTTCGGCCAGGCCGTTCTCGGCCAGGCGGGCCCACAGCTCGGCGTCGTCGAGCAGCCTGAGCATGGCTTCGGCCATCGCCACCGGATCCTGAGGCGGCACCAACAAAGCAGTGCGCTCGTGTTCGACGATGAACGGCACCCCGCCGACTTGCGTGCTGACCACCGGCACGCCGGCGGCCAGCGCTTCGAGCACCGAGTTCGGCATGTTGTCCGCCAGGCTCGGGTTCAGATTCACGTCGGCGCTGTGCAGCAGTTGCGCCACTTCGTCGCGGTCGAGCCGGCCAGCGAAGCGGACACGATCGGCCAGGCCGAGATCGGCGGCCAGGCGCCTCAGCTCGGCTTCCTGCGGGCCCGTGCCGCCGATCGACAGCGTGGCGCCAGGCTTGCGCGCCGCCACCAGCATGAAAGCGCGCAGTGCAGATGTGATGTCGTACAGCGGCTCGAGGTTGCGCGTGACCACGACATGGGCGGCGAGTGCACGCCGCTGCTCGCGGGGCCGGTAGCGACCCATGTCGACGATATTGGGCAGCAGCACCGCCGGCATGCGATGCGCGGCGAAGACCTGCTTCAGGAAACCCGAGGGCACGGCCAGCAGCGTGGCGCGGCCCATCGTGAAGCGAACCAACGTTGCCGAACGGTCGAGGAAGGGCGCCGCTTCACCGCCTCGGTAGTTCACCAGCACCGGCACGCCGCGCATTCGCGCGATCCACACCGCCGGCACGCTGAACAGGTGCCAGGCCCAGCCGGAATTGGCCATCAGATGAAAGACCTGCACCTGCCCCGCCGCGCGCCACAGCGCGACCAGATACGGCAGCAGCCTGAACAACGCGCGCAGCCCCGGCAGCCGCCCCGCCCAGACCGGTGCGTAGGGCCGATTCGTCTGCACCAGGATCACCTGCGCGCCAGAGGCTTGCAGCAGCTCGCTCAACTGGCGCGTCTGATTCGCCATGCCGCCGGCCGGTGGTGCCAAAGGCCCGACCAGGCCGATGCGCAGGCCAGCGAACGACGCTGCCCGGGCCGGCGCCGACGCGGGCAGCGCGTCCATCGTCAAACGATCAGTTCCGGCCCACACGCCGCATCTCCCGCAGGGCAGCCCAATTCGAGAGGGTGTACAGGCCGCTCCAGCGCAGGTTCAGCTGGTTCGCGCCGCGGTACAGCGAGGTGATGTCCACCGGCAGCCCGGCCAGGCCCTTGCTCTTCAGCTCCTTGCCGATGAGTTCGAACTCGTAGACCCGGCGGCCGTAGCGCACCGCGCGTTTCCAGTAGCCGCGGACGGCAGAAGGCGACAGCGGCGACACCGATTCGAACTCGAAGCCGGCTTTCGCGCAGGGCACGATGCGCCGGTGGTCGAACTGGTTGCGCTGCGGATCGAGATCCCACTTGACCAACGCGCCGATCAGGCCGTCGTCGCCTTCGAGCTTCAGCGGCAATCGCACGCCCTGGCGCGCCAGGCGTTGCGTGAATTCGCCGCGCAGCGCGTAGAGATTGGCCACTAGGCCGCGTTCGCGCAGCAGCTCCTCGCGGTCGTGGCCGGCGTTGCGGCCCGACGAAGGCGGCGCCGACGCGGCATGCGCATAGGGGTCAGCTTGCAGCGCCGCAGCCATCGTCGCGAGCGAGCCGGGCACGCTGCGCGCGTCGCCGTCCATGAAGAAGTACACCGAACGGCCGGGGCAGCGCTGCACCACGGTCTCGTGCACGAAGACGTTCCAGGCATTGCACTTGTCGCCCAACTTGATGGAGACCAGGTGCACCTCGGGACGCTTCCTGGCGTAGTCGAGCACCGCCTGCTCGGTGCCGTCGGTACAGCCGTTGGCCATCACGTAGACCTCCAGCGGCTGACCCGGCTCGCCGTCGAACAAGCTGTCCAGGCAGGCCTGGATGTGCTTTTCTTCGTTGTAGGCCAGCACCATCACCGGCCAGGCTTCGGAAGATGTCGGGGAGGGCGTCGTCATGGGAACTCCTGCTCTTTCGATGTTCTTACCAGCACAACCCGGTGAGCTGCGCGGCCAGGCGCTCGCGATGCGGCAGCCGGGCCAGATCGATCAGCACCTGATCGGGCCGCACCAGGCGCTCCAGCGCATCTGCCACCTCGGCGGTGGCCATGCCGATCACCACCACCTCGGATTCGGCCAGCACCGATTCGAGGTCGCCGCGCACCAGGCTGCCGATGTGCGGCAGGTGCTGCTCGATGTAGCGCCGATTCGCGCCGAGCAGTTGCGACAGGTGCACCTCGGGGTCGTAGATCGAGAGTTGCAGGCCCTTGCCGATCAACTGCTCGGCCAACGTCACCAGCGGGCTCTCGCGCAGGTCGTCGGTGCCGGTCTTGAAACTCAGGCCGACGAAGCCCACACGCCGCTTGCCAGTGGCCAGCACCTTCTCCAGCGCCAGCGCCAGGTGCGATTGGTTCGACGCGAGGATGCTCGACAGCATCGGCAACTCGACATCGTGCACCTTGGCCAGGTGGCTGGTGGCGCGCAAGTCCTTGGGCAGACAGGAGCCGCCGAAAGCAAAACCGGGCTTCAGGTAAGCCTTGGAGATGTTCAGCTGCGTGTCCTGGCACACCAGGTCCATCACCTCGAAGGCATCGACGCCGAGCGCGGCGCACAGGCGGGCGGTCTCGTTGGCGAAGGTGATCTTCAGCGCGTGGAAGTTGTTGCAGCAGTACTTCATCATCTCGGCGCTGCGCACCGTGGTGCGGATGAACTTGCACGGCAGGTGGCCGAACAAGGCCTGCAAGCGCTCGACGGGATGATCGTGGTTCGCGCCGACGATGGTGAACGGCGGTTTGTCGTAGTCGCGGATCGACGAGCCCTCGCGCAGGAACTCGGGCTGGAAGCAGAGGTGGAAGTGATGGCCGTCGCGCTTGCCGGAGGCCTCTTCGATGAGCGGCCGCAGCACGTCTTCCACGGTGCCGGGCACCACCGTGGAGCGGAATACCACCACGTGGCCCGGCGCCTTGTGTGCCAGCGCCAGGCCGATCTCGCGCGCCAGCTTCAGCAGGGCTCTCTGATCCTGGCTGCCGTTGGGCGCCGACGGCGTGCCCACGCAGACCAGCGAGAGTTCGCTGCCGAGTACGGCCGCGCGTGCATCGGTGCCCACGCTGACGAGGCCGCTCGCCGCCACCTGCTGCATCAACTCGACCATGCCTTCTTCCACCACCGGCGTCTTGCCGGCAGCGATGAGCTCGAGCTTGGTGCTGTCGATGTCGACACCGATCACCTGGTGGCCATCGCGCGACAGGCAGGCCAGCGACACCGCGCCGACATAGCCGAGGCCAAAGATGCTGATCTTCATGCGTACTGGATCCGGGTGGTGGTCGCACTCGTCGTGCAGCGTTCGATGATGGTGTCCAGGCGCTTCATCGAGCCGGCCCACGAATGGTGACTGAGCATGCGCGCGCGGCCGGCGTTGGCCAGGCGCGTGCGCTCGGCGGGGTTCTCGACGATGCGCAGGATGGCGGCAGCAATCGCCTCGGGTTGATCGGCGACGAGCAGATGCTCATCGGCCGTGGCGTCCACACCGCCGGCGGCGACCGTGCTGGTGACGACGGGAACACCCATCGCCATCGCTTCGAGGATCTTGTTCTGCGTGCCGCGCGCAATCGCCAGCGGCGCCACCATCAGCGCCGAGCCGCGGATGTATGGCCGCACATCGAGCACCGAGCCGGTCACCGTGACGCCGGGCAACTGGCCGAGCGCGCGCATCTCGGGCGACGGATCGGCCCCGACGATCAGCAGCTTCATCGCCGGCCGGCGCGACTTCACGAGCGGCCAGGTTTCGCGGCAGAAGCGCGACATGCATTCCTGGTTCGGGTAGTAGTCCATGCGGCCGATGAAGCTGATGGTGTCGGCGTCGAAAGCGTCTCCGGTCGGGCTGAAGAAGTCGCTGTCCACGCCATTCGGGAACCAGTCGGTGGCCGCCCCCGTGGCGTAGTCCTCCAGTGTCTGCCACTCGGCGCGCGTGGTCGCGGTGCAGAGGTCGAAGCGGCGCGCCAGGCGCTTTTCGGCGGCCAGCATCTTCTGCCCTTCGAGCCAGTAGCCCAGCGACAGCGGGAACGGCTTGCGCTGCGCGTACTCGAGCCACTTCTGCGAATCCATGTCGCCGAAGTCGAGAATCTTCGGCACGCCCTGCACCTGCTCGACATACTGCGCCACCGACGAGCAGTGCACGAAGATCAGGTCCCAGCGCTGACTCGAAAGCAGGCGGCGTACCTCGCGCGCCAGCTCGGCGCTGTAGAAGTAGCCCATCGACGAAGGCGTGGTCATGGGCAGCCGAACGATCATGCGCGCCCATTGCACGGGCTCGCTGACATGGCCCATCACACGCTCGGCGACGTGCGGCGCGATGCCCTCGCCTTCGGACGCCTCCTCCGGCGAGCGCACCAGCGAACCGACCGTCACGCGGTGGCCGCTCGCGCTCAGGTGGCGGATCATGTTAAACGGCCTGATCTTGCCGCCGCGCTTGGGCGGGAACGGGAAGCGGTGGCACAGGTAGAGGATGTTCACGGGTCCATCCGCGTGCGCCGGCGCATGTAGCAATTCATCTCGATCACCGCGCCGTCTTCACCGCGGCCCACCACCGAGAGGTTGTGCAACTCGAACGCCGCACGCTCGAAAGTCGACAGCGCGTCCAGGTAATGCGGCATGCCCTCGTACAGCGGCTGCACCGACAGCTCGGATTGCAGACCGACCACGCTCGAAAGAATGCCTTCAGCACCCTTGAAGACCTCGAGGTCGTAGCCCTGCGTGTCCATCTTCAAGTAAATGCGGCGCTCGCGCCAGTCAGGCAGCAGCGTGGGCAGCACCTCGTCCAGGCGCACCACGTCGACAGTTTCGGTGCGGCTGTTCGGGCTCTTGAAGTTGGGCCTCAGCAGCGAACCGAGCACCGTCAGGCCCGGCACCACCATCTCGAGCTTGTCGGCGCGGCTGCCCAGCGCCAGCCGCTGGCCTTGCCATTCGCGATCAGTGGCGAAGTTCTGCGACAACACATCGAACTCGCTGCCCTGCGGCTCGAAGGAGACGATGCGGCCGGCATAGCCCACACCACGCAACTCCTGCGCGAACTGGCCGCGGTTCGCACCGACGTCGATCACGCAGTCGGCTTTGAGCAGCGCGGTCAGTTCGCGCATCGTCTGCAATTCGCTGACGCGCTCGAAAGCGCCGAGCGGAAAACGCATGCCCGACGAGACGTACTTGATGGCGGCGGATTTCAGCAGAGTCATGGTCGGCAGGCTTTTGTTTCAGGCCACGGCGGCGCGCAGCTCGTCGGAAACCGCGGCCGGGTCGTGGCCGTCGAGGTAGACGCGGCTCCAGATCTCGAGGTTCATCAGCGCCGTCAGCGCGTCGGTGCCATCGATGCGGTTCGCTTCGTGGTCGGCCACCAGGCGTTGCACGCGCTCCTGGCGGAACAGCCCGCGGCTCTCCACCACCTCGGGTGCCAGCAGCCGGCGCAGCAGCGGAGCCAGTTCTCGCTTCAGCCAGGCGCCCATCGGCGTGCCGAAGCCGCGCTTGGCTCGATAAAGAATCTCCTGCGGCAACAAACCCGTGAGCGCCTGCTTCAGCACATGCTTCAGCTGCGCATCGCGCACCTTGATCGACGCCGGCATCGCCGCGGCGAGTTCGACCAGCTCGTGGTCGAGCAGCGGCACGCGGCATTCGAGCGAGACGGCCATGCTCATCTTGTCGGTGAGCAGCAGCAGGTCGTCGGGCAGCTGTGTTTCGGCATCGACAGCGAACATGCGGTTGAGTTCGTCCTCGTTGCCGGCCGCGGCGAAGGCGGCGTCGAGTGCATCGCGCTCGTCGGCCACGGGCGACGTCATCAGATCGGCCACCTCGGCGCGCGAGACCACGCGCAGGTAGCTGCGGTAGCGCTGGTCGGCATCCATGTCGGCCGAGGCGATGAAGCCTTTGGCCAGGCGCAGCATGTTCAGCGCGCCGGAATGGCGGTCGGACGGCAAGCGCTGAGCGGCGGCCGCGGCCAGACGCCGCGCCCAGGCCGGCAGGCGCTGGAAATTCGCGGCGTAGTGGCCGCCCAGGTAGCGCCGGTAGCCGCCGAAGAGTTCGTCACCACCGACGCCGGAAAGGATCACCTTCACGTCGCGGCGCGCGAACTCCGAGACCAGGTAGGTGGTGATGAAGGCGGTGTCGGCGATCGGCTCGTCCATGTGCCACAACAACTTGGGCAGCAGGCCCACCACATCGGGGCGCACGACGATCTCCTGGTGCTGCGTGCCGAACAGTTCGGCCACCTGCCGCGCGTAAGGCAGTTCGTTGTAGAAGTTCTCGGCGCTGCCGCCTTCGAAGCCGATCGAGTAGGTGCGCACCGGATGCTCGGTGTGGCGCGCCATGAACGCCACCACGGCACTGGAATCGATGCCGCCGGAGAGAAAAGCGCCGATCGGCACGTCGCTGACCATCTGCATGTGCACCGAAGCTTCGATGCGCTCGCGCACACGCACCACCCAATCCTGCTCGCTGGTGCTGCGGTCGATGGTGCTCGGCAGCCGCCAGTAGCGCCACTGCTTCACCTGGCCGCCTTCGACCGACAACAAGGTGGCCGGCGGCAACTTGCGGATGCCTTTGAAGATGCTTTGCGGCGCAGCCACATAGCCCAGGTGCAAATAGCCGGCCACCGCGTCGCGGTCGAGTTCGGCCGCCGCGCCGGGCAGCGCCAGCAAGGCCTTGGCTTCGGTGGCGAAAGCGAGGGTCTTCTCGTCCTGCCGGATGTACAGCGGCTTCACGCCCAGCCGATCCCGGCCGATCAGCAAGCGGCGCCGGCGCGCGTCCCACAGCGCGAAGTCGAACATGCCGTTCAGGCGCTGCACGAACGCATCGCCCTCGGCGTGGTAGAGGTGCAGCAGCACTTCGCTGTCGGACGCGGTCTTGAAGCGGTAGCCCTTGGCCTGAAGCTCGCCGCGCAGCTCGCGGTAGTTGTAGATCTCGCCGTTGCACACCAGCCAGAGCTGCTCGTCAGCGCTGGAGATCGGCTGGTGGCCGCCGGCCAGGTCGATGATCGACAAGCGG
>JANNQO010000342.1:0-4286 GCA_031400795.1 Rubrivivax sp. | reverse complement strand
GAAACTCATCGCGCAGGCCGACGTGGTGGTGGCGCTGGGCTCGCGCATGGGCCCCTTCGGCACGCTGCCGCAGCATGGGCTGGACTACTGGCCGAAGAACGCGAAGATCATCCAGATCGAGGCCGACCACACCAACCTGGGACTGGTGAAGAAGATCCATGTCGGCATCTGCGCCGACGCCAAGGCCGCAGCGATGGCGCTCACCGCGCGCCTGGCCGGCAAGACGCTGGCCTGTGATGCCAGCAAGTCCGAGCGCGCGAAGAAGATCGCCGATGAGAAGGCGGCGTGGGAGAGAGAGCTCGACGGCTGGACGCACGAGCGCGACCCGTACAGCCTGGACATGATCGAAGAAAACGCCCGGGAGAAGCCCTTTTCCGGCGGCCAGTACCTGCATCCGCGCCAGGTGCTGCGTGAACTCGAGAGAGCCATGCCGCCGCGTGCGATGGTCTCCACCGATATCGGCAATATCAATTCAGTGGCCAACAGCTATTTGCGTTTCGAAGAACCGCGCAGCTTCTTCGCGCCGATGAGTTTCGGCAATTGCGGCTACGCTCTGCCGACGATGATCGGCGCCAAGGTCGCGGCGATGGACCGCCCGGCAATCGCCTATGCCGGTGACGGCGCCTGGGGCATGAGCATGGTCGAGATCATGACCTGCGTGCGCCACGACATTCCGGTCACTGCGGTCGTGTTCCACAACCGCCAATGGGGCGCGGAGAAGAAGAACCAGGTCGACTTCTACAACCGGCGCTTCGTCGCCGGCGAGCTCGACAACCAGAGCTTCGCGGGCATTGCCAAGGCGATGGGCGCCGAAGCGATCATCGTGGACAAGCTCGAGGACGTGGGCAAGGCGCTGAAGAAGGCGATCGATCTGCAGATGAACCAGAAGAAGACCTGCGTCATCGAGATCATGTGCACGCGCGAGCTGGGCGACCCGTTCCGCCGCGACGCGCTGGCCAAGCCGGTGCGGCTGCTGGAGAAGTACCGGGACTACGTCTGACCCCGCCTGTGCAAGCCGCTGACGCCACGCACCCCCGGCTGCATGCGCTGGTGGCGCGCGCGCAAGCGCTGGCAGGCGGCGCACCGCCGCTGCTGGGCCTGGTGTTCCCCTGCGATGTGCTGGCCTTGCAGGCCGCGGCGCTGATCCAGCGCGCCGGCGTGGCGCGCCCGCTGCTGATCGGGCCACGCGCCGAGATCGAACGCGCCGCCGATGCGGCCGAGGTGGCGCTGCACGACCTCGAGATCAGCGCCACCGCCGCCGCGGCACCCGATGCCGCGCGCCGCGCCACGGCGCTGGCGCGCAGCGGCGTGCTGGCAGCGCTGATGAAGGGCTCGCTGCACACCGACGAGCTGATGTCGGCGGTGGTCGACAAGGACACCGGCCTGCGCGCCGAGCGGCGCATCAGCCATGCTTTCGTGTTCGACCTGCCGCGGTATCACAAGCTGATGGCGCTGGCCGATTGCGTGGTGAACGTCGCGCCGGATCTGAAGACCAAGCGCGACATCCTCGGCAATGCCGTTCAGTTGCTGCAACGCCTGGGCATCGAACGACCCAAGGTCGCCATCGTCGCGGCGGTGGAGACGGTCAACGCCGCGATCCCCGCCACGCTGGATGCGCAGGCGCTGGTGCAGTTGGCGCGCGATGGCGAGTGGCCCGGCGTCCTGGTCGAAGGCCCGTTCGGTTTCGACAACGCCTTCTCGGCCGACGCCGCGCGCGTGAAGAAGATCGAGTCGGCCGTGGCCGGCGACGCCGACCTGATGCTGGTGCCCGACCTGAATTCAGGCAACATGCTGTACAAGAGCTTCAACCTGGTCGGCGGCGGCGACTGCGCGGGCCTGGTGCTCGGAGCGCGAGTGCCGGTGGTGCTGACCTCGCGCGCTGATTCGCTGGCCGCGCGGCTGGCCTCGGTGGCACTGGCCGTGTTGGCCTCCCGTTGAAGACAGAAAGAAGCCCACGCGTGTTCAACTTCTCCAACGGCCGCCCGCTGCACAACCCGCTGGCCTCGCCGAATCCCGGCGCGAAACTCGAGGTCAAGACCACCACCTGCTACATGTGCGCGTGCCGTTGCGGCATCCGCGTGCACTTGCGCGATGGCGAACTGCGCTACATCGACGGCAACCCGAAGCATCCGCTGAACCAGGGTGTGATCTGCGCCAAGGGCGCCGCGGGCATCATGAAGCAGGTGTCGCCTGCGCGCCTGTCGCAGACGCTGTTGCGCCGGCCCGGCAGCCCGCGCGGTGCCGGCGAATTCGATCCGATCTCGTGGGAGCGTGCATTCGAGCTGCTCACCGAGCGTTTGGGCAAGATCCGCTCGACCGACCCCAAGAAGTTCGCCCTCTTCACCGGCCGCGACCAGATGCAGGCCCTCACCGGCCTCTTCGCACGCCAGTTCGGCACGCCCAACTACGCCGCGCATGGCGGCTTCTGCTCGGTGAACATGGCCGCGGGAATGATCTACACGATCGGCGGATCGTTCTGGGAGTTCGGCGGCCCCGACCTCGACCGCGCCAGGTTGTTCGTGATGATCGGCACTGCCGAAGACCATCACAGCAACCCGATGAAGATCGCCATCTCGAAGTTCAAGCGTGCCGGCGGCCGCTTCATCTCGATCAACCCGGTGCGCACCGGTTATTCGGCCATCGCCGACGAGTGGATCCCGATCAAACCCGGCACCGATGGCGCGCTGTTCATGGCGCTGCTGCATCAGCTGATCGCCAAGGACCTGGTCGACCGGCCGTTCCTGAAGCGCTTCACCAACGCGCCGCAACTGGTGGTGCTGGAGGCGGGCCATCGCGAGGGTCTGTTCGCCTTCGACCCCGACACAGGCCCACCCGGCGATGGCCGCAACCCGCACAACAAGCTGGTGTGGGATGGGCCTTCGGCGAGCGTGAAGCCGGCCTACCCCGAAGGCATAGCCGAGGGTTGTGATCCGGCGCTCGAAGGCCACTACAGGCTGCCCGACGGTACGCGTGTCGCACCGGCATTCCAATTGCTGCGCGATCGTGTCGCGTCGTGCACGCCCGAGTGGGCTGCGGCGATCACCGGCATCCCGGCCGATCGCATCAAGAAGCTCGCCCACGAACTCGGCCACGCCGCGCTGAAACAGGCGTTCGAATTGCCGATCCCGTGGACCGACGCCTGGGGCAAGGTGCATCCGACCACGCCCGCGCGGCCGGTCGCCTTCCACGCGATGCGCGGCCTGGCCGCGCACAGCAACGGCTTCCAGACGGTGCGCGCACTCGCTGTGCTGATGTCGCTGCTGGGCACGATCGACGCCCCCGGCGGCTTTCGCCACAAGGCGCCCTACCCGCGCCACATCGTGCCCAATTACCGCGCGTTCAACGACCCCGCGCTGATCAAACCGAACACGCCACTGAACACCGCACCACTGGGCTTTCCCGCCAGCCCCGAAGAGTTGGCGGTGTACCCCGACGGTTCGCCGATCCGCATCGACCACGCGTTCTCGTGGGAGCATCCACTCTCGGCGCATGGGTTGATGCACAACGTCATCAGCAACGCCACCAAGGGCGACCCGTACCGCATCGACACGCTGTTGATCTTCATGGCCAACATGGCCTGGAACAGCACGATGAACACCTCGGTGGTGCGCGAGATGCTGAACCGCAAACACGCCGATGGTGACTACCAGATCCCGTTCCTGGTGGTGTGCGACGCCTTCCAGAGCGAGACCGTGGCCTTCGCCGACCTGGTGCTGCCCGACACCACCTACCTCGAGCGGCACGACGTGATGAGCATGCTCGACCGCCCGATCAGCGACTTCGACGGCCCGGTCGATTCGGTGCGTGTGCCGGTGCTGCCGCCCACGGGCCAGTGCAAACCGTTCCAGGAAGTGCTGATCGAACTCGCATCGCGATTGCAGTTCCCCGCGTTCACCACCGCCGGGGGCACGCGCAAGTTCAAGGACTACCCCGACTTCGTGATCAATTTCGAGCCGCAGCCGGGCATCGGCTTCCTGATGGGCTGGCGCGGCAAGGACGGTAACGAACACCTGCGCGGCGCGCCCAATCCGAGACAATGGGAGATGTACGCGAAGAACGATTGTGTGTTCCAGCACCACATGCCGCAGAACATGCAGTACATGCGCAATTGGAACCGCGACTATCTCGATTTCGCCAAAGACAAAGGCTGGCGGCAGAAGAACGACCCGGTGCAATTGGCGATCTATTCCGACACCTTGCAGAGTTTTCGCCTGGCTGCACTCGGCCAGACCGCCGGCCGCCAGCCGCCCGATCATTTGCGCGAGCGCATCGCCACCTACTTCGAC
>JANNQO010000341.1:0-9311 GCA_031400795.1 Rubrivivax sp. | reverse complement strand
CACGCACGCCGCGGTGGCCGCCTCGGCCGACGTGAAGCGCGCTCTTCCCGCACTGGCCGAACTCGCCGGTGGCATCGGCGACCAGATGGTGCGCAACATGGGCACGATCGGCGGCTCGATCGCACATGCCGACCCCGCGGCGTGTTATCCCGCCGGCCTGGTCGGCCTGGGCGCCACGGTGCACACCGCGCAGCGCCAGATCGCTGCCGATGCCTTCTTCACCGGGGTCTTCAGCACGGCGCTGAATGTCGGCGAGCTGATCACCGCGGTGCAGTTCCCGCTGGTGCAGAAGGCCGCGTACATGAAGTACAAACAGCCGGCGTCGCGCTTCGCGATGGTGGGCGTCTTCGTCAGCCAGGGCGCAGGCGGGGTGCGGGTGGCCGTCACGGGCGCCAAGGCTTCGGTGTTCCGTTGTTCCGAACTGGAGTCGGCACTGCGCCAGAACTTCACACCCGAAGCAGCGCGCAGCGTGAAGCTCGCCAGCACCGGTATGAACGCCGACCTGCACTGCTCGGCCGAGTATCGCGCCGCGATGGTGGTGGAGATGGCCGCGCGCGCCGTGGCGGCGGCGAACTCGCGTTAACCTCGGCGGGTGAACGCGACTCCAGAGCCCCGGCCCGCTCCCCTGCCCGCCAGCGTCGATGAGGTAGCCGCGCTGCTCGCACAGCAGGGCTATGTCTGCGACCGCGCGCTGGCCACCACGCTCTTTCTCGCGCTGAAGCTCGAGCGGCCGCTGTTCCTCGAAGGCGAGCCCGGTGTCGGCAAGACCGAGCTGGCGAAAGCGCTCTCTGCCGCGCTCGGCGCGCTGCTGATCCGCGTGCAGTGCTATGAAGGCCTGGACGTGGCGCAGACCGCGTACGAGTGGAACGTGGCGCGGCAGATGATCGAGATCCGCCTCGCGGAGGCTGCGCACGAAGTTGATCACGATCGGCTGGCGCGATCGCTC
This sequence comes from Rubrivivax sp., assembly GCA_031400795.1. Lineage (GTDB taxonomy): Bacteria > Pseudomonadota > Gammaproteobacteria > Burkholderiales > Burkholderiaceae_C > Rubrivivax. Next base: position 8,365 of record JANNQO010000341.1, on the reverse strand, counting down.
TATTCGCGCGACATGCTGATCGAACGGCCGCTGTTGCAAGCGCTGTCGCAACCGACGTCGCCGGTGCTGTTGATCGATGAACTCGACCGCGCCGACGAGCCTTTCGACGCCTACCTGCTCGAGCTGCTGGCCGAGAACCAGATCACCATCCCCGAACTCGGCGTGGTGCGCGCCGCCGCCGCACCGATCACGATCATCACCAGCAACCGCACGCGCGAAGTGCACGACGCGCTGAAGCGGCGCTGCCTGTACCACTGGGTCGAGTACCCGAGCATCGAGCGCGAACTCGAGATCGTGGCGCTGAAGGCGCCGCTCGCCGGCGAGCGGCTGTCGCGCCAGGTGGTCGAGTTCGTGCAGCGCATGCGCAAGCTCGATCTGTTCAAGGCCCCGGGCGTGGCCGAGACGATCGACTGGACGAATGCGCTGCTGGCGCTGAATACGCTGAGCCTGGATCCGGGCACGGTGCACAGCACGCTGGGCGTGCTGCTGAAGTACCAGGACGACATCGCGCGCATGCAAGGCGGCGACACCGGCAAGCTGCTCGACGAGCTGCGCGCGAAGGCCCTCATCGCCTGAGCCGCAGCGCGGGCCGTACTTGATCGCCGAAAACCTCGTGCACTTCACCCGCGTGCTGCGCCGCGCGGGCTTGGCCGTGGGGCCCGACCGCGCACTGGCCGCCATTGCCGCGTTGGAATCGGTTGGCCTGATGCGCCGCGACGACGTGCATGCGGCGCTCTGTGCCGTGATGCTCGACCGCCACGACCAGCAGCCGATTTTCGACGCGGCTTTCGAAGCCTTCTGGCGCGACCCGAAGCTGCTCGAACAGCTGATGCTGCTGCTGCTGCCCAAGATCCAGGGGCATGGCGAGAAGATGAAGCCCGCGCGCAACAACCGGCTGGCCGAAGCGCTGTCGGCCCCCGCGCCGCCGAAGACCACGCCGCAAGCGCAACAAGCCACCGAGGAGCAGATCCAGTTCGAAACGACCTTCAGCTTTTCCGACCGCGAGCGCTTGCAGCAGGCCGACTTCGAGACGATGACCAGCGACGAGTTCGCGCTCGCCCAGGCGCTGGCCGAACGCTTGCCGCCGCCCGTCTCTCCGGTGCGCCGCCGCCGTCACGAAGCCGCTCCGCGCGGCAGCACGCTGGATCTGCGCGCGACGATGCAGCGCATGGCGCGCCAGCCGCAACTGCTGCTGCCGGCCTACACGCGGCCGCGCGAGGAGTGGCCGAGCCTGGTCGTGCTGCTCGACATCTCGGGCTCGATGGACCGCTACGCGCGCCTCTTCCTGCACTACATCCACGGCCTGACGCGCCGCCACCTGCGCGTGCACAGCTTCACCTTCGGCACGCGCCTCACCAACATCACGCGTGCGCTGCGCCATCGCGACCCCGATGTGGCGATGGCACAGGTCTCGCTGCAGGTGCAGGACTGGCGGGGCGGCACGCGCATCGCGCATTCGCTGCGCGAGTTCAACCAGCGCTGGGCGCGGCGTGTGCTCACAGGCAACGCCGCGCTGATCCTGGTCAGCGATGGGCTGGACCACGACAGCGGCGGTGAACTGAGCGCCGCCGCGGCGCAGCTCAAACGCATGGCGCATCAGATCGTCTGGCTGAACCCGCTGCTGCGCTTCGAAGACTTCGAACCGAAGGCCGGCGGCGTGCGCGCGCTGCTGCCGCATGTCGACCGTTTTCTGCCGGTGCACAACCTGGCCAGCCTGGCGGACCTCGGACGCACGCTGAGGAACGCCGGGCGTTGAAGGCGCCCGCGAGCACGCGGCGCAGCGGCCGTACGACGCCATGGCAACGCTGGCTTGTGGCCTAATGCCACCCTTTTTCTAACCAACCGACGCCCGACATGCCACGCAAGATCAGAACCGAAGCCGACGCCCGCGCCACACCGCCCCCTGCCGTCAAGCAAGGCATCAACCCGAAGGTGAGTGGCGGCGGCCAGCGGCTGAGCCAGGAACGCGGCTCGCACACGCGCAGCAAGAAAAACCCCGGCAAGCGCCCGCACCGGGGTGGCTGAACGGGGCTGAGCGGGGCTGAACGGCCCTCCGAGGGAGGGAGGCGAGCGGCCGCGAGCGGATGGGTCGACGCGCGCTGCGCCCTCCCGGCCCGCCATGCTGCGCATCACCGAACTGAGACTGCCGCTCGAGCACAGCCAGGCGCAGCTGCGCGCGGCCGTGCTTGCGCGGCTGGGCCTGACGGAGCGCCCCGGGGTTGAGTCAAGTGGCGAAGCCACCTTGACTCGAGAGCCGCAGCTGATCTCGTTCACGATCTTCAAGCGCGCCTGCGATGCGCGCAAGAAGTCGGCCGTGGTTCTGATCTACACGCTGGATTGCGAGCTCAGCGGCGAAGCCGGCGTGCTGCAGCGCTGCGCAGGCGACGCCCAGGTGCGCGTGAGCCCCGACACGCGCTACCACCTGCTGGACCACGCGCCGGCCGACTTCCACGCCCTGCAGCGGCCGCGGCCGCTGGTGGTGGGCTTCGGGCCCTGTGGATTGTTCGCCGCGCTGATCCTGGCGCAGATGGGTTTGCGTCCGCTGGTGCTCGAGCGCGGCAAGGCGGTGCGCGAGCGCACCCAAGACACCTGGCGGCTGTGGCGCCAGGGCCAGCTCGAACCCGAGTCCAACGTGCAGTTCGGCGAAGGCGGTGCGGGCACCTTCTCCGACGGCAAGCTGTGGAGCCAGATCAGCGACCCGCGCCACCTCACGCGCAAGGTGCTCACCGAATTCGTCAAGGCCGGCGCACCGCAGGAGATCCTCTACGTCAGCAAGCCGCACATCGGCACCTTCCGCCTCGTCAGCATGATCGAGAAGATGCGCGCCGACATTCAGGCGCTGGGCGGCGAGATCCGCTTCGGCCAGCGCGTCGTCGACCTGCTGATCGAAGGCGACGGCACTGAACGGCGCGTGCGCGGCGTGACGCTGGCCTCGGGCGAACAGATCGACGCCGAGCAGGTCGTGCTGGCCCTGGGCCACAGCGCGCGCGACACCTTCGAGATGCTGCACCGGCGCGGCGTGCACATGGAGGCCAAACCGTTCTCGATCGGCTTTCGCGTCGAGCACCCGCAGAGCTTGATCGACCAGGCCCGTTTCGGGCCCAACGCCGGCCACCCGATCCTGGGCGCCGCCGACTACCGGCTCGTGCACCATGCGCGCAACGGCCGCTCGGTGTACAGCTTCTGCATGTGCCCAGGCGGCACCGTGGTCGCCGCTACGTCCGAGCTCGAGCGCGTGGTCACGAACGGCATGAGCCAGTATTCGCGCAACGAGCGCAATGCCAACGCCGGGCTGGTGGTGGGCATCACACCGGCGGACTACCGGGTGCAGGGGGGTCCTGCAAGTCCGGGCAGCGCCCGGGCGCACGGCGTCTCGCCGCTGGACGGCATCGCCTTTCAGCGCCACTGGGAATCGCGCGCCTACGAGCTCGGCGGCGGCAGCTACCGCGCCCCGGGCCAGCTGGTGGGCGACTTCATCAAGGGGCAGGCATCGAGCGTGCTCGGCCGGGTGGAGCCTTCGTACAAGCCCGGCGTGCAGCTCACCGACCTCGCCGCGCCCGGCAGCGCTTGCCTGCCCGAGTACGCGCTCGAGGCGCTGCGCGAAGCCCTGCCCGCCTTCGAACGCCAGATCAAGGGCTTTGCGATGCCCGACGCGGTGCTCACCGGCGTGGAAACACGCACCTCCTCACCGCTGCGCATCACGCGCGGGCCGCGACTGCAGAGCCTGAACGTGGCGGGGCTGTTCCCAGCGGGTGAAGGTGCGGGCTACGCCGGTGGCATCATGTCCGCGGCGGTGGACGGCATCGAAGTGGCCGAGGCTCTGGCCAGCGTGGTGCTCATGCCGACGCGCGGGTGACGCGCTGCCTCGCTCGTGCCAGCCAGGCTCAGGCGGACACGATGTGTAGCCTTGATCAGCCGCCGTGTCCGGTCGCTTCGCGCAGGCTGCCCCCTCGGCGCAGCGCCTCGAGCAGCGGCGCTTCCCACAGCCCCCGGTCGATCAACACATCCACCGCCAGCCGCTGCGCGCCGCAGGCCAGGCCCTGCGTTGCCATCCAGTCAGCGTCGAAATAGGTGTGCCGGTAGCGCTCGCCGCCGTCACACAGCAGCGTGACGATTGAACCTGTCTGCCCTGCGTCACGCATCGCCTGCGCGCAGACCAGCGCTGCGATCAGATTCGTGCCCGTCGAGCCGCCCACCGCCCGCCCGAGGCGCGCCGAAAGCGAATGCATCGCCGCCAGGCTCCAGAGATCCGGCACCTTGACCATCGCGTCGAGCACGCCGGGCACGAACGAAGCCTCCACGCGCGGGCGGCCGATGCCTTCGATGCGCGAGCCTTGTTCGATCGTCAGCGCCGCATCGCGGGTCTCGAAGAAATCGAAGAACACGGAACGTTCGGCATCCACACCGCACACGCGCGTTGCGTGCCGGCAGTAGTGCACGTAGCGGCCGATGGTGGCCAGCGTGCCGCCGGTGCCGGCACTGGCGACGATCCACGCCGGGCACGGATGCTCTTCGCGCTGCATCTGCGCGTAGATGCTTTCGGCGATGTTGTTGTTGGCGCGCCAGTCGGTGGCCCGTTCGGCGAAAGTGAACTGGTCCATGTAGTGGCCGCCCTTCTCGGCCGCCAGGCGCTGGCTCTCACCGTAGATCGCGTGCGGGTCGTCGACGAGGTGGCACAAGCCGCCGTGGAACTCGATCGCCGCGATCTTCTGCGCGCTGGTGCTGCGCGGCATCACCGCGATGAACGGCAAGCCCAGGAGCCGCGCGAAATAGGCTTCGCTGATCGCGGTGCTGCCGCTGGACGCCTCCACCACCGTCGAGCCTTCACGCAGCCAGCCGTTGCACAACGCGTGCAGGAAGAGGCTCCTGGCCAAGCGGTGCTTCAGGCTGCCGGTGGGGTGGCTCGATTCGTCTTTCAGGTAGAGCTGAATGCCGGGGAAGCCGGGCAGCGTGAGCGGAATCAGATGCGAGTCGCTCGAGCGCTGGTAATCGGCCTCGATGCGGCGGATGGCTTCGCGCACCCAGGCGCGATGGGTGGTCTGCGCTTCGGCTGTGGGCAGCATCACCGGTCAAGAAGCGCCGAACCTGGCGGCAGACCGGGCCCGGGCCTTGGCCGCCTCCACGTCGCGCTTGCGCGGCTCGGCAGCGGTGACCAGAGATCCGATCAAGCGCCGGGCCACAGCGGCCACGTCTTCGACGGCCTGCTCGAAGGCCGCTTCATTGGCCTTGGACGGCACCGCAAAGCCGCTGAGCTTGCGCACGAATTGCAGCGACGCGTCGCGGATCTCGAGCTCGGTGGCGGGTGGCTCGAAGTTGAACAGGGTCTTGATGTTGCGGCACATGGCGTCATCGCTTCGCGCGCTTGAACTGGCTTCGACTGTAGACCTGGTACGGCTTGCCGGGCGCCGCCAGTTCGAAGACTTCGACGAACTGATCGTCGCCCACGAACTGATACGACTCGCGCGCCTTCCAGGCATTGTCGAAGTTCTCGAAAGCCTCGCTCTCGAAGACCACCACACAGGCGCGTGCCTCGTCGGCAACGTGCCGGTAGATGTTGACGAAACTCTCCTGGTGGAAGTGACGCAGCACCAGCGTCTTGCGCGCCTTGTCGAAGCTGAACATGCCCCAGTGCTCATGACGTTCACCGTTCTTGTTCTTCTCCTGCGGCGGATAGACCGAGATGTTGACTTCGTTGACGAAGCGCCCATTCAGAACCAGCGTGTACTGTCGCGTGACCACCGCTTCTCCGGCCACGCCCGACGAGGTGCCCGACCACTCGCCGAACAGGCGACGGATGGGAGCCCAGGGGTCCGCCGGTTGCGCCAGCACAGTGCGTGGCGCGAGGACGGCACCGATCGCGAGAAGCGCCGTACGGCGGGTGGGGAAATAATGCACGACACCCTGCTCGCGTACGAAGTCCAGGGCGGCTTGGGCGTCGAGGGGCTTGCTCACTAGAGCTCCGAATCCCAGTGGAACTTGTGCAGGATGCGGTGCGCGATGGGCGTGAAGATGAGCGCGGCGCTGACGATGAAGACGAGCCCGGCATACAGCGCATACAGGCCGGCGAAGAGCTTTCCGGCGTTGCTGACCGGCGCGTTCACCGGTCCCATGCCGCCCAGCAGCATCGCGGCGTTGAGGAATGCGTCCATCGGCGCCAGGCCTTCCAGTTCGATGTAGCCCCACATGCCGAACAGCAGCGAGACGGCGAGCAGAACCAGGGCCGCGGCCAGGTGGATCAGCAGACGGGAGGCGAACGCGCCGGGGTGCAGTGGCTTGCGCTTGTGCGGCTCGTACATGCGTTGAAACCTGTTGCGGCGGGACGCGTCTATGGACGCGCGCCGTGAGCCACGACCATCACGATAGGGACGACCAGTTCCGGGATCAGGTACCCCAACCACACCGCCTTGGGCTGCGGCAAGCCGACCTTGCTCATCGACAGCAGGCGACCGCACCCAGCCAGGAAGACCCCGAGCGCAATCAGGTACACCAAGGTGCCCTGTTGCCGGATGGTGAGCGCCGCCCACCCGCAGATGACGCCCATCGACAAGTACACACCGGCCATGAAGCGATGCACATTGTCCAGGCGCGGCGAGGTGTCGGGCTGACCCAGATAGAACTGCAGCGAGCCACCGAACACGGCGATGGCGGCGAACAGAAACAGGCAGACCTGAACGACGATCTGGCTGGCGGACAACGGAAGTTCGGGGTTCATCGATACCTGCCTGTCATGGCCCAGCTCTACGAGTCCGGGATCTGAAGCAATTTGATGCGGCCGGAGCCGCCGTGCCTGATCTCCACCGAGGTCACGGTGCAGCGGAAGTGCCGCGCCACCAACCGCACAAGCTCGGCGTTCGCCTTTCCTTCGGCTGGCGGTGACTTGATCTGTGCGATGTACGTGCCGTCAGCGGCCGACGTGAGAGCGCTCAGGCGCGCATTCGGTTTGACCTTGACCTGAATGATCGCCATCGTGTGAGCTTCATTCGCCGGCCGGCAGGCGGTGATACATGAAGAACTGCTCGTCCTGACGCCAACCCCGTGCCTCGTACAGCGCTTGCCCCGGCTCGTTGTCCCTTGCGACATTCAAGGTGATGCGGACAGCGCCGAGAGACCAGGCGTGGTCTTCAACGGCCGCGAGCAGCTGTGACGCCACACCCTTGCGGCGGCCCGATTCGTGGACGTACAGGTCGTTGAGCACGAAGACCCTTGCCAGGGCGACCGAGGAGAAACTTGGATAGAGCTGGGCGAAGCCCCGTGATGTCGTCCCTTCGCGTGCGATGAAGACGACTGATTCGTCGTGATCGATCCGGGCTCGAAGAAACTCCCGCGCACCCGGCAGGTCGCTGCGCCTGCCCTGGAACTCGCGGTACTGATCGAAGAGCTCGGCGAGTTCGTCGAGATCGGCCAGGGCGGCCTGGCGAACGGAGATGCTGGTCACGGAGTGCGTCTCTTCCAACTGCCGGCGCAGTATGCACGTGATCGCGGTCGCGGCCTGGGCGAAGCCCGGCTCCGGGGGCGCTCGGCGCGCGCCCGGCGCAATCACAATCGGCACGATGCCGGCTCTGCACCACCGCCTCGCTGTCTCGCGTCGTGCCGCGCTCCACGTGTTGCTGGCCGCGGCCGCCACCGACTCTCGTGCGGCCGGCCCGCCGCCGTTGCGCGCGGACGCATTGGCCGAGTTCCGCGTCGAGCTGCCGGTGGCCCTGCACCGGCTGGCAGGCCCGGTGCGCGTGGCGCACGTGGCCGTCGCCACGCCGCCCGGATTCGACGCAGCGCAGCCCTGGCCGGTGCTGATCGTCAATGCCACGTCCGACCCCGGCCACCAGTCGAGCCGGCAGCTGATGGCGGCGTACCGCGGCGCCGCGGCTGCCGCGGGCTGGGTCGCTTTGGCCGCGGACCCCGAGCCCGAGGTGGCGCAGGACGAAGACACGCTGTCGATGCGTTTCGCGCTGGTGCGCGCGGCGTTGGCGGCGGTGCAACCGCTGTGGCGCGATGCCGGCCGATCGCCGCTCGCGTTCGCGGGCTTTTCCGGCGGCGCCAAGTACGCCGGCTGGCTCGCCGCGCTGTTCGCGAGCCAAGGTAACCGTGTCGCGGGCATCTTCCTTTCGGGCGTGAACGAAGACCCCGTGGCCCCCGCGGCGCGCCAGCTCGGCCTGCTCAACGAACCGTTCCTCGCTGTGCCGGTGTTCCTGCAGGGCGGCCGTGCAGACACCGTCGCGACACCCGATCGGCACCGGGCGCTCGAGGCCGAACTGCGCGACCGCGGTTTCCGATCGCTGCGTCTGGAGATCGTGCCCGGCGGGCATCGGGTCGATGCCACGTGGTTGCAGGCCGCGCTGGAATGGTTTGCTGCGGGCGAGGCGGGCCG
>JANNQO010000340.1:0-2924 GCA_031400795.1 Rubrivivax sp. | reverse complement strand
GGAGTGCACGCACCAGGCGGCACTCGAGTTCGTGCTCATCGAGTGGCTGAAGAGGTCGGCCGTGGCCCCGGTGACCGGCGGCTGAAGTCAGGCAATCGTGGCCAGCAAAGCTGATGTGACCCGAAGCTTCACGACAGCGTCCTCTCGGCCGATTTCGTGTGTCACGTCGTTGTACGCAACGTCACGCAAGGGTTCGACCTCCGGTGAATCGCTCCAAGCCTCCCGGCGATCACCCCATATCCTGTTCTCCGAATCGGTCAAGGGCGTCAGGCTGTACTCGCCGCGAGCACCACTTGGCGTCAACCAGACCTGCCGACCTCCGACGGAATCGTCGACCGGCCCGTCGCCATGGGGTCCTTGACTCGCTGGAACGAGCGCGGTGGCTGACGAAGTCGGCTGTCGCGCAGGTGGGCGGCGGCTAAAATCGGGTGGTCGCGGAAGGATGGATGAGCGGTTTAAGTCGCACGCCTGGAAAGCGTGTGGGGGTTAACAGCCCCCCGCGGGTTCGAATCCCGCTCCTTCCGCCACCTACCCAGGAACTACGGGGCTTTCGAGCCCGGCAGTCGTTTCATCCACCATCCTGACCACCAAAGGCACCGCTGGGACGCTCATCGGTGCTGTTCATCCTGGTTCGGCCTCAGGCAACGCCGCTGCTGCCACGACGACGTGCTCGGCGGCTTGCCCCTGCCGCCACCTCCGAACGATCATCTCGTACGCGCTCTCCAGATGCCGCGTGAAGCGCTCGGGAGCGAACAGCTCGCTGGCAGGCAGGTGCGCTTGGAGGCGCATTCGAAGCGCGCTCGATGATTCGCGGTCGCTGGCCAGCTGAACCGCCAGTTCCTCGTACGCTTGGACACTCGTCGTGATCAGTTCGGGCAATCCCACGGCCTGCAGCAGGCTCGCGGCCATCCGGCTGGCGAACGAATCACCGGCATGGGTCAGCACCGGAACGCCGGCGCGCAGCGCGATGCTCGCGGTCGTGCCTGCCGCGTAGGGGTGCGTGTCCAGGAACAGATCGGCCAGGCGCTGGCGGGCGAGGTGTTCGTCCAGCGCAACCTTGCGGGCCAGCACCACCCTGGCGCTGGAGACACCGTGGCGCGCGGCATGGGCCAGCAACTGCCGCCCCGCATCGTCGGTCTCGGCAAGCAGCCACAGCACGCTGCGCGGCACACGCTGAAGGATGCGCATCCACGCCGCGAACTGCGCGGGTGTGATCTTGTAGAGGCTGTTGAACGAGCAGAACACGAAGGCGGTGTCGGGCAGTCCGTAGTGCGCGCGATGCGACGGCGCGCGGTCGCTGCCGGGGGCCAGCCTGTCGTTGCACTGATAGCAGGGCAGCGTGATGACTTTCTCCGCATAGAACGGCCTGTCCTGCGCCGCAACGAGCGTCGCATCGGCAATCAGGTAGTCCAGCAACGGCCCGCCGAGGGTGCCGAGGTAGCCCAGGTAGCCGATCTGCACCGGCGCGGCGCGTTCGGCGAAGATGCCGGTGCGGGCGTTCCTCGTGAAGCCATTCAGGTCGACGGCCACGTCGATGCCGAGGTCGCGAGCGCGCTGCGCAGCCGCACGGTCCGGCATCCCGCTGATGTCGATGAACCGATCGACAGCCCGCACAACCCGCTGCCGGTACGGATCGCCCTCATTCGGGCCGAACGCGAACGCGAAGATCTCGAAGCGGTTCTTGTCGTGCATCTCCAGCGCCGCGGCCAGCAGGTGCGTCACCGGGTGATCGCCGAAGTCCGAAGAGAAATATCCGATGCGCAACCTGCCGGGTCGCGCTGCCGGTTGCAGGGCGGGCAGCGGGTCACGGCGGGGCGGTGCCGTCATCGCGGCATAGCGTTCGGCCGCGCGGCGGTGCAGTTGCGGCGCGTCGACCAGCGCGAGCAGCGGGAAAGGCGAAGCCGCGGGTTGGCCTTGCTCGATCCTCTGTATCAGACGGGCCACCCGCTCGTCCCACTCGTCCCACAGCGCCAGCTCCATACGGACGAACAGCGCCTGCCCCTCCAGCAGCGGGTAGTCAGGCTGCAGCACCAGCGCACGCTCGTACGAAGCCAACGCTTCATGGAGGCGGCCGAGATCGCGCAGCGCATTGCCGCGGTTGTTGTGCAGACCTGCATCGTCCGGGCGGATCGCCAGCGCACGATCGAAACTCTCCAAGGCTTGCGATGGCCGTCCCAGCGAACGTTGCACCACGCCGCGAAAGCTCCACGAGCCGGCGTCATCGGGCTGGCATTCGAGCGCGCGCTCGTAGCAGTTCAAGGCCTCTTCCAGACGCCCGAGGTCGGCGAGCAGGTTGGCCCGTTGGCGGTGCGCCGGCGCACTCTGCGGTCGAAGGGCCACCACGCGTTCGCAGCCGGCAAGAGCCTCCTCCAGCCGGCCCAGGCCCTTCAGCACGGCAGCACGGTTGTGGTGCGCCTCCAGGTAGTCGGGCCTGAGCGTGACGGCTCGGGCATAGCTCTGCAGCGCATCGTCAAGGCGGCCGAGCGCGCGCAACGCGTTGCCCTTGTTGAACGACGCGGCAGCGTAGCCGGGCTCGAGGGCCAGCGCGGTGTCGAAGCTCGCCAGCGCCTCGGCCATCCTGCCCAAGCCCTCGTGAAGCACCAGGCCGCGGTTGTTGTGGAAGCTGGCTTCACGAGGGGCCAGCGCGATCGCCCGCTCGTGGCAAGCCAACGACTGATCGGGATGACCCAAGCGGCGAAGCGCGGCACCGGCGTGAGAGTGGATGCCCGGCTGCGCCGCATCGATCGCCAAGGATCGCAGCCACAGCCGCAACGCCTCTTCGCTCTCGCCCTGCAGCCAGGCGAGCTGGCCCAACCCGTTCAGCGCGGGCACATGGTCGGGCGCCCTTTGCAGCAGGCCTTGGTAGATCGTGCGGGCCGCGGCCCGCGTCCCGTCTCGCAGCAGCTGCTCGGCCGCGCCGGTGG
>JANNQO010000339.1:0-20808 GCA_031400795.1 Rubrivivax sp. | reverse complement strand
GACAACCGCACCGCGAGCTTTCGTGTCATCGCCGGCTCGCCGAAGAGCACGCGGCTCGAAACGCGCTGCCCGGGTGCCGACGTGAACCCGTACCTGGCGATGGCCGCGGTGGTGGCCGCCGGCCTGCACGGCGTGGAGAAGGGCCTGAAACTCACCGCGCCGCCGATCACCGGCACCAACCAGGGGTCCGATCACGTCCCGCGCGCGCCGCGCTCGTTGATCGAGACCACGCGCAACTTCCGCGCTTCGGCGATCGCGCGCGACTGGCTCGGCGACACCTTCGTCGAGCACTTCGCCGCCACGCGCGAATGGGAGCATCGGCAATGGCAGGACGCGGTGACGGACTGGGAGTTGAAGCGCTATTTCGAGATCATTTGATCCCCATACCGCCGTAAGGCAGAATTCGATCCAGCCTTACTTCAGCAGCCGCCACCATGACCGAAGCCACGCTCACCAGCAAGAGCCAGCTCACGCTGCCCAAGGCCGTGCGCGACAGCCTGGGCATCGGCCCGGGCGACCGCATCCGCTTCGTGCCCAGCCTGAACGGCTTTCGCATCGTCGCGATGAAGGGCGACATCACGAAGCTGCGCGGCATGTTCAAGGGGCGGCGCGCCGAGCCGTTGTCGATCGAAGAGATGAACCTGGCTGTCGCGGAATCGGCCGTCAAGAGGTTCGAGCGCTCGAAGTGATCGGCATCGACACCAACGTGCTGCTGCGTTACCTGACGCAAGACGATGCCCGCCAGTCGCCACTGGCCACACGCTTCGTCGAGCGCTTGAGCGATCAGTACCCCGGCCATGTCTCGCTGGTGACCCTGGCCGAGATGGTTTGGGTGCTGGAGAGCCGCTTCCGCGCCACGTCTGCTGAAGTGGCCGAGACCGTGACCGAACTCTTGTCCGACCCGCGTTTCTCGGTCCAGGAGGACCATGCGGTGTGGCTGGCTCTGGAAGCCGTCGAGCGATCGAATGTGGATCTGCCCGACGCGCTGATCGCCTACTTGAACAGCGAGCAAGGCTGCTCGCACACCGTGACCTTCGACCAGCGTGCCACGCGCGTCGCGGGCATGGTGCTGCTGCAATGAATCGATGAGCTGATGACCCGATGACGATTACCCGATTCGCCTTTCCCACCCCCATCCACTTCGGTCCCGGTGCGCGCAAGCTCGTCGCGGCGCATCTGCTCGAACAGGGACTGAAGCGCCCGCTGATCGTCACCGACCGGGCGCTGGCCGCGTTGCCGGTGCTGGCCGAGTTCCGAACGCACCTCGCCGGCCTCGACGTCGCGGTGTTCAGCGCTGTGCACGGCAACCCGACCTGTTCGCAGGTGATGGACGGCGCCACCGCCTTCAAGGCTCATGGCGCCGATGTGGTGATCGGTTTCGGCGGTGGTGCGGCGCTCGACGTGGCCAAGGTCGTCGGCCTGATGGCCACGCACGAAGGCGACGCGCTCGAGTACGTCTGGGATCACCCGCAGGTGCGGCTCATCATCAAGCCGCTGCCGTACTTCGTCGCGCTGCCCACCACCGCGGGCACCGGCAGCGAGGTCGGCCGCTCGGCAGTGGTGGCGGAGAACGACAGCCACGTGAAGCGCACCGTGTTCAGCGCGCAGATCCTCGCCCGCGCGGTGTTCGCCGACCCTGAGCTGACGCTGGCGCTGCCCGGCCCGATCACCGCCGCCACCGGCATGGACGCGCTCACGCACAACATCGAGAGCTACCTGTCGCCCGCCTACCACCCGTTGTGCGACGGCATCGCGCTCGAGGGCCTGCGCATCGGCGCGCGCGCTCTCGCCACGGCGGTGCGGCACCCGCTGGACCTGGCCGCTCGCGGCGACATGATGATGAGTTCGATGATGGGCGCCATCGCGTTCCAGAAAGACCTCGGCTCGGTGCACGCCTGCGCGCACGCACTCGGCGCGGTCAACGACCTGCACCACGGCCTGGCCAACGCGCTGATGATCGATACCGTGCTGGCCTGGAACTTCGAGGCCGTGCCCGCGAAGTTCGACGAACTGGCGCACGCCGCGGGTGTGGCCGGCGGCGGTGTGGCATTCGTGCCGTGGCTGAAACGACTGAAGACCGACATCGGCATCACCGGTGGCCTCGCCGCGCGCGGCGTGACGCGCGAACACCTGCCGCGCCTCGTGCCTCTGGCCGAAAAGGACTTCGCCGGCCAGACCAACCCGCGCCCGGCGACCGAAGCCGACTACGAGCGACTCTTCCTGGCCGCGATGTGATGAACAGCCTCACCGTCCGCAACCCTGCCACCGGCGCGACTCTGGCCACGCTGCCCGCCGACGATGCCACCTCCGTCACCGCCAAGGCCGCCGCCGCGCGCGCCGCGCAACCCGCGTGGGCGGCCACGCCCTTGGCCGATCGCATCGCCTGCATCCGCCGCTTTCGCGAGTCGATCGTCGCCGGGTTGGAGACGCTCGCGACGACGCTGACACAGGAAGTCGGCAAACCCATCCGCCAGTCGCGTAACGAGTTGAACGGTTTGTTGCCGCGGCTGGACTTCTTCTGCGCCGAAGTCGAGCGTTCGATCGCCGACGAGACCGTGTTCGCCGACGCCACGATGTGCGAAGAGATCGGCCGCGTACCACTGGGCGTGGTGGCCAACATCTCGGCCTGGAACTACCCCTGGTTCGTCGGCTGCAACGTCATCGTGCCCGCGCTGCTGACGGGCAACGCAGTGCTCTACAAGCCCAGCGAGTACGCCGCGCTCACCGGCCAGCACATCACCCGCTTGTTGAACGATGCCGGTGTGCCGCGCAGCGTGATGCAGTGCGTGATCGGCGCGGGCGAGGTCGGCGCGGCGCTGCTCGAACAGCGCCTGGACGGCGTTTTCTTCACCGGCAGCCACGCCACCGGCTCGCGCATCGCCAAGCAGTTGGCCGGCCGCTTGCTGCAGGTGCAGCTCGAGCTCGGCGGCAAAGACCCCGCCTACGTGCGCGCCGACGCCGACGTGAAAGCCGCCGCCGAGTCGCTGGCCGATGGTGCGATGTACAACACCGGCCAAAGCTGCTGCTCGATCGAGCGCATCTACGTGCACGAAGCGGTGCACGATGCCTTCGTCGAACGCTTCCTGGCCACGGTCGACGGCATGGTCGCGGGCGACCCGATGCACGAGGCCACATACCTCGGCGCAATCACCCGCGCGCAGCAATTCGAGGTGCTCGATTCGCAGGTGGCCGATGCGAAGGCACTCGGCGCCGTGCTGAAACGCGGCGGCCAGCGCAGTGTCGGCAACAGCTATGCAGCCACCGTCTTCACCGGCGTCGACCACCGCATGCAGCTGATGCGCGAAGAGAGCTTCGGGCCGGTGATCGGCATCCAGAAGGTGGCGAGCGACGACGACGCGGTGGCGCTGATGAACGACACGCGCTACGGCCTCACCGCGGCGGTGTATTCGAAGGACGAGGCCGTGGCGCGCGCTTTGATGGCGCGCGTCGACGCCGGCACCGTGTACTGGAACTGCTGCGACCGCGTGAGCCCGCGGCTGCCGTGGAGTGGTGTCGGCGATTCGGGCATCGGGCTGACGCTCTCGCACCACGGCATCAGCGCCTTCACCCGCGTCAAGTCCTGGCATCTGCGCCAGCCGTGATCCCGGCGTGGTCCGCCTGGCCCTCTTCGATCTCGACCACACGCTGCTGGACGGTGACAGCGACGTGCTGTGGTGTTCGTTCCTGATCGAGCAAGGCCTGCTCGACCCTGCCACGTTCGGTGCGCGCAACGCCGAGATCGAACGCGGCTACCAAGAAGGCAGCATCGGCCCGGCCGAGTTCTGCGGCTTCTTCGTCGGCACGCTGGCCGGGCGCAGTGCCGCAGCGTGGGCGCCGCTGCGCCAGCGCTTCATGAGCGAGGTGATCGCGCCGCGCCTTCCCGCGGCGGCGTTCGCTCTCGTTCAGCGTCATCGCGAGGCGGGCGACCGCCTCGTGCTGACCACCGCGACGAACCGCTTCCTTAGCGAGCTGACGGCACGCGCGCTCGGCATCGAGCACCTCATCGCCACCGAGTGCGAAGTCGATGCCAAGGGCCGCTTTACGGGGCGCACTGGCGGCGTGCTGAACATGCGCGAAGGCAAGGTCCAGCGGCTGCACCTGTGGCTCACCGAACAGGCGCTCGACGAGGCCGACATCGATGCCATCGCCTACAGCGATTCGATGAACGACCTGCCGCTGCTGCGTTTCGCCAAGCGCGCCGTGGTCGTCAACGCCGGCGAGCGACTGGCCGCCATCGCGGCGCAGCAGGGCTGGCCGTCGATCTCGATCCGCCTTCCGTGAGCGTCAGCGAATCACCAGCGGGATCGTCACCGGCCCGACGTTGACGAGATGCACCTGCATGTCGGCGCCGAACACTCCGCTGGCCACCGGCGCGTGCCGCTCGCGCGCCAGACGCAGCACGGTTTGATACAGCGCCTGGCCGAGCGCCGCGGGCGCCGCCCCCGTGAAGCTCGGCCGGTTGCCGCCGCTCACATCGGCGGCCAGCGTGAACTGCGAAACGATCAGCAGCCCGCCTCCTACGTCCTGCACGCTGCGGTTCATCTTGCCCGCCTCGTCGGCGAAGATGCGCAGCTTCAGGATCTTGTCGACGAACTTCGCGGCCTGGACCTCGCCGTCCGCCGGCTCGGCGCAGACGAGCACCAGCAAGCCCTGCCCGATGGCGCCGACCGCCGCGCCATCGAGCGTCACCGACGCCTCGGCGACGCGCTGCACGAGGCCGATCACGCCGACACGGTGATCCGCGCGAACTTGCGCTTGCCCACCTGCACGACGAAGGTGCCGGCATCGACTTTCAAGCCCTTGTCGCTGATGGTCGTGCCGTCGATCCGAACGCCGTTTTGTTCGATGAGCCGCAGCGCTTCGGTGGTGGAAGGCGCCAGCCCCGACTGCTTCAACAGGGCACCGATCGCCAGTGGCGCGCCGCCCAGTTGCACCTCGGGGATCTCATCGGGCACACCGCCTGCCGCGCGGCGCTGGAAGTCATCCTGCGCCGCATCGGCCGCCTCGGCGCCGTGGAAGCGCGCGGTGATCTCCTTGGCGAGCATCACCTTGGCGTCCTTCGGATTGCGGCCGGCATCGACCTCGCGCTTCAGCGCCGCGATCTCGGCCTCGGGGCGGAACGACAGCAGCGTGAAGTAGCGCCACATCAGCACATCGTCGATCGACAGCAGCTTGGCGAACATCGTGTTCGCCGGCTCGGTGATGCCGATGTAGTTGTTCTTGCTTTTGGACATCTTCTCGATGCCGTCGGTACCCTCCAGGAGCGGCATGGTCAGGATGCACTGCGGCTCCTGCCCGTACTCCTGCTGCAGGTGGCGGCCCATCAGCAGGTTGAACTTCTGGTCGGTGCCGCCGAGCTCGAGGTCGCACTTCAGCGCCACCGAGTCGTAGCCCTGCATCAGCGGGTACAGGAACTCATGCACCGAGATCGGCGTGTTGCCGGCAAATCGCCTGGCGAAGTCGTCGCGCTCCATCATGCGGGCCACGGTGTAGCGCGCAGCGAGCTGGATCATGCCGCGCGCGCCGAGGGGGTCGCTCCACTCGCTGTTGTAGCGGACCTCGGCTTTGTCGATGTCGAGCACCAGGCGGATCTGCTCGAAGTAGGTCGTCGCGTTGGCCTCGATCTGCTCGCGCGTCAGCGGCGGGCGCGTGCTGTTGCGGCCCGAGGGGTCGCCGATCATCGATGTGAAGTCGCCGATCAGCGGGATCACCGTGTGGCCCAGGTCCTGCAGCTGGCGCATCTTGTTGAAGACTACGGTGTGGCCCAGGTGCAGGTCGGGCGCGGTCGGGTCCAGGCCGAACTTGATGCGCAGTGGCTGGCCGCTGGTGTGGCTGCGCGCCAGCTTCTTCATCCACTCGGCTTCGGGCAACAGTTCTGCGCAGCCGCGCAGCGAAATCGCCATCGCTTCGCGAAGCGCGTCCGGAACTTGTTCGGGGGGTGGTGCTGCTGGGTGGGACATGGCCGCGAACGATCAATCGGGATCAGGGATTTCCGGGAGAGACTTCGGGTTCGCCTGGACAAGGGCCTCGGCTAGAATCCCCGCTCGCTTTGCCGGGCCTCGGGTGCGGGTTTTCCTTGACGAGTTTCCTCGAGGGATGCGCCGCGAAGCCGGTGAATTCTAGTGGAGGGCCCGGGGCTGGCCCGACCTCCACGCCCCAGCCGGAAACCCACGTTGACCCGACGTCACGCTTCAGACTGGCTCGCGCGAGCACCGTACTTCCTGGCCCAGCATCGCCGCGGCATCAGCGCGGCGATGATCATCGGCCTGGCCGGATTCGGCATCACCGCGTTCGGCATCGCGCCGATGGCGCCCGATGCTGCCGACCTGCCGCAGCGCTGGCTCACCGAAACGGTGCCGCACGACGCCGCGCCGTCACAACTCGAAGCGCTGGCCCAGCATGAGCTGCAGCTCTGGCGCAGCGAAGTCACGCGCGGCAGCGACAGCGCCGAAGCGCTGCTGCGCCGCCTGGGCGTGGCCGATCCCGATGCCGCACGCTTTCTGCGCAGCGACCACCATGCGCGCAAGCTGCTGCAAGGCCGCGGCAAGCTGCTGCGCGCCCGCGTCGATGCGCGCGGCGGTTTGATCGACCTCGTCGCCCGCTATCCGGCGGAGGGTAGCGAGCAGGCGAAGACCCATTTCTTGCGCCTGACGATCCTGCGCGATGCCGCGGGGCTGTCGAGCAAGCTCGAGGTCGCGCCGCTCGCCGCACAGGTGCGTCTGGCCAGCGGCACCATCGTCAGGTCGCTCTTCGCCGCCACCGACGAAGCGCGCGTGCCCGACAACGTGGCCTCGCAACTCGCCGACATCTTCTCCACCGAGATCGATTTCCACCGCGAGTTGAAACGCGGTGACACGTTCAGCATCGTCTACGAAGGCTTGTACGCTGACGGCGAGGCGGTGCCGTGGAACGAAGGTGCCGGGCGCGTGCTGGCGGCCGAATTCGTGAACCGCGGCCGCGCGCACCATGCGCTGTGGTTCGGCGCGGGCTCGGCCAAAGGCGGCTATTTCGCGCTCGACGGCAGCAGCAAGCGGCGCGCTTTCCTGGCCAGCCCGATGGAGTTCTCGCGCGTCACGAGTGGCTTCGGCAGCCGCTTCCACCCGATCCTGAACAGCTGGCGTGCGCACCAAGGCGTTGACTACTCCGCGCCCACGGGAACACCGGTGCGCACGGTCGGCGAGGGCCTGGTCGAGTTCGCCGGTTGGCAGAACGGCTACGGCAAGGTGGTCGAGGTTCGCCACAGCAACGAGCGCAGCACGCTGTACGCGCACCTGAGCGCGATGAGCGTGAAGAAGGGTGATCGTGTGGCGCAGGGCCAGCAGCTCGGCGCGGTGGGCAACACCGGCTGGAGCACCGGATCGCACCTGCACTTCGAGTTCCGCGTCAAGGGTGCACACCAGGATCCGCTGCAAGTGGCCAAAGCCGCCGAGACGCTGACGATCGATAGCGCATCGCGCGAGCGCTTCGCCGAAGTGACGCGCGCCATGCAAGGCCAGCTCGACGTGGCCGAGACGATGGCCGGCGTGCGCATCACCTCGGAGTGAGCGCCCCCAGGCCGACGACATGCGAAGTCCGCCCCCCCGGGGGGATTGAGTTGACCGGCAAAGCCGGACCGACTCGAGAGCTGACGCTGCAGCGATGGCGCTCTACATCGGGCTGATGTCGGGCACCTCGCTCGACGGTGTCGATGCGGCGCTGGTCGAGCTGGCCGACGATTCCCCTGGCCCACCCCGAACACTCGCGCATGTGCATCTGGCCATGCCGGGCCCTCTGCGCGCCGAGTTGCTGGCATTGAACCGCTCGGGCGCTGACGAACTGCACCGTGCCGCGCTGGCCGCCAACGCGCTGATGCGCCTGTACGCGGGGGCTGTCGCGCAACTGCTCGCGCAGGCCGGCGTGGCGGCGTCTCGGGTGCGTGCGATCGGCGCGCATGGCCAGACCGTTCGGCACCGGCCGCGCGAGTTCGACTCAACCGGCTACACGCTGCAGTTGGCCAACGGCGCGCTGCTGGCCGAGCTGTGCGGCACCGACGTGGTGTGCGACTTTCGCAGTCGCGATGTCGCCGCGGGCGGGCAGGGCGCGCCGCTGGCGCCTGCCTTCCACGCCGCGTTGTTCGGCGCGGCGCAGGGCCAGACGCTGGTGCTCAACATCGGCGGCATCGCCAACCTGAGCGTGCTGCGCGCCGGCGGCGCGGTGCTGGGTTTCGACTGCGGCCCCGGCAATGCGCTGATGGACCTGTGGTGCCAGCGGCAGCGCGGCGAGGCGTTCGACCGCGACGGCGCCTGGGCCGCCAGTGGTGTTGTGCACGAGGGCTTGCTCGCGTTGCTGCTCGCTGAGCCCTACCTGGCGATGCCCGCGCCGAAGAGCACCGGCCGCGATCTGTTCAACGCCGAGTGGCTGGATGCACGCTTGGCGGGCTTCGCGACTTTGTTGGGCGCCGACGTGATGGCAACCCTGACCGAGTTCACCGCGAGCGCTGCGGCCGGTGCTGCTCGCCACCAAGCGCCGGCGGCTGTCGAGTTGCTGGTCGGCGGCGGCGGCGCGTTCAACAGCCATCTGATGCAGCGCCTGGCGGCGCTGCTGTCGCCGGTGCGGGTGCACAGCACCGCCTCGCGCGGCGTGCCGCCCGATCAGATCGAGGCGCTGGCTTTCGCCTGGCTGGCCCAGGCCTTCGTGCTGCGACGCGCCGGCAACCTGCCGTCGGTCACCGGCGCGATCGGGCCGCGCGTGCTGGGGGCGCTGTACCCGGCAGGTTGAGACGGACTACGCAGAGAAAACGACGACCTGCATCCGCAGGTCGCTACGCAGAAAAGGACGACCCGCATCCGCAGGTCGTCGTCGCATTCGGGTTCTTGATCACGAACTGCGCACCCTGCAGATCTTCCTTGTAGTCGATCTCGGCGCCCATCAGGTACTGGAGGCTCATCGCGTCGATGAGCAGCGTGACGCCGTTCTTGGCCATCTGCGTGTCGTCGTCGTTCACCACTTCGTCGAACGTGAAGCCGTACTGGAAGCCCGAGCAGCCGCCGCCTTGCACGAAGACACGCAACTTCAGTTCGGGGTTGCCCTCCTCGTCGACGAGCTGCTTGACCTTGTCGGCCGCGCTGTCGGTGAAGACCAACGGTGCAGGCGGCATCGCATCAGTGGCGGGGGCCAGGTTCTCGGCAAGAGCGTTCATAGGGGCACCTCGGGTTCAAACTTCGTTGGCAGCAGCCAGTTTCAATGTGGGCTTCTCGCCGCTCTTCAAGGGCCGCAACTCGCCGTCGAGCAGCGCGCCGGGATGCATCTCCAGCACTTCGTAGCGTACATTGCCGGTGACGCGGGCCTTCGGCTGAAGCTCCAGCAACTCGTCGGAGAAGATGGGGCCACGTACTTCCCCGTTGATGATCACATGGCTGGCTTTCACCTTCCCATGCACGCGGGCATTCTCGCTCACTACCAGCATGCTGTGTCCGCCATCGTCGGCGATCACGTCACCAAAGACCTCGCCGTCGATGCGCAGGCCATCGTTGAAGCGCAACTCGCCGCGCATCTGCATGCCTTCGCCCACCAGGCTGCGGATGGCGGGCGCCTTCTTCTTTGCGAACCACATCGATGGGTCTCCTGCTGATGCCCTGGAAGTTCAGAGCTTGAGGGTCTGTGTGGTCTTGACCACACCCTTGAGGTCGGTCACCCTGGCCTGCACGGTTTTTAGCACGGCCTCGGGGGGGTGTTGTATCGAGCCTTCCACCCGGGTGTACTGGCGCAGTTGCAAGGGCTTGTGCCCACCGGGCATGGCTAGCGTCCAGGGTTTGCCGTCCAGCGTGCCGGTGAGAGTCAGTTCGTACAGGCCGTTGAACTCGCTCGGGTTCTTCTCGCTATGCATCACCAGCATCTGGTAGCGCAACTCGCCGGGCGCTTGCGCGCGCGCTTGCAGGCCGCGCAGTTGCAGGCCTTCCCCGGCGGCCGGCATCAGGTTCTCGAAGAAGCCCAGGTCGGCTTGCAGCGACTGGCGCTCGGACTCGAGCTGCCGCAACTGCTGCGCCAGCTTCTCCTGCGCCGTGCGTTCGGCCTTCAGCAGGCTCTCGGCGGTGTTCGCGATGGACTGCGCGCGCTCGCCGTCTTCGCGCAGCTTGTGCACCTCGACGCGCAGCCGCGCCAGCTCTTCTTTGGCGCCGCGGTCCAGGCCTGCGATGTCCTTGCCGAACTCGAAGGCCCACAACGCCAGCGCGGCCGAGAAGCCGAACATCACCGCCACCACCGCCCAGCGCAGCGGCCAAGGCAGATGGCTGCGCACGATGACCCTCGGAGCACTCACCGAGAGGCGGCGGCGAAGGAGTTTCCAGCGCATCGGCGAAGCATCGGGCAGCCTTGGCCACCCGATGCAGCCTGGTCAGCGCTTGCTGAACTGCTTGCGGCGGCGAGCGCCGTGCAGGCCGACCTTCTTGCGCTCGACCTCACGCGCGTCGCGCGTCACGAAGCCGGCGCGGCTCAGATCGGGTTTCAGCGCCACGTCGTAGTCGATCAGCGCTCGCGTGATGCCGTGGCGCACCGCGCCGGCCTGGCCCGATTCGCCGCCGCCATGCACGTTGACCTTGATGTCGAAGACCCCGTCGTTGGTCGTCAAGAGCAGCGGCTGCTTGACGATCATGATCGAAGTCTGGCGGCCGAAGTACTGTTCGACGGCCTTGCCGTTGACGACGATCTGGCCTGTGCCCCGCTTCAGGAAGACACGCGCCACCGAGGATTTGCGACGGCCGGTGCCGTAGTTCCAAGTTCCAATCATCGGTCTGTCCTCAAAGCGCCAAAGGTTTGGGTTGCTGTGCGGTGTGCGGGTGCGTGGCACCGGCGTACACCTTGAGCTTCTTGATCATCGCGTAGCCGAGTGGGCCTTTGGGCAGCATGCCCTTGACGGCCTTCTCGATCGCGCGGCCGGGGTGCTTGGCCTGCATGTCCTTGAACGGCGTGGCGTAGATGCCGCCCGGGTAGCCGCTGTGGCGGTAGTAGATCTTGTCGGTGGCCTTGGAGCCGGTGACGCGGATCTTTTCCGCATTGACGATGACGATGAAATCGCCGGTGTCGACGTGAGGCGTGTAGATGGCCTTGTGCTTGCCGCGCAAACGGAGTGCCACTTCGCTGGCAACACGTCCGAGCACCTTGTCGGTGGCGTCAATCACATACCACTCGTGCTTCACCTCGGCCGGTTTGGCGCTGAAGGTCTTCATGAGGGTCTTTCGGGTTGGAGACTCGCGGCATGTGCCATCTGGCACTTCCATTGATTGCCGCTCGCCCATCGGTGCCGCTTGTGCTGGTGGCCTCTCGGGGTCGAACGGATTTCCCGGCCGCTTCGGGGAAAGCCGGCGATTCTATTACGAGATGAATGCCTGTCGATGGTGGCGCTCGTGGCGCGCAGCAAGTCGCGGCCCCGCGCTTGTCACAATTTTCATCCCCACCCTGGGGGCACCGCGGATGGGCGACTGCCCGCGCATGCGGGATGATGGTTGCCCTCCGACGCGGCTACGATGCTGCGGCGAGCCATACAACGCCTGCAGGGATGAGATCTTGTCGACCGCATCTGCCGCCCCGCCCCTCTTGCCGTGGATCCTGGCCAGCCTTTCCGCCGTGTTGCTGTTCGCTGCGGGGGTGCTGGCCTGGGTACGGCAGCGCCACACGCAGAAGCAAGCGCTTCCGTTGGAGTGGGCGCTGACTGCACGGCCGGTATTCAACGCCGACGAGCGGCGCGCTTACCGCCAGTTGCGCGACGCACTGCCGCACCACATCGTGCTGTCGAAGCTGCCGCTGGTGCGCTTTTGCCAGCCCGCCGATCCGCTGGAGGTGCGCTTCTGGTACGAGTTGCTCGGCTCGATCCACGTCACGTTTGCGGTGTGCAGCGCCAACGGTCGCGTGCTGGCCGCGATCGATCTCGATTCCGATCGCAGCTTTTCGCGGCGCTCGGTGCAGATCAAGCAGTCGGTGCTTGGTGCCTGCCGGGTGCGCTACCTGCGCTGCCCGGTCGACCACCTGCCCTCGTTGGCCGAGTTGCAGTTGCTCGTGCCGCAGAGCCTGGCCGCATCACGCGGGCCGCAGGCCGCGCGCGGCGGGGCCGCATCGCGCGACGCCACGCCGCCGATCGGAACCGCGGCCGGCGCACGCCGGCGCACCACGCTTTGGCAGGACTCGACCTTCTTCCAGGATTCGTTCTTCGCGCCCGGCGGGCGCCTCGGCGAGAACGCCACGATTTCCGACTTCGGGGCCCTGCGCGCCGCTGGTGCGTTGCCGGTGAGTGAGGACAGCACCCGGGGCAGCAGCGTGCCACCGCTGCATGCCGCGCCCCCGCTGCGTCATTGACCGCGTCATTGACCGGCATTGGCATTGCGCGCTCACCCCTACGAGACACTGACCCCGCAGCGCGTGCTTGACTGCCTGGCCGACGCCGGCCTGCCCGGTGACGGTCGCATCCTCCAGCTGAATTCGTACGAGAACCGCGTCTTCCAGATCTTTCTCGACGACGGCCGCGCGGTGGTGGCCAAGTTCTACCGGCCCGGGCGCTGGAGCGACGCGCAGATCCTCGAAGAACATGCGCTGGCACTGGAACTCGCCGCGGCCGAAGTGCCCGTGGTACCGCCGCTCGTGCTGTCGGGGCCGGCCATCGGCTCACCCGCGACGCTCGCGCGCTTCGAGATCGACGGCGTGCTGCACCGCTTGGCCGTGGCGATGCGCTGCGCCGGCCGCGAGCCCGAACTCGAGGACGACGCGACGCTGCTGCAGATCGGCCGCTTCCTGAGCCGCTTGCATGCCGTGGGGCGGCTGCGCCCTTTCGAGCATCGCTACCGAATGGATCCGGCGGTCGATGCGGCGCGTGCACGTTCAGC
Source organism: Rubrivivax sp. (assembly GCA_031400795.1). Classification (GTDB taxonomy): domain Bacteria; phylum Pseudomonadota; class Gammaproteobacteria; order Burkholderiales; family Burkholderiaceae_C; genus Rubrivivax. The sequence goes on along the minus strand of JANNQO010000339.1, from coordinate 7,957 downwards.
GCTGCTCGAGGGTGGTTTCGTCGCCGGCGATGTGCAAGGCGCCTGGGCGCAGGTCAGCCAGGCGGTGGTGGAAGCGATCGGCGCCGCGTTTGCCGCCACGCCGCCCCGCGGCACGCTGCGCCTGCACGGCGATTGCCACCTCGGCAACGTGCTGTGGCGCCACGATCCACCGCACAGCGGCCCGCACCTCGTCGACCTCGACGACGCCTGCATGGGCCCCGCGGTGCAGGACGTCTGGATGCTCGTCTCGGGCGACCGGCGTTCGATGGCCTGGCAGCTGTCGCTGTTGCTCGAAGGTTATGCCCAGTTCGGTGACTTCGACGTGCGCGAGCTGGCGCTGATCGAGCCGCTGCGCAGCCTGCGCATGCTGCGCCACAGCGCCTGGCTGGCAGAGCGCTGGAGCGACCCGGCGTTCCCGCGTGCCTTCGGATTCTTCGGCAGTTCGGCCTACTGGTCGCAGCAGGTCACGCAGCTGCGCGAGCAGCTTGAATCGATGGCCGAACCGGCGGTCCGCGTCTGATCAGGCCGCGCCGACCAGCATGCGGTTGATGCGCTGCACGTAGGCCGCGGGGTCCTCGAGCTGGCCGCCTTCGGCGAGCAAGGCCTGGTCGAAGAGCACCTGCGCCAGGTCGGCAAAGCGCGCCTCGTCCCCGGTGTCGCCCAAGCGACGCAGCAGCGCATGCTCGGCGTTCACCTCCAGGATCGGCAGCGTCTTCGGGCCGCTTTGCCCGGCCTGCTTCAACAGCCGCGCGAGGTGGCCGCTCATGTCGCCTTCTTCCACCACCAGGCAAGCGGGTGAGTCGACCAGGCGCGTGGTCGTGCGCACGTCCTTAGCGCGCTCCTTCAGCGCTGACTGCAAGCGCTCCAGCACCGGTTTGAACCGCGTCGCGGTTTCTTCGGAGCGTTTCTTCTCGTCTTCGTCCTGCAGCTTGCCGAGGTCGAACGCGCCCTTGGCCACGCTTTGCAGCGGGTGGCCTTCGAACTCGTAGAAGTGCGACAGCATCCATTCGTCGACACGGTCGGTGAGCAGCAGCACCTCGATGCCCTTCTTGCGGAAGATCTCCAGCTGCGGGCTGCTCTTGGCGGCGGCCAGCGTGTCGGCGGTGATGACGTAGATCGCTTCCTGGCCTTCCTTCATGCGCTTCACGTAGTCGGCCAGCCGAACCTTGCCATCTTGCCCGTCGTCGCCGTGCGTCGACGCGAAGCGCAGCAGCTTGGCCAGGCGCTCCTGGTTGGCATGGTCCTCGCCGATGCCTTCTTTCAGCACGGCGCCGAAGTCCTTCCAGAACTTCGCGTACTTCTCACGCTCGGCGGCGTCTTCGCTGTCGGCCAGGGTCTCGAGCATCGACAACACGCGCTTCGTGCTGCCCTCGCGGATCGCCTTCACGTCGCGGTTCTCCTGCAGCAACTCGCGGCTCACGTTCAGCGGCAGGTCGCTGGAATCGATGACGCCTTTGACGAAGCGCAGGTACACGGGCATCAGCGCTTCGGCGTCATCCATGATGAAGACACGCTTGACGTAGAGCTTGACGCCGCCGCGCTTTTCGCGGTTCCACAGGTCGAAGGGCGCCTTGCCGGGCACGAAGAGCAGCTGCGTGTACTCGGTGCGGCCCTCGACGCGGTTGTGCGTGTAGGCCAGCGGCGGATCCTGGTCGTAAGAGATCTGTTTGTAGAACTCCTGGTACTGCGCGTCGGTGATGTCGCTCTTCGGCCGTGTCCAAAGCGCCGCGGCCTTGTTGATCGTTTCCCACTCGTCCGTAGTGACCTGTTCCTTCTTCTCCTCGTCCCATTTCTGCTTGACCATCAGGATCGGCAGCGAGATGTGGTCGGAGTACTTGCCGATGATCGAGCGCAGCTTCCACGCCGCGAGGAACTCGTCTTCGCCGTCGCGCAGGTGCAGGATCACGTCGGTGCCGCGTGCGCGACGTGTGATCGTCTCGACCTCGAACTCGCCGCTGCCTTCGCTGGCCCAGCGCACGCCTTCTTCATGCGGCAAGACAGCGCGGCGGCTTTCGACGGTGATCGAGTCGGCGACGATGAAGCCCGAATAGAAGCCCACGCCGAACTGTCCGATCAGGTTCGCGTCTTTCTTCTGTTCGCCTTCCAACTTGGCCATGAACTCCCGCGTGCCGCTCTTGGCGATGGTGCCCAGGTGCGCGATGGCTTCCTCTGAACTCATGCCGATGCCGTTGTCGCGCACGGTGATCGTCCTCGCCGCGCTGTCGACCAGGATGCGCACGTCCAGCGCCGGCGCGTCTTCGAACAGTTCGGGACGGTCCAGCGCCTCGAAGCGCAGCTTGTCGCAGGCGTCCGACGCGTTGGAGATCAGCTCGCGCAGGAAGATCTCCTTGTTGGCGTAGAGCGAATGCGTGACGAGGTGCAGGATCTGCTTCACCTCGGCTTGGAAGGCGTGTTTGTTCATGGTGTGGTTGCAGTGGAAATCTCGGACAACCCGGCACAGTAAGGCCGCCCGGCGCTGATTCAAGGGTCGGGATTATCCGAAGCGCGTGCGGACCCCCTGCCTAGAATGCCTCGATGCACATTCACCTGCTGGGCATTTGCGGCTCCTTCATGGGGGGCCTGGCGGCGCTGGCGCGCGACGCCGGGCACCGCGTGACGGGCTGCGATGCCAACGTCTACCCGCCGATGAGCGAGCAGCTGCGCGCGCTGGGCATCGAGCTGATCGAAGGCTTCAGCGCCGACCAGCTGGCGCTCGCGCCCGACCAGTTCGTCGTCGGCAACGTGGTGACGCGCGGCAATGCGCTGCTGGAGGCGATCCTCGACGCCGGTGCGCGGTACACCAGCGGGCCGCAGTGGCTGGCAGACCAGCTGCTGCACGGCCGCCACGTGCTGGCGGTGGCCGGCACGCACGGCAAGACGACGACCACGGCGATGCTGGCCTGGATCCTCGACTGCGCCGGGATGCAGCCGGGCTTTCTGGTCGGCGGCGTGCCGCTGAACTTCGGCGTCTCGGCGCGACTGGGCGCGGGCAAACACTTCGTCATCGAAGCCGACGAATACGACACCGCGCTGTTCGACAAGCGCAGCAAGTTCGTGCACTACCGGCCGCGCACCGCGATCCTCAACAACCTCGAACTCGACCACGCCGACATCTTCCCCGACTTGGCCGCGATCGAGACGCAGTTCCACCATCTCGTGCGCACCGTGCCCACGAGCGGCCGCATCGTCGTCAACGCGCGCGACGAGGCTTTGCAACGCGTGCTGCAACGCGGCTGCTGGAGCGAGGTGCAGCGCTTCGGCGCGCGCCGCGAAGAGCCCGGTGGCCTGCGCGCGCGCGGCGAGCCGCATGCTTTCGACGTGCTGCGCGGCAGCCTGAGGATCGCGCGCATCGACTGGCCGCTGCTGGGCGAGCACAACCAGCTCAATGCGCTGGCGGCGATCGCCGCGGCCGAGCATGTCGGCGTGACGCCCGAAGCGGCGGCGGCGGCGCTGTCGCGCTTTCAGAACGTGCGCCGGCGCCTGGAGCTGCGCGGCGAAGCGGGCGGCGTGAGGGTCTACGACGACTTCGCGCACCACCCCACGGCGATGCGCGCGACGATCGACGGCCTGCGCCGCAAACTCGGGCCCACGCAGCGCATCCTGGCCGTCTTCGAGCCGCGTTCGAACACGATGAAGCTGGGCACGATGAAAGCGCAACTGCCCTGGGCACTGGAAGAAGCCGATCTGTCGTTCTGCCTGCAAGGACCTTATGGCTGGAGCGCAGCCGAAGCGCTCGCGCCGATCGGAGCCAGCGCCGTGGTGGCCGACAGCGTCGATGCGCTGGTGGCGCGCATCGTCGCGGCAGCCAGGCCAGGCGACCACGTGCTGGCGATGAGCAACGGCGGCTTCGGCGGCATCCACGGCAAGCTGCTCGATGCGCTGAAGGCCCACGCGCGATGAGCCTTCCAGGAGGGCCGACGCACCTGCTCTACCTGCACGGCTTCCGCTCCTCGCCGAAGTCGTTCAAGGCCGAACGCGTGCGCGCCTGGCTCGCGGCGCACCGGCCCGATGTGCACTGGTGGTGCCCGCAGTTGCCGCCGTCACCGCACGAGGCGTTGACGCTTGTCGAGGCAGGTCTCGCGGGCTGGCCGATCGAACGCATGGCCGTGATCGGCAGTTCGCTCGGCGGCTTCTACGCCACGGTCGTGGCCGAGCGCTTCGGCTGTCCGGCGGTTGTCTTGAACCCGGCCATCGACCCCGCGCGCGACCTGGCCCGCCACATCGGCGAGCAGACCTCGTACCACGACCCGCGTCGGCAATTCGTCTTCCGCGCCGACTACGTCGACGAACTGCGCACCATGGCGCCCGGCGAACTGGCACACGCCGGGCGATGCCTCGCGATCATCGCCAAAGGTGACGAGCTGCTCGACTGGTCCGAGATGAGCGCGCGCTACACGAAAGCGTCGATGCGACTCATCGACGGCAGCGACCATGCGCTGTCGGACTTCGACGATCACTTGCCCGCGCTGATCACTTTCCTGCATCTGTAGACAATCCCCCGATGTATGTGCTTTTCGAAGACGCCGGCAAGTTCCACGCCGGGCGGGTGATGTCGGAGGCCGAGAGTTCGATTCAAGTCGAGCTCGAATCGGGCAAGCGAGTGAAGGTGAAAGCTGCGAACGCGTTGCTGCGTTTCGCTGCGCCTGCGCCGGCCGAGTTGTTCGCGCAAGCGCAAGCGCTCGCGCCCGAGATCGACCTCGACCTGGCTTGGGAGTTCGCGCCCGAAGGCGAGTTCGGATTCGCGGACCTGGCGCGCGAATACTTCGATGCGGCGGCCGGCGCCGACAAGCAGGCGGCCGCGCTGTTTCGCCTGTTCGACGCGCCGCACTACTTCCGCCGCTGCGGCAAAGGTCAGTTCAAGAAGGCGCCGCAAGAGATCGTCAAGGCGGCGCTGTTGGGCATCGAGCGCAAGCGCCAGCTCGCCGAGCAGATCGAGGCCTGGACCGACGAGCTCGTGCTGGGCCGCTGCCCCGCGCCGGTGCGCGAGCAGCTCTACCGCATCCTCTTCAAGCCCGACAAGAACGGCGCCGAGTACAAGGCGGTGGTCGAAGCCGCCAAGCGCAGCAAGCGCGCGCCGCTGGAGTTGCTGCAAGGCGCCGGGGCTATCGACAGCCCCTACCAGTTCCACTGGCGGCGCTTTCTGTTCGAGCAGTTCCCGCAAGGCACGGCCTTTCCCGCGCTCGCGATGCCCGACGGCGGCGACGAGCAACTGCCGCTGGCCGCGGTGCAGGCCTTCTCGATCGACGACTCGGCCACCACCGAGATCGACGACGCGCTCTCGGTGCAGGGCCTGGGCTCCGGCACCGTGACGTTGGGCGTGCACATCGCCGCGCCTGGCCTGGCGATCAAGCCCGACTCGCCGTGGGATCGCGTGGCGCGCGAGCGCCTGTCCACGGTCTACATGCCGGGCTGGAAGATCACCATGCTGCCCGACGCGCTGGTGCAGCGCTGCACGCTCACCGAGGGGCGCGATTGCCCGGGCTTGAGCCTGTACCTGACGATCGACGAGGCGACGCTCGAGCTGCGCGGCCATGAGACGAAGCTGGAACTCGTGCCGATCGCCGCCAACCTTCGACATGACCAGCTCGACGACGTCATCACCGAAGCTTCACTGCACGGTGAGGCTCCGGCCGACTACCCGTTCGCCGCCGAACTCGCTTTCTGCCACCGCCTCGCGCTGGCCTGCAAGGCGCGGCGCGAGGTGGTACGCGGCAAGCCCGAGACCTTCAACCGCCTCGACTACAACTTCCGCCTGACGGGAAACAGCGCCGAACCGGAAGGCAGCGAGACGGTGAGCATCAGCGTGCGCAAGCGCGGCGCGCCGCTGGACCTGATCGTCGCCGAGGCGATGATCCTGGCCAACAGCACCTGGGGCGGCTGGCTCGCCGAACGCTCGGTGCCGGGCATCTACCGCAGCCAGGCGAGCCTGGCGCCGGGCATCAAGGTGCGCATGGGCACCCGCCCCGCGCCGCACGCCGGCATGGGTGTCGCGCAGTACAGCTGGGCCACCTCGCCGCTGCGGCGCTATGTCGATCTGGTCAACCAGTGGCAGTTGATCGCCTGCGTACGCCACGGCATGACGGCGGCGCTCGCTGCGCCCTTCAAGCCCAAAGACACCGCGCTGATGGCGATCGTCTCGAACTTCGACGCCACCTACGCCGCGTACAACGACTTCCAGCACGGCGTGGAGCGCTTCTGGACACTGCGCTGGCTGCAACAACAAGGCGTACAGGAACTCGACGCCGCCGTGATGAGCCATGGCCTGGTGCGTGCCGAGACGCTGCCGCTGGTATTTCGCGTGCCGGGCGCCGAGTCGATGCCGCGCGGCGCGCGGGTGCGCGTGCGCCTGACCGGTCAGGACCTGTTGACGCTGGAGGTGTTCGCGCAACTCGTCGCACGGCTGGACGGTGTGGCCGCTGTGGACGATGCAGCGGCCGAAGACAATGACGACGACGACGCCGACAGCGCGCCCGCGCTGAAACTGGCCATAGCCCTCGACGAGACCGATGCGCAAGCGATCGAAACGGCCCACGCGGCCGGCACCGCTGCCCAAGCCGGCAGCGCGGACGCCGGCAACGCCGCCGCGCCCTGAGCGCGGTGCGACGTCGCGCGCCACCCGGCGAGCCTGGCTGCGCCAAGGGGTGTGGCGGCGATTCAACGCGCTGCACTGGGCGCTGCTCTTCTCGGCGGCGGTGCATGCCGCGCTGATCGGCTTTCGCTTCGCCGCCCCCGAGGCCTTCAACCGCGTTTTCCAGGACACGCCGCTCGAAGTGATCCTGGTCAACGCGCGCTCCAACGAAGCGCCGGTGCAGGCGCAAGCCATCGCTCAGGCGAGCCTGGCCGGCGGTGGCGACGCGGCGCGGGGCCGTGCCACGTCGCCGTTGCCCGCCTCGCCGACGATGGAACTGGGCGAAGCGCCCGAAGAGTCGCGCCGCCGCATCGATCAGCTGCAGGAAGAACAGCAGCAGCTGCTGGCGCAGATCCGCCGTGAGCTGGCTTCATTGCCGCCGCCTGACCCGCGGCGCGAGGCCGACACGCCCAAGGATGTCGAGCAGGACGAGCGCCGCCGCCAGCTGCTCAAGCTGCTGGCCGAGATCGAAAAGCGCATCAACGACGAAAACGCGCGGCCCAAGAAGCGCTACATCAGCCCGGCCACACGCGAGGAGGTCTACGCCCTCTACTACGACGCGCTGCGCCGGCGCATCGAAGACCGTGGCACACGCAACTTTCCCGAACACCGCGGGCGCAAACTCTACGGAGAGCTGACGATGAACGTCACCGTCGACACGCTCGGCCTGGTGGTGGAAACCGAGATCGTGCGCCGTTCGAACTCGCGCACCCTCGACCAGCAAGCGGTGGCGATCGTGCATGCCGCCGCACCGTTCGGCGGCTTCAGCACGGCGATGCGCCTGCAGGCCGACCAGATCGTCGTCACCTCGCGCTTTCGATTCACGCGCGAGGATGGCTTGGAGACCTCGCTCAGCAGCACCACGGGCCGATGAACCAAGACTCGATCGACAACTACCTCGTGCTCGGCAACCCCGTCGCGCACAGCCAGAGCCCGTTTATCCACGCCGAGTTCGCGCGACAGACGGGGCAGGCGTTGGCCTACGGCCGCGAGCTGTGTGCGCTGGAAGGTTTCGACGCCGCGCTGCAAGCCTTTGCCGAGCGTGGCGGGCGCGGCTGCAACGTCACCGTGCCGTTCAAGTTCCGCGCCTGCGCGCTGGCGGTGCGGCGCAGCGAGCGCGCCGAGCTGGCGCAGGCCGCCAATGTGCTGAAGCGCGAGGCCGGCGGTTGGTCCGGCGACAACACCGACGGCGTCGGCCTGCTGCGCGACATCGAGCACAACGCCGGCGTGGCGCTGGCGCGGCGGCGGGTGCTGCTGATCGGTGTGCTTCCTTGCGAATTTCCCGCTCAATCTTTTTCCATTCCACGCCAAAGGGCGGATTGGAAAGCG
>JANNQO010000338.1:0-1993 GCA_031400795.1 Rubrivivax sp. | reverse complement strand
CCACGCTGGCCGGCCCGTGGCAGATCGCCTACGCACTCGGCGCCACGCTCGCCGGCATCGTCATCGGCCTGCTGCCCGGGCTCTCGGCCACGTTGGGCGTGGCGCTGTTCACCACGCTGACCATCAAGATGGCGCCCAACGACGCGATCCTGGTGCTGGTGTGCGTCTACGTCGGTGCGATTTACGGCGGCAGCCGCACCGCGATCCTGCTCAACATCCCCGGCACCGCTGCCAACGCCGCGGCCTGCCTGGACGGCAACATGCTCGCGCGCCAGGGCCAGGCCGGGCGGGCGATGGGCATCGCGACAACGGGTTCGGTGGCCGGCTCACTGTTCGGCGTGTTGTGCCTGGCGATGTTCACGCCGCTGCTCGCCGAGACGGCGCTGAAGTTCGGCGCTTTCGAGTTCTTCTGGCTCGGCATGGCTGGCGTGATGATGTCGGGCAGCCTCACCGGATCGAACCCGTTGAAGGGTTGGCTGATGGGGCTCTTGGGCCTGTTCGTCGCCACCATCGGCCTGGACCCGATCCATGCCCACGAACGCTTCACTTTCGGGCAGAACGCGATGACCGGCGGCATCGGATTGATCCCGGCACTCGTCGGCGCGTTCGGCTTCGCCGAGATCCTCACCGTGATGGGCGACCCGAAGCTGAAGGCCTTGCCGAACTCCACCGACTCGGTACTGCCGAAGATCGCCGACTTGCTGCGCTACTGGCGCACCATCCTGCGCTCGGGCCTGATCGGTGTCTTCATCGGCATCCTGCCCGGCGTGGGCGAGGACATGGCGGCCTGGTCGTCGTACGCCGCCGCCAAGCGCGCCAGCCGCGAGAAAGAACTGTTCGGCAAGGGCTCGATCGACGGCCTGATCGCCGCTGAGACCGGCGACAACGCCGCCATCCCCGGCGCGCTGATCCCGGCGCTGGCGCTGGCCATTCCGGGCTCGGCACCGGCCGCGGTGCTGATGGCGGCGATGATCATCCACGGCGCGCAGCCTGGTCCGATGTTGATGGTGAACCAGCCGCAATTCATCTACGACGTGGTCGGCATCACGCTGGTGGCCACGCTCGCGATCCTCGTCTTCGGGCTGATCCTGGTGCGGCCGATGCTGTGGGTGCTGAAGGTGCCGCGCGAAGTGATCATGCCGATCGTCTTCGTGCTCTGCGTGCTCGGCTCGTATTCGATCACGCAGCGGCTCTTCGACGTCTGGGTGATGCTGGTGGTGGGCATCGTGTGCTACCTGCTGCGGCGGCGCGGTTTCCCGGTCGCGCCGTTCGTGCTGGGGCTGGTGCTCGGCGACATCGTCGACAAGTCGCTGCGGCGCGGGCTGGTGCTGTCCGACGGAAGCCTGGAGCCGTTCTTCACACGGCCGATCAGCGCGGCGCTGGCGCTGCTGGTGTTGGTGATGCTGCTGTCGCAGTTCTCGGCGGTGCGCAAGTGGTTGGCCCGCTGGAGAACAGCATGATCGAGCGCCTGGCCCTGTGCAACGAGGTGCTGGCGCCTTGGAGCTTCGCCGAACAATGTGCTTACGCTGCGAAGCTCGGCTACCGTGCGCTCGAAGTTGCGCCCTACACGCTGGCCGACGACCCGACGACCATCACTGATGCCCAGGCGGCGTTATGGGTCACGATCGCGCGAGATCATGGCCTGGTGATCAGCGGGCTGCATTGGCTGCTGGTGGCGCCGAAGGGCTTGTCGATCAGCCACCCTGATGCGGCCGTTCGTGCACGCACTTCCGCCGCCGTGCAGCGCCTGATCGAGCTGTGCGCGCAACTCGGTGGCGGCTATCTGGTGCACGGCTCGCCGGCCCAGCGCAATCCGCAGCCGGGCCAGACCGCGGCAGATGCGCTGGCGCGCGCGACCGAGGCATGGGTGGCTGCCGGCGAATGCGCGGCCCGCTTCGGCCTCACCTACTGCATCGAACCGCTGTCGCGCGATCAGACACAGGTGGTGAACACGGTGTCTGAAGCGGTGGCGATTGTCGAAGCCGCGGCGCTG
>JANNQO010000337.1:0-29430 GCA_031400795.1 Rubrivivax sp. | reverse complement strand
CATCTGCAGCACCGCGTGCTCGCCGCTGACGGCCAGGTTGTCGATGACGATGTCGTTGTAAGGCCGGCGTCCGAGCGTCGTCTTGTCCTTCGTGATCTGGACTTCCTTGATCACGACTCCGTCGAGCGAAACGACCAGCTTGCCCATGCGTTGTCAACCCCCGCGCTTCGAACGCTTTGTTTGCATCACTGCTGTAGTTTTCAGCGATTGAACGGCCACCAGGACTTCGCTGATGCCGCACCGCCGTTGCCGATGCGCGCCAGTACGACCGAGATATTATCCTTTCCCCCTGCCTCGTTGGCAGCATCGATGAGGGCCTGTGCCGCAGCGGCCAGCGAATCGTAGGCCAGCAGCACCTGCGCGATGCTTGCATCGTCGAGCATGTCCGACAAGCCATCGGAGCACAGCAGGTACAGGTCGCCGAGCTGCAGTTCGTGCTGGTGCGTCTCGAGCAGCACGGTGTCTTCCACGCCCACGGCGCGCGTCACCAGGTTCTTGTTCGCCGAGAAGGCGGCCTGCTCGACGGTGATGAGCCCGGCGTCGATCTGCTCCTGAAGCAGCGAGTGGTCGCGCGTGATCTGCTGCAGCCGCCCGGCGCGCATGCGGTAGCAGCGCGAATCGCCGACATGGCCGACCAGCAGGCGCGATTCGCGGAACACCACCAGCACCAGCGTCGTGCCCATGCCGGCGTATTGCGGGTTGGCGTTGGCGGCGTTGAAGATCGCGCGGTTCGCGTTGTCGACGCAGATGTCCATGGCGCGGCGCACGTCGGCGTCGCCGGCCCGGCGGCTGGCCTCGCGCAGCCAGCGCCCGAGTTCGTTGGCGACGAACGAGGTGAGCATGTGGCTGGCCACCTCGCCGGCGTTGTAGCCGCCCATGCCGTCGGCCAGCACGGCCAGCGCGGCGTCTTGCTCGACGGCCACCGAGTCTTCGTTGTTGCTGCGCGCGCGACCGGGATCCAGCGCGGCATGGAACTCGATGGGCATGGATGCGAGGTGCGAACGCAGGCGATGCGGGCAGGAGGAACGGGCATTGTGCCTCGCACCCCCTTGCCACCGCACCCGGCGTTGCCCTGAACAGCGCGAGCGGCGTGAACTCGGCACGCCCGGCGGCTCGCAGCGGCCGGTCACGGCGGCGGCGTCAACTCAGCCAGCCGCTGTGCCACACGGTCGGCAGACGCCGGGCGATCGGCGGCGGCCTTGCGCAACAGCTCCGCCACCACTGCGGCCAAACCCGCCGAGACCTGCGGCGCCAAGCTGCGCACATCGGGCGCCGGGACCTGCGCCACGTCGCGCAACAGCTCGCCCATCGACGCCGCGGCGAACGGCAGCTGCCCGCTGAGCAGCTCGAACAGCGTCACACCCAGCGCGTACAGATCGGTACGCGGCTGTGGCGCGGCTCCGGCGAGCTGTTCGGGCGCCAGGTAGGCGGGGGTGCCGAGCACGACGCCGGTGCCCGTGGCCTGGGCGTCGGCGCTGCGCGCGACACCGAAGTCGGTGAGCTTCACCAGCTTCAGCGGCCAGTGCACGATGACGTTGGACGGCTTCACGTCGCGGTGCACGACGCCCATCGCATGCGCGTGCGCCAGAGCCAGCGCGACGCAGCGGCCGGCGTGCAGCACCAGCGGCTCGGGCAGCAGGCGGCCCGCGTGCACGTAGCGGCGCAGGCTCACGCCGGGCGCGTAGTCCATCGCCAGCCAGCCCTGGCCGTCTTGCTCGCCAGCGGCCACCACGTGGGCGATGTGCCGATGCACGAGCTTGGCCGCCGCATAGGCCTCGGCCAGAAAACGTCCGCGCACGGCGTTGGCGGCTGCGGGCTCCGCGGGCAGAGGCACGATCTTCAGTGCCACTGCCGCGTCGGTGATCGGATCGTGTGCGAGGTAGACGCGGCCTTGCCCGCCTTCACCCAGCGACCGCACGATGCGGTACGGGCCGAAGGTCTGCGGCATCGCTGCGGTGGCGTTCAGGCGGCGTCGGCGGTGCCGGCAGGCTTGGCGCGGCGCTTCAGAACCCAGCCGATGGCCAGCACCAGCAGCGCGCCGGCCAGGCCCGTGCCGTAGCGCACGCTGGCCAGCACCTCGGGCGCGGCGCCGGGACGTGCCGGTGCATCGAACGGCATCCACGGCGCCAGCGCGGGGTCGGTAACGGCCATCGTGCCGGCGATCCAGCCGAGCAGCATGCCGCCCAGCGTGATGATGATCGGGAAGCGGTCCATCAGCTTGATGACGAGCTGACTGCCCCAGACAATGATCGGGATCGAGACCAGCAAGCCGAAGATCACCAGCGGCATCTTGTGGTCGCCGCCGGCGCTCTCGGCAGCGCCGGCGATGGCGATGACGTTGTCGATGCTCATCACCAAGTCGGCGATGACGATGGTCTTCACCGCCGCCCACAGCTTGTCGGAGGCCTGGATGTCGCCGTGGCCTTCGTCGTCGGGCACCAGCAGCTTGACGCCGATCCACAGCAACAGCACCGCGCCGACGATCTTCAGGTAGGGGATGGCGAGCAGCGTCAGCGCGAAGAAGATCAGGATCACGCGCAGCACGATCGCACCCGCAGTGCCCCACAGGATGCCTTTGGTGCGCACTGCCGGCGGCAGCTGCCGGCAGGCCAGCGCGATGACCACCGCGTTGTCGCCGCCGAGCAGGATGTCGATGAGGATGATCTGGCCGACAGCGATCCAGAACTCGGGTTGCATCAAGGTGTCCATCGGGCGCGTCCGTGGAGTGATCGAGCCGATGAAGTGTAGGCAGCGCCTTGGGCGGCGCTACTGCGGGAACTACAGATTCGCGCGCCGGCGGGCAGGATCAGAGCATGGCCTTCAACAGCCGCGCCATTTCGCTGGGATTGCGCGTGATCTTGAAGCCGCACTCTTCCATGATCGCCAGCTTGGCGTCGGCCGTGTCGGCGCCGCCGGAGATCAGCGCGCCGGCATGGCCCATGCGCTTGCCGGGCGGCGCGGTGACGCCGGCAATGAAGCCGACGATGGGCTTCTTCATGTTCGCCTTGCACCAGCGCGCGGCTTCGGCTTCGTCGGGGCCACCGATCTCGCCGATCATGATCACGGCATCCGTCCCGGGGTCGTCGTTGAAGGCCTTCATCACGTCGATGTGCTTCAAGCCGTTGATCGGGTCGCCGCCGATGCCCACCGCGCTGGATTGACCCAGGCCGATCTCGGTGAGTTGCGCCACCGCCTCGTAGGTCAGCGTGCCCGAACGGCTGACCACACCGATGCGACCCTTGCGGTGGATGTGGCCGGGCATGATGCCGATCTTGATCTCTTCGGGCGTGATCAGGCCCGGGCAGTTGGGGCCGAGCAGCAGCGTCTTCTTGCCGCCTTGCGACTCTTTCAGCGTCATCTTGTTGCGCACGATCAGCATGTCCTTGACCGGAATGCCTTCGGTGATGCAGATGACCAGGTCCAGCTCGGCCTCGACGGCCTCCCAGATCGCATCGGCGGCGCCGGCCGGCGGCACGTAGATCACGCTGACGGTGGCGCCGGAGGCGGCCTTCGCGTCTTTCACGCTGGCGTGGATGGGAATGCCTTCGAAGCTCTCGCCGGCTTTCTTCGGGTTGACACCGGCGACGAAACACTGTCTGCCGTTGGCGTAGGCCTGGCAGCCCTTGGTGTGGAACTGGCCGGTCTTGCCGGTGATGCCCTGCGTGATGACGCGGGTGTTCTTGTCGATGAAGATGCTCATGTGGACCCCTCGTGTGCGGAGTACCGCACCCGATCCCCCGAGGGGATGGGCGCGGCCGGCTGGACTACTTGACGGCGGCGACGATCTTGGTCGCGGCCTCGGCCATCGTGTCGGCACTGATGATCGGCAGGCCGCTTTCGGCCAACAGCTTCTTGCCCAGGTCTTCGTTGGTGCCCTTCATGCGCACCACCAGCGGCACCGACAGGTTGACCGCCTTGCAGGCTGCGATCACGCCCTCGGCGATGGTGTCGCACTTCATGATGCCGCCGAAGATGTTGACCAGGATGCCCTTCACGCCCTTGTTGGCGAGCATGATCTTGAAGGCCTCGGTGACTTTCTCGGCGGTGGCGCCGCCGCCCACGTCGAGGAAGTTGGCCGGCTCGCCGCCGAATAGTTTGATGGTGTCCATCGTCGCCATCGCCAGGCCCGCGCCGTTGACCAGGCAGCCGATGTTGCCGACCAGGCTGATGTAGCTCAGGTCGAACTTGCTGGCCTCGACCTCGGCCGGGTCTTCTTCATCGAGGTCGCGCCAGGCGACGATCTCGGGCTGGCGGTACAGCGCGTTGCTGTCGAAATTGAACTTGGCGTCCAGGGCTTTGATGGCGCCCGAGCCTTCCAGGATCAACGGGTTGATCTCGGCCAGGCTGGCGTCGCTGGCCATGTAGCAAGCGTAGAGCTTCTTCAGCACGTCCACCGCTTGCGACTGGCTCGTGGCGGGCACGCCAATGCCGGCGGCGAGCTGCAGCGCTTGGGCATCGGTGAGGCCGACCAGCGGGTCGACGAAGATCTTGAGGATCTTTTCGGGCGTCTTGTGCGCCACCTCTTCGATGTCCATGCCGCCTTCGCTGGAGGCCATCATCGCCACCTTCTGCGTGGTGCGGTCGGTGAGCGCGGCGACGTAGTACTCTTTCTTGATGTCGGCGCCCTCTTCGACAAGCAGGCGGCGCACCTTCTGGCCGGCCGCGCCGGTCTGGTGTGTGATCAGCTGCATGCCCAGGATCTGGCCGGCCAGCGCCTTGACTTCGCCGAGCGAGCGCGCGAGCTTCACGCCGCCGCCCTTGCCGCGACCGCCGGCGTGAATCTGCGCCTTCACCACCCAAAGGCTGCCGCCGAGCTTCTGCGCCGCTTCTTCGGCTTCGCGCACGGTGAACGCCGGGTAGCCGCGCGGCACCGGCACGCCGTGCGCGCGCAGCAGTTCCTTGGCCTGGTACTCGTGGATCTTCAAGGGGGGGCTCCTCGGTCTGCCTGGCCGGCGCGCAGCGGCGCGGAATGTAGCATGCTGCTGCGCAGCAACCCGGCAGCGCTGAGTCAACGACGGGCCGCTCCCGAGTTGACTCGCCCCCTCGGGGGGCGGACGACGTATTTCGTCGGCCTGGGGGCACTCTACTCGTCGCTGTCGAGCCCGCGCACGACGCGGCCAATGAGTTCCATCGAGAAGCCCCGCCCAGCCAGGAAGCGCGCCTGGCGAGCGCGTCCTGCGGCATCGGCGGCGGGGGTGCCGAACTTGCGTCGCCAGAGTTCTTGCGCACGCTGCATCTCGGTCTCGCGCGCCTTGGCCAGGGTCTGCGCCACCAGCGGCGCGGCCAGGCCTTTGCGTTGCAGCTCCTGCTTCAGGCGGTGGCTGCCCAGTCGCTGGCCCTTGCCGGCGAGCAGCGATTCGGCGGTGCGCGCGTCGCTGAGCAGCCCCTTGGCTTCGAGTTCGTCCAGCAGCGCCGCGATGTCGACGGACTCGGCCTGCTGCGCTTGCCCATCGGCCAAGCGCGCCTGACGCACCAGATGCTGCCGCAGCTTGCGCTCCAGTTCGGCCCGCGAGTGTTCGCGCTGGGCCAGCCAGCGCAGCGCGCGTCCTTTCGAGGAAAGCGGCTGCGCAGCCCACATCGCCTCACTCCCCGGCCACGCCCATCAGCGGAATGCCCATCGCCTCGCGCACCTTGTTTTCCACCTCGCGTGCGATGTCTGCGTTTTCGCGCAGGAACTCGCGCGCGTTGTCCTTGCCCTGGCCGATCTTCTCGCCGTTGTAGGCGTACCAGGCACCGGACTTCTCGAGCACCTGCGCGGCGACGCCCATGTCGATGATCTCGCCCTGGCGGCTGATGCCCTCGCCGTAGAGGATGTCGAACTCGGCGGTCTTGAACGGTGGTGCCACCTTGTTCTTCACCACCTTGACCTTGGTCTCGCTGCCGATCACCTCTTCGCCCCGCTTGATGTTGCCGGTGCGGCGGATGTCCAGGCGCACCGAGGCATAGAACTTCAGCGCGTTGCCGCCGGTGGTGGTCTCGGGGTTGCCGAACATCACGCCGATCTTCATGCGGATCTGGTTGATGAAGATGACCATCGTGTTGGTCTTCTTGATGTTGGAGGTGAGCTTGCGCAGCGCCTGGCTCATCAGCCGCGCTTGCAGCCCCGGCAGCGAATCGCCCATCTCGCCTTCGAGTTCGGCCTTCGGCGTGAGTGCGGCCACCGAATCGATGACGATCAGATCGACCGAGCCCGAGCGCACCAGCGCATCGACGATCTCCAGTGCCTGCTCGCCGGTGTCGGGCTGCGAGATCAGCAGCTCTTGCAGGTTGACGCCGAGCTTCTGCGCGTACTGCGCGTCCAGCGCATGCTCGGCGTCGATGAAGGCGCAGGTGCCGGCGATCTTCTGCATCTCGGCGATGACCTGCAGCGTGAGCGTGGTCTTGCCCGACGACTCCGGGCCGTAGATCTCGACCACCCGCCCGCGCGGCAGGCCGCCGACACCGAGCGCGATATCGAGGCCGAGCGAGCCGGTGGAGACGACCTGGATGTCCTCGATCTTCTCGCCATCGCCCAGGCGCATGATCGAGCCCTTGCCGAACTGCTTTTCGATCTGCGCCAGCGCGGCTTGCAGCGCCTTGGCTTTTTCGGTGTTGAGGGCTTTGACGGGTGCGTCCATGGGTCTCTCCGGTGGGGCGGTAGCGGGGTGTCGATGCGGCCGCATTATCGCCAAAGCTGGATGTTTGTACAGTACCCCCGCAGGGGTGAAAACGATCCCCTCCGAGGAGTGATCGCAGCCGGCCCCCGAGCGGGGGAGCTGCCTAGAATCCCACGGAAACCAGAGGAGACAAGCCGTGCGCATCCTCATTGCCGAAGACGACCAGGTGCTGGTCGACGGCTTGCTGCGATCGCTTCGCGCCGCCGGCTACGCGGTGGACCAGGTGGGCAGCGGCAGCGAGGCCGATGCGGCGCTGGCGGCGCATGAATTCGACCTGGTGATCCTCGACCTGGGGCTGCCCAAGCTGCACGGCTTCGAGGTGCTGCGCAAGCTGCGCGGCCGCGGCTCGTCGGTGCCGGTGCTGATCCTCACCGCGGCCGACAGCGTCGAGCAGCGCGTGAAGGGCCTGGACCTGGGCGCCGACGACTACATGGCCAAGCCGTTCTCCCTGCAGGAACTCGAGGCTCGTGTCCGCGCCCTGGGCCGGCGCGTGCTGGGCACCGCCACCAGTCTGATCAAACACGGTCCGCTCACCTTCGACGCCACCGGCCGCGTGGCCTACCTGAACGACCAGATGATCGAGCTCTCGGCGCGCGAACTGGGCCTGCTGGAGGTGCTGTTGCAGCGCACCGGCCGGCTGGTCAGCAAAGACCAGCTCGTCGAGCGCCTGTGCGAATGGGGCGAAGAGGTGAGCAACAACGCCATCGAGGTCTACATCCACCGCCTGCGCAAGAAGATCGAACAAGGCCCGGTGCGCATCGCCACCGTGCGCGGCCTGGGCTACTGCCTGGAAAAGATCGCGAGTTGATCGGCCCGAGCGCGTTCCATCCCGTCCGGGAGCAGGTCTCGTTGCTCGGCGAGATTCTCGACTGGATGCTCGCGCCGCTGCTCTTCGTGTGGCCGATGAGCCTGGCCATCACCTGGCTGGTGGCGCAGAACATCGCCAATCGCCCCTACGACGGCGAACTCGGCGCGATGACACGCGTGCTGGCGCAGGAGGTGATGTCCGAGTACGCCTCGGGACGCAGTCCGCGCGCCGACGCGCTGCGCGCGCGCGTCGAGCGCAGCGCGCTGGCGCTGGCGCTGATGCGCGGCGACGGCGACGACCGGCTGTACTTCCAGGTACTGGGGCCGCGCGGCGAGTTGATCGCCGGCGACGACACGCTGCCCGTGCCGGCCGAAGGAACCTCGGCCAGCGAGTTGCGCTTTCGCGACGACGCGATTCGCGACGAGCCGGTGCGCGTGGTCACGCTGTGGCTGCCGCTGGGCGCGCCGGGCTCCGAGCGTGGTGCGCTGGTGCAGATGGCCGAGACGCTCGGCAAGCGCACGCAACTCGCCAACGAGATCATCAAGGGCGTGATCCTGCCGCAGTTCGTGATCCTGCCGGTGGCGGTGCTGCTGGTGTGGTTCGCGCTGGCGCGCGGCATCCGACCGCTGGCGCTGCTGCAGCAGCGCATCCGCCGCCGCGACAGCGGCGACCTGAGCCCGATCCCCGAGATCGAAGTGCCCGAGGAGGTGGCGCCGCTGGTCCGTGCGGTGAACGACCTGCTGCAGCGGCTGGACCAGTCGATGGCCGCGCAGCGCCACTTCCTGGCCGACGCTGCGCACCAGCTGAAGACCCCGCTGGCGGGGCTGCGCATGCAGGCCGAGATCGCCGAGCGCCAGATCGACCGCGGCGAAGGCAGCGACGAGGCGATGAAGCACACGCTGCAGCAGATCGCCTGGGCCAGCCAGCGCGCCGCGCACATGGTGAACCAGCTGCTGGCGATGGCGCGCACCGACGACCCCGGCCACAGCCTCGAGCGCGAGCCGGTGAGCCTGGCGCAGATCACCACCGAGACGGTGCGCGACTTCGTGCCGCGCGCAATGGAGCGGCGCATCGACCTGGGCTACGAAGGCCCCACGCCCGGCGAAGCGACGTTGCACTTCCCGGGCTATCCGGTGCTGGTGCGCGAGCTGGTGCGCAACCTCGTCGACAATGCGCTGCAGTACTCGCCGCGTGGCGGCACCGTGACGGCGCGCATCACGCCCGACCCGCTCGGCCAGGCGGTGGTGCTGGAGGTGGAAGACTCCGGCCCCGGCATTCCGGCGGCCGAGCGCGAACACGTGTTCCAGCCCTTCTACCGGGTGCTGGGCAGCGGGGCCAACGGCAGCGGCCTGGGCCTGGCGATCGTGCGCGAGATCGCCGACAAGCACCACGCCACGGTGCTGCTGGACGACGCCAACGGCCGTGCGCCGCCGCACGGGCCGGGGGCGCGCTTCACGGTGCGCTTTCCGCTGGCTTGACGCCGCCCGCGGCCAGCTGCCACAGCGCCGAGTCGTCGGCCGCAGCCAGGCCGGCGCGCAGCGCTGCGGCAAACCGTTCGGCGGCCGCGGCGCCCACGGGCAAGGGCAAGCCCAGCGTCGCCGCCTCGGCCAGCGCCAACCCCGAATCCTTGGCCAGCAAGCTCATGTGTGCGCGTGGCGCCGTGTCGCCGGCGAGCGCGCGGCGCATCCGGTCGCTGCCGATCCAGCTCTGGCCGCTGCTGGCCTCGATCACGGCCAGCGTGGCGGCCGGGTCCAGGCCGAGCTGTTCGGCCAGCGCCATGGCTTCGGCGGCGCCGGCCAGATTGACCGCCGCGAGCAGGTTGTTGACGAGCTTGGTGCGTGCGCCGTCGCCGGCTTTCGTGCCGACTCGAAAGACGCGGCTCGCGAGTTGCTCGAGCAGAGGCTGCCACGGCTCGACGAACGCCGGCGCGCCGGCCACCATCAGGCTCATCGTGCCCTGGCGGGCGCGCTCGGGGCCGCCGGACATCGGTGCGTCGAGCATGCCGATGCCGGCTTGCGCGAGCCGCTCGGCGCAACGTTCGACATCACCCACCGAAATGGTCGGACAGAGCATCACGCAGCGTGCGCCGCTTCCTGCGCTGGTCACGCCGTCGCCGCCGAACAGCACCTCGACGGTCTGCTGCGCATCGACCACGGCGACGACGACCAGCTCGACATCACGCGCCAGTGCGGCCGCCGATGCCGCCACCGTGCAGCCCGCAGCCCTCGCCTCGCGCTCCGCGTCGATGTCGCGCACCCAGACGCGGTGCCCCACATCGAGCAGCCGCAAGGCCATGCCCAAGCCCATGTTGCCGATGCCGACCACACCGACCTTCATGTCTGCATCGATCGCTGGCTCTTCGCCACCGACATCAGGATGCCCAGCCCGAGGCCCAGCGAAACCATCGCGGTGCCGCCGTAGCTCATGAAAGGCAGCGGCACGCCCACCACCGGCAGGATGCCACTGACCATGCCCATGTTCACGAAGGCGTAAGTGAAGACCGACAGCGTCATTGCCGAGGCGAGCAGCCGCGTGAAGGCCGACGGCGCCAGCGCGGCGATCACCAGCCCGCGAAAGACCAGGAAGGTGAAGGCCAGCAGCAGCGTGACCACGCCGGCGAGGCCGAACTCCTCGCAGAAGGCGGCGAAGATGAAGTCGGTGGTGCGCTCGGGGATGAACTCCAGGTGCGTCTGTGTGCCCTGCATGAAGCCCTTGCCGGCCAGGCCACCGGAACCGATCGCGATCATGCCTTGCAGGATGTGAAAGCCCTTGCCGAGCGGGTCGCGCGTCGGGTCGAGCAAGGTGCAGATGCGCTGCTGCTGATACTCGCGCAGCACCGGCCAGCGCACGCCGCTCTCGCAGATCGCGTCGCCGGCCAGCACCGCCGCCGCCACCGCTGCCACCGCGACCAGCAGCAGCGCCGACACCAGCCGCCACGACAGGCCGGCAAAGAAAATCACGTACAGCCCGGCGAACAGGATCAGCAGCGCCGTGCCCAGGTCGGGCTGCTTGGCCACCAGCCCCACCGGCAGTGCCAGCAGCAGACCCGCGACGAGGAAGTCGGGCGCACGAAGCAACCCTTCGCGCTTCTGGAACCACCAGGCCAGCATCAGCGGCATCGCGATCTTCAACACCTCGCTGGGCTGGATGACCATGCCCAGATTCAGCCAGCGCGTGGCGCCTTTCTTGGTGATGCCCACACCGGGCAGCGCGGTGACGATGAGCAGCACGATCCCCACCACGTAGAGTGGAACCGCGAGCTGCTGCAAACGCTGCGGCGGTACCTGCGCGACGATCATCAGCACGGCCAGCGCCACCGCCATGTTGCGGCCATGGTCGACGAAGCGCGTGCCGTGGTCGAAGCCGGCCGAGTACATCGTCACCAGGCCGATCGCCGCGAGCAGCAGCACACCGGCCATCAGAGGGCCGTCGAAACCGAACAGCACCGGGCGCAGCCGCTGCCACCACGACGCCCGCGCGAAGACGGTGCCGATGTCTTGCGCCGCGTTCATCGCGTCGCCACCCGATCGGGCGCGGAGGCCGGCGGCAAGGTCACAACCGCCGGTTGCCCGGGCAGCGCGATGTCGGCGGCCACGCGCGGCTTGCCGATCGGCACGCTGCTCTTGCCGATGCGCGTGGCGGCCAGGTCTTCGTCGCTCGGGTAGTGGCCCAGCAGCAGGTAGTCGAAGACGCGCCGTGCGATCGGCGCCGCGGCCTCGGAGCCGAAGCCGGAGTTCTCGACAACCACGGCC
Source organism: Rubrivivax sp. (assembly GCA_031400795.1). Taxonomy (GTDB): domain Bacteria; phylum Pseudomonadota; class Gammaproteobacteria; order Burkholderiales; family Burkholderiaceae_C; genus Rubrivivax. Next base: position 18,214 of record JANNQO010000337.1, on the reverse strand, counting down.
AGCGCCACGATCGGCTGGTCGATCGGCGCCACCGCGGTGTACAGCGAATGGTCGCGCTGGTGCTCGTCGAGCTTGGCGGCGTTGTACTTCTCGTTCTGGCGGATGCCGACTGCCTGCGCCGTGCCGGTCTTGCCGCCGCTCTTGTAAGGCGCGCCGACGAAGACGCGTGTCGATGTGCCCTCCTGCGTCACGCCGTGCAGCGCGCGCCTGATGAGATCGACATGATCGGCCTGATAGGCCAGCGACGTGAGGGCCTCGCCGGCCACGGGCCGCCGCTGGTTGGTCACCACGTCCTGCACCTCGCGCACCAGGCGCGGCTGGAAGCGCTGGCCGCCCGAGACCAGCGTGGCCGTGGCGCTGGCCATCTGCAGCATCGTGAAGCTGTTGTAGCCCTGGCCGATGCCCAGCGAGATGGTTTCGCCGGCATACCAGCGCTGCTGCTCGGGCTTTTTGTAGGCGCGCTTCTTCCACTCGGTGGAAGGCAGCAGGCCGGTGACCTCGCCGTCCAGATCGATGCCGACCTTGCGCCCGAAGCCCATCGGCGAGAGCTGCTCGTGCATCAGGTCCACGCCCATCTCATTGGCCAGCGAGTAGTAGTAGACGTTGCTCGACTTGACGATCGAGCGGTACATGTCCACCGCGCCGAGGCCGCCGTCGCCGTGGCTGCGGAAGGTGTGGTTGCCGAACTGGAAACTGCCGCCGTCGTGCACGATGGTCTGCGGGCTGCGCTTGCCCGAGTTCAGCGCGGCCATCGCCATGAAAGGCTTGAAGGTCGAGCCCGGCGGGTAGGTGCCGCGCAGCGCGCGGTTCAAGAGCGGCTTGTCGATGCTGTCGATCAGCTCGCGCCAGCTGTCGCTGTCGATGCCGTCGACGAACAGGTTGGGGTCGAAGGTCGGCTTGCTGACGAAAGCCAGCAGCTCGCCGCTGCGCGGGTCGATCGCCACCAGTGCGCCGCGCCGCTCACCGAACAGCTCTTCCACCAGCGCCTGCAGCCGGATGTCGATCGACAGCACCAGTGTGTTGCCGGGCGTGGCCGGGTGGCTGGACAAGCGCCGCACCGCGCGCCCGCCGGCGCTCGTCTCCACTTCTTCGAAGCCGGTGCTGCCGTGCAGTTCGCGCTCGTAGCTCTGCTCCAGCCCGAGCTTGCCGATGACCTCGGTGCCTTTGTAGTTGCCTTGCTCGGCTTCGGACCAGTCGTCCATCGCCTTCTTCTCGGCCGGGTTGATGCGGCTGATGTAGCCCAGCAGGTGGCTGCCCACCTCGCCCAGCGGGTAGTTGCGGAAAAGGCGCGCTTTCACCTCCACGCCCGGGAAACGGAAGCGCTGCGCCATGAAGCGCGCGACCTCCTCGTCGCTGAGCTTGGTGCGGATCGGCAGCGATTCGAAGTTCTTGCTCTCTTCGAGCAGCCGCTTGAAGCGGCGGCGGTCGCGCGGCGCGACATCGATGAGTTCGGCGATGGCGTCGAGCGTGGCGTCCAACGCCGCGCTGCCGCCGGCCACGCGCGAGGGCGTGACCTCCAGCGTGTAGGCCGAATAGTTGGTGGCCAGCACGATGCCGTTGCGGTCGACGATCAACCCGCGGTTCGGCACGATCGGCACCACAGCGATGCGGTTCGCTTCTGCCTGCGTGGCCAGCTCTTCGTGGCGGAAGACCTGCAAATGCACCAGCCGCGCGGCAAGCAGGCCGAACGCGACCAGCACGAACAGCGCTGCCGCGGCCAGGCGCCAGCGGAAGTCGCCGAGTTCGCGCTCGAGGTTCTTCAGCTCGGTACGGCTGCGCATGCGGGCTTGGTGGGGCTACAGCGGCCGATTCTCGTCCGGGTCGGGCGGCCGGCGTTGCGGCGCCAGCAGCACCCGAGCCACGATCGGCCACAGCAGCGCTTCGAAGAGCGGCGCGGCCATCACCACCCAGCCCGGGAACATGCCGCCGGCCAACAGCCGCGCGACCAGCGAGACGACATGGGCCGCGATGAACAGCGGCAAGATCTGCAGCGCCTGCCCGGCCAGGCTGAACCACAGCAACCGCCGGTGGATGGTGATCGCGGTGTAGGCCAACAGCGTGTACGCCAGCGCATGTTGGCCGAGCAGTGCGCCGTTGTTCACGTCCATCAGCAGGCCCATCACGAAAGCCACGCCGACGCCAATGCGCCGCGGCTGATACACGATCCAGAACACCAGCACCACCGCCAGCAGGTCGGGCATGCCGGCGTGGCGGCCGATCGGCACCATCTCCACCAGCAGCGCCACAAGCAGGCTGAAGGCGATGAAGAGCGGGTTGGCCGGGAGCAGCAGCTGGTCGGTGCTTCGCGGCAGGATCATGCTGTCGCCTCTTGATGCTGAAGGATCATCGGCCGGGCCCCCTGGGTGCGCGCCCGACCTTCGGCGCGACCTCGGGCTCGGGCTCCGGCCGCGGCGGCATCTGCACCGACAACGGCTCGAGCACCAGCACGTGGCGCACACCGTCGGCCGGGGCCAACGGCGCCAGCAGCACGCGCGCGAAACTCGAATCGACCTTGCGGTCCACGCTCAGCACGCGTGCCACCGGCAATCCCGGTGGGTAGACACCGTCCACGCCGCTGGTGTGCAGCATGTCGCCCACCTGCACGTTGGCATTGCCCGACATGAAACGCAGCTCCATCAGCGCCGCGCCCTGGCCCTGCACGCCGCCGAAGGCCGCGCTGCGCTGCTGGGTGCGGGTGTTGAGCACGGGGATCGCCGCGTCTTTGTCGGCCAGCAGCGTGGCTTCGCTGGACAAGGCGAAGACGCGTGTCACCTGGCCGAGCACGCCCTGCTGATTGATGACCGGCGAGCCGAGCTTCAGGCCCTGCGCCGCACCGGCGCCGAGGAAGACCTTGCGCGAGTAGGGATCGGCGGCTTCGTACAGCACTTCGGCGGCCAGCGAGCGCACCGTCAGGCCGGGCTTCAGATCGAGCAGCGCGCGCAGCTGTTGGTTCTCGGTCAACAGCCGCTCGGCACGGGCCGACTTCTCGGCCTGCTGCGCGAGCTCGGCCTGCCCCCGGCGCGCCTGATCCTGCGCGACTGCCAGGCCTTGCAGATACTCACGACCGCTGGCGATCACTTGCACCGGCACGCCGAGCAGCCGCTGCACCGGCATCAGCACCAGCGCCAGCGCTTCGCGGATCGGCGGCGCGATGCGAAAACGGCCATCAGCCACCATCAGGAAGAGGGCCAGCGCGGCGAAGAAGATCAGCTTGCTGCGTGCCGACAGGCCCGGCCGGAAGAAGGGCGGTGGGTTGCGGTCCAGCGTGCCCAGCGGTCCCGAGGCCATGGCAGCGGCGCCGCGGCGTCAGCCGGTCATTCCGAAGTGAAGATGCTGCCCATGCGCTCCATGCGTTCGAGCGCCATGCCGCAGCCGCGCACCACGCAGGTCAGCGGGTCTTCGGCCACGTGCACGGGCAGGCCGGTTTCTTCAGCGAGCAGACGGTCCAGGTCGCGCAGCAGCGCACCGCCGCCGGTGAGCATCATGCCGCGTTCGGCGATGTCGGCGCCGAGTTCGGGTGGTGTCTGCTCGAGGGCATTCTTCACTGCCGAGACGATCTGGTTGAGCGGGTCGGTGAGCGCTTCCAGCACCTCGTTGGACGAGATCGTGAAGCTGCGCGGCACGCCTTCGGCGAGATTGCGGCCCTTCACCTCCATCTCCTTCACCTCGGAGCCCGGGAAGGCCGAGCCGATGCCCATCTTGATGTTTTCGGACGTCTGTTCGCCGATCAACATGCCGTAGTTGCGGCGGATGTAGTTGATGATGGCTTCGTCGAACTTGTCGCCGCCGACACGCACGCTGCCCTTGTAGACGATGCCGCCCAGCGAAATGACGCCGACTTCGGTGGTGCCGCCGCCGATGTCGATCACCATCGATCCCGAGGCTTCGGAAACCGGCAACCCGGCGCCGATCGCAGCAGCCATCGGCTCTTCGATCAGGTCCACCGAGCTCGCGCCGGCGGCTTCGGCGGCATCGCGGATCGCGCGCCGCTCGACCTGCGTCGATCCGCAGGGTACGCAGATGATGATGCGCGGGCTGGGTGCGAACAGGCTTCTCGGGTGCACCATGCGGATGAACTGCTTGATCATCTGCTCGGTGACGACGAAGTCGGCGATCACGCCGTCTTTCATCGGGCGGATGGCCTCGATGTTGCCGGGCACCTTGCCGAGCATCGCCTTGGCCGACTTGCCGACCGCCTGGATGACTTTCTTGCCGTTGGGGCCGCCTTCGTGGCGGATCGCCACCACCGAGGGCTCGTCCAGCACGATGCCTTTGCCGCGCACGTAGATCAGCGTGTTGGCGGTGCCCAGGTCGATGGCGAGGTCCGTCGAGAAGTAGCGACGAAAGGATGGGAACATGGTGCGGGAGGGGGTCGGAGCGCGCTGTCCTCGCGCTTCGAAGCGAGCCGCATCGCCCGTGTGTCAGGGGCCAGAATGAACCAGGGATAATACCCGATCACCCCCTGCGAAACGCCCACGATTCAGGTCGCCGAGGCAAGACTTTCCTTCCGTTTCATGGCTCTCACACCCGACGACGTGAGCCGCATCGCCCACCTGGCGCGGCTCGAACTCTCCAACAGCGAAGCCAGCGCGATGCTCGCCGCGCTGAACGGCTTTTTCGGCATCGTCGAGCAGATGAGCGCGGTGGACACCAGCGGCGTGGAGCCGCTGTACACGCCGCTCTCGGCGATCCAGCCGGTCAGCCTGCGGCTGCGCGACGACGTGGTCACCGAGAGCGATGCGCGCGAAGCCAACCAGAAGAGCGCGCCGGCGGTGGAGGATGGGCTGTTTCTCGTGCCGAAGGTCATCGAGTGAGCGCGCGCCGGGCCGCCGCGCTCACCCCCTCGGGGGGCGGCGCCGCAGGCGTCTGGGGGCTGCAATGACGGCTTTGCACGAGATGGGCGTGGCGGCGCTGGCACGCGCGTTGCGCGACAAACAGCTGTCCAGCGTGGAGATCACGCAGCATCTGCTGTCGCGCATCGACCAGAAGCGTGCACTCGGTGCCTTTCTCGCGGTGAACGCCGAAGGCGCGCTGGCGCAGGCTCGCGCTGCCGATCAAGCGATCGCAAGCGGCAGCGCCGCCCCGCTGGCCGGCGTGCCGATCGCGCACAAAGACATCTTCGTTACCGACGATGCGAAACGATCGCTGCCCACCACCGCCGGCTCGAAGATCCTGGCCGGCTACCGCAGCCCGTTCGACGCCACGGTCGTGGCGCGCCTGGGGAACGGCGTGCCGGGCGAAGGCCCGGGGGCCGGCACGGTGCTGCTGGGCAAGCTGAACTGCGACGAGTTCGCGATGGGTTCGTCCAACGAGAACTCGGCCTTCGGGCCGGTGCACAACCCGTGGGACGTGGCGCGCGTGCCCGGTGGCTCGTCGGGTGGCTCGGCGGCCGCGGTGGCCGCGCGGCTGATTCCCGGCGCCACCGGCACTGACACCGGTGGCTCGATCCGCCAGCCGGCGTCGTTCTGCGGCATCACCGGCATCAAGCCCACCTACGGCGTGTGCTCGCGCTGGGGTATGGTGGCTTTCGCGTCGAGCCTCGACCAGGCCGGCCCGCTGGCGCGCAGTGCCGAAGATTGCGCGCTGCTGCTCTCGGCGATGAGTGGCTTCGATGCGCGCGACTCGACCAGCGCCGAGAGGCCGCCGCAGGACTTCCACGCCGACATGCAGCGCCCGCGCGAGAGCGCAACGGCCGCTCGGCCGCTGCACGGCCTGCGCATCGGCTTGCCGCGCGAATTCTTCGCCGAAGGGCTGGACGCCGATGTCGAGGGCGCGGTGCGCACCGCGCTGGCCGAACTCGAACGGCTCGGCGCAACGCTCGTCGACGTGAGCCTGCCACGCACCCGGCTCTCGATCCCGGTCTACTACATCATCGCCCCGGCCGAGGCGAGTTCGAACCTGTCGCGCTTCGACGGCGTGAAGTTCGGCCACCGCGCGGCACAGCACGCCGACCTGATGGAGCTGTACAAGAAGACGCGCTCCGAAGGCTTCGGGCCCGAGGTGAAGCGGCGCATCATGATCGGCACCTACGTGCTCTCGCACGGCTACTACGACGCCTACTACCTGCAGGCGCAGAAGCTGCGCCGCATGATCGCCGACGACTTCCAGGCCTGCTTCAGCGAATGCGACGTCATCGCCGGCCCGGTGGCGCCCACGGTGGCCTGGAAGATCGGCGAGAGAGACGACGACCCGGTGTCGGCCTACCTGGCCGACATCTTCACCTTGCCCGCGAGCCTGGCCGGCCTGCCGGGCATGAGCGTGCCCGCGGGCCGCGGCGAAGGTGGCCTGCCGGTGGGCCTGCAGCTCATCGGCAACTACTTCGAAGAAGGCCGCTTGCTGCACGCCGCGCATGCTTTGCAGCAGGCCACGGATTGGCACTTGCATGCGCCTGCGGAGGTGGGGCGATGAAAGCCGCGTCGCCGCTGGTGCGCGGCTGGGAGGTCGTGATCGGCCTGGAGACGCACGCCCAGCTTTCCACCGCCAGCAAGATCTTCAGCGGCGCCAGCACCGCCTTCGGCGCGCCGGCGAACACGCAGGCCTGTGCGGTCGACCTGGCGCTGCCCGGCACGCTGCCGGTGATGAACCGCGGCGCGGTGGAGCGTGCCATCCGCTTCGGCCTGGCGGTGAACGCGAAGGTGGCGCCGGTGTCGATCTTCGCGCGCAAGAACTACTTCTACCCCGACTTGCCCAAGGGCTACCAGATCAGCCAGTACGAGATACCGGTGGTGCAAGGCGGCGAAGTGCAGTTCCTGCTCGATCGGCAGCCGCGCACGGTGCACCTGACACGCGCGCACCTCGAAGAAGACGCGGGCAAGAGCCTGCACGAGGACTACCAGGGGCAGAGCGGCATCGACCTGAATCGCGCCGGCACGCCGCTCCTGGAGATCGTCTCCGAGCCCGACATGCGTTCGTCATCCGAAGCGGTGGAGTACGCCAAGGCCTTGCACGCGCTGGTGGTCTGGCTCGACGTGTGCGACGGCAACATGCAGGAAGGCAGCTTCCGCTGCGACGCCAACGTTTCGGTGCGCCGGCCCGGCGAGCCCTACGGCACACGCCGCGAGATCAAGAACCTGAACAGCTTTCGCTTCCTGCAGCAGGCGATCGACTTCGAGGTGCAGTGGCAGATCGACCGTCGCGAAGACGGCCTCGCCATCGAGCAGGCCACGGTGCTCTTCAACCCCGACACCGGCGAGACGCGCGCCATGCGCAGCAAGGAAGACGCGCACGACTACCGCTATTTTCCAGACCCCGACCTGCCGCCGCTGGTGATCGCGCCCCAGTGGATCGAGCGCGTCAAGGCCACCATGCCCGAGCTGCCGGCGCGAATGGCCGCGCGCTTCCAGCGCGACGACGGCCTGCCCGCTGACGACGCAGCGATGATGACGGGCAGCCTGGCGATGGCGCGGCTGTACGAGGCGGTGCGCGACGGCTCGGGCCAGCCCAAGCTGGCGGCGAACTGGCTGATGGGCGAGGTGTCGCGGCGGCTCAATGCCGCGGGCATCGGCGTCGAGTCGGCACCAATTGCCGCGCCTGCCCTGGCGGCGCTGATCAGGCGCATCGCCGACGGCACGGTGTCGAACAACGGCGCGCGCCAGGTGTTCGAAGCGTTGTGGCAGCGCGAGGGCCATGTGCCGCAGGGCGCGACCGATGCCGCGCGCATCGATCTGCTCATCGAGGCCAAGGGCTTGAAACAGATGAACGATGCCGGTGCGCTCGAAGCCATCGTCGATGAGGTCATCGCGGCCAACGCGAAATCCGTGGACGAGTACCGCGCCGGCAAGGACAAGGCCTTCAACGCGCTCGTCGGCCAGGTGATGAAAGCCAGCCGCGGCAAAGCCAACCCGGCGCAGGCCAGCGAGCTGCTGAAGAAGCGCTTGGCGAGCTGATGGCCAGTCCCGCGCGCGGCGCGGGCGGTCTTTCAGTTCAGTTCAGCGTGTTTCCGCCACCGAAGTGATGCCGCCGCGTATGGCCGTGGGCAGCGGCCCCATCGAGCCGGGGCGGGTGCCGCCCCAGAGCTTCTTCAGCCGATCGAGTTCGATGTCGTAAAGGCGGTTCACGCGCACCAGCTCGGCTTCCTGGTTGCCCATCGCGGCGCGCTGCGCGTCGGTGGCCACATCGATGGCGTCGAGTTGCGTTTTGAGTTTGATCGGCACCGGCTTGCTTTTGTAGAACTCGGCCTCGTCGAGCAGTGGCTTGCGCTCGGCGGCGAGCTCCTTCAGGCGCTTTTCGGACGCCGTGATCGCGAGCTTCACGGTGTCCAGCGCGGCGGCACGCGCCGCGCCATGCGCTTCTTCGCTGCGGTAGCGCGCCATCAGGTTGCGATCGCGGCGCACGGCTTCGGCCTGTGCCATGCGCAGCTCGGCGGCCTTGCGCTCGCGGGCTTCGGCTTCAGCGCGCTCTTCGGCGGTGAGGGTCGGCGGGCGCATGTCGCGAACCGATCCGTCGCGGTTCAAGATGCGTTGTTCGCGCGCATTGCACTCGGGGATCGGGCGGTCTGAGGTGAGGCGCCGCCCCTTGTCGTCGGTGCACGAGTAGATGGCCGGGCCGGTGGCGCCCGGCGGCGTTTGCGCCAGCGCCGGTGCCAGCCACGACGCCGTGGCAAGCAGAGCCAGTGCGGCCAGCGCCGCCCGCAACGATGCCGTCACCAGCCAAAACATTCAAACTCCGTAGCGCTCGCGGTAGGCCCGCACCGGTGCCGTGAAAGCGGCCAACGACTCGTCGCCCGCACCCGACAAATACTGCAACAAGTCATGCAAGGTCGCAATCGATGTCACCTTCAACCCTAGATGCTGCGTGATGTACTGAACGGCCGAAGTTGTGATATCGCGCCCGTCCTCGACCGATCGTTCCTGCCGGTCCAGCGCGATCACCACACCACAAGGCGTGGCGTCCGCTGAACGGATCATCGCGATCGATTCACGCACCGAGGTGCCGGCCGAGATCACATCATCGACGATCAGAACGCGGCCGGCGACTTTCGCGCCGACCAGTGATCCGCCTTCGCCATGGTCTTTGGCTTCCTTGCGGTTGTAGGCATAGGGCACGTTGCGACCCAGGCGCGCCAACTCGATGGCCACCGCCGCGGCCAGAGGAATGCCCTTGTACGCCGGGCCGAACAACATGTCGAACTCGAGGCCCGAGGCGAGCAGACGCCGTGCATAGAATGCCGCCGCCCGGCCGAGCTTGGCTCCGTCGTCGAACAGCCCGGCGTTGAAGAAGTACGGCGACAGCCGCCCCGCCTTGGTCTTGAATTCGCCGAAGCGCAACACCCCGGCGTCGAGCGCGAAGCGCACGAAATCCTGCGCCAGTTCATCCGGCGTTGCCGCCACTGTCATGGAGAAATCCTTTGCCCTTCAGACTGATCACGCTCAATCTCAACGGCATCCGCTCAGCGGCCAGCAAGGGCTTCGTCGAATGGGCCGAGCAGGCGAGGGTCGATTGTATGGGGGTGCAGGAGGTCAAGGCCCAGGCCGACAACGTGGCCGGGCGCTTCGAACGGGTGGCATCGATGCAAGGGCATTTCCACTACGCGCAGAAGAAGGGCTACTCGGGCGTGGGCCTGTATACGAAGAAAGCGCCGAGTGCCGTGATCACCGGCTTCGGCAGCAAGGAGTTCGACGCCGAAGGCCGATACGTGGAGGCACGTTTCGACACCGCCAGGCGCAAGTTCAGCGTCATCAGCGCCTACTTTCCGAGCGGCTCGAGCAGCGAAGAGCGCCAGGCCGCGAAGTTCCGCTTCCTGGCGCGTTTCTACCCGCATCTGATGAAGCTCAAAGCCGAGCGCGAATTCATCCTGGTCGGCGACATCAACATCGCGCACAAGGAGATCGACCTGAAGAACTGGAAGGGCAACCGGAAGAACAGCGGCTTCCTGCCCGAAGAGCGCGCCTGGATGGACAAGCTTTTCTCCACCGGCGGGCTGGTCGACGTGTTCCGCTCGTTGAATCCGCATGCCGAGCAATACACGTGGTGGAGCAACCGCGGGCAGGCCCGGGCGAAGAATGTCGGTTGGCGGCTGGACTATCACTTGGCGACGCCCGCGGTGGCGGCCAAGGCCAAGGCCGAAGCGATCTTCTTGGACCAGCGCTTCTCGGACCATGCGCCGGTGGTGGTGGACTACGCGATAAGTTTGTAGCGGCCAGGCACTTCAGCGCTTGAAGCGCTCGATGCCGCCCGCCGGCGCGGGCCCCGGCGGCTTCCGCGGTGCCTTCATTGCAGCGGCCCCCAGCACAACGCGGCGTCCGCCGTGATCTCCTGCGTGAGTTCGAGCACCACCAGCCCACGCATCAGCTCATGGCTCGAATCGAACCAGGCGCAGCCGCGCGGTGGCACGTCATCGACCTCGGCCGGACGACAGTCGCGGATATCGCGCCGCTGAACGGGCCGGCCGACCGGGTGCTGGCGGCGCATCGACCACGATTGATACCAAAACATGCGAGGCCTCCATCGGTGATGCCGCCATGCTCGGCATTCCGGGCCTCGCCCGCCATCACTCCTGTGGCGGAGTCGAAGCGGTGACGCACACCCCCATCTTGGGGAGCCATGTCACGATCGCACCCCATGTGCGGACGCTATGTCGTGGCCTACGACCCCGAAACGCTGGTCTCGGGTTTCAGCCTGACGCGCATCGCGCCGTTCCCCAAGCGCTGGAACGTAACGCCGCAGTCGTTGGTGCCGGTGGTCTACCAGACGCGCGACGGCGAGCGCGTGGCCGAGACGATGCGCTGGGGCCTGGTGCCGTACTGGGCGCGCGACACCTCGATCGGCAACAAGCTGAACAACGCGCGTGCCGACGGTGTGTTCGACAAACCGTCGTTTCGCCAGGCCGTTCGCAAGCGGCGCTGTCTGCTGCCCGCCAGCGGCTTCTACGAGTGGCAGGCCACACCGTCGGGCAAGCAGCCCTGGTACATCACGCCCCGTGATCAACCGTGGTTCGCGATGGCCGGCCTGTTCGAAGCCTGGCGGCCCGACGAGGCTTCGCCCTGGCTCCTGAGCTGCTGCGTCATCACCACCGAGCCGAACGCCTTGATGGCGACGATCCACGAGCGCATGCCGGTGATCGTGCCGAGCGAACATTGGGCGGCGTGGCTGTCGCGCGAAGTTACCGAGCCGGCCGCGATCTCGCCGCACCTGGCGCAGTACCCGGCCGAAGCCATGCAGGCCTGGACGGTGTCGCGCGCGGTAAACCGCGGCACCGCTGAGGGCGAAGCGCTGATCGAGCCGCTGCCCGACGCGTGATGCCTGCCGCTACATCGGCGCGACGCCGATCAGCTTGGCGTGCGCCCAGAACGCAAAGACGGCCCACAAGGCGACTCCCGCCACCACGGCGATCATCGTGGCGCCCATCTCACCCGCGGGATAGACGGTGCCGGCGGCACGGTCGCGTGCCCTGGCGGCCCGAAAGCACAGCACGGCCCAGACCAGGAAGCCGCCGAACAGCAGCACATCGGCCAGGGTGTGGTTGGCCAGCAGGTGCGCAAAGGCCCACACCTTGATGCCCAGCAGCATCGGGTGCTTCAGCGCCGCCTTGATCTGGTTGCGCGGCACGTACGCCGCTGCGATCATGATCAAGGCGATCAGGTTCAACAGCGCCGCGGGGTGGCGCATCCACACCAGCGGGGCCCACAAGGGCAGCGGCTCCTGCCGCGCCAGGCCGTAGCCCCACACGATGGCCACCAGCCCGGCGGCCGAGATCAGCGAGTAGCTGCCTTTCCAGGCGCCTTCGCCGATCCGCGCGAGCGTGTTGCCACGCCAGCCGTCGGCGACGATGCGCACCGAGTGCACGCCCAGGAAGAGCACCAGACCGAGGATGAGCAGCAGCATGGGGGTCAGCAGCCAGACGAAACGGGCGCTCATTGTGGCCGCACCGATAAACTGCCGAGATGACACGCCTGCTCGCCGTTCTCGCCGCCCTCGTGGTGCTCGTGGCCCTGTACTTCTGGGCCGCGCTGCAATGGAGCTACTCCAGCGGCGAACGCGCCGGCTGGGTGCAGAAGCTTTCCAACAAGGGCTGGGTCTGCAAGACCTGGGAGGGCGAGCTGGCCCTCGTCTCGCTGCCCGGATCGACGGCGGAGAAGTTTTTCTTCACGATCCGCGACGATGCGGTGGCCGAGCAGGTGACGCGCGCGATGGGCAAGCGCGTGGCATTGCACTACGAAGAGAAGGTGGGCCTGCCGACGAGCTGTTTCGGCGACTCGCGCCACTACGTCACTCGCGTCACGATCAGCGACGAGATCCCGCTCGCGGCTGGTGTGGTGGTGCCCATCGCGCCGGCAGCATCGGCGGCGGCGTCAGCGGCGCTGGTCACCAAGCCGTAGCACGGCAAGCAGCGCCGCCAGCGCCATCACGACCGCGGCCAGCATGAGCGCCCCGCGGGCGCCGATGGCAGTGGCCAGCGCGCCGCCGCCGATCGCGCCGACCAAGGTCGACAGTTGGCCGCAGCCGCGGATGCCGGCGTCCACGCGCGCCAGCAGTGCCGGCGGCGCCAGCGTCTGGCGCAGGCTGCGATGGTGCACGTCATGCACCGTGTGCCCACCATCACCGACGATCTGCTGTCCGATGAGCAAGGCCACGCCGACCCAGCCCGCCGATGGCACCAGCGGCACCAGTGCCGCGCCGAGCGCGCTGAAGGCCAGGCCGATCGCCAGCGCGCGCTGCGGCCCGAGGCGTTGCCCGAGCCGCGCTGCCACGCCTGCGCCCAGCAGCGAACCGAGGCCGCCGGTGGCGAAGATCAAGCCGAGCCAGCCGGTCGACAAACCGATGTCGCGGGCGACGAAGATCATGTAGCTGGTGCCGGCCAGGCTCATCGCGAACGCGGTGCAGGTTTCGATCACCGCCAAGCGCCGCAGCAGCGGGTGGGCGGCCAGATAGCCGAAGCCTTCGCGCGTCTCCTGCCACCAGGCGGCGAGGATGTGGGCGGATGTTGGCGGCGCGCTGGCCGGTGTTTCGTCGAGCCGGCGCAGGCACAGCGCCGAGGCCAGATAGCTCATCGCATCCACGGCCAGTGCCACCACCGCGCCGGCCCATTGGAACAACCAGCCGCCGAGCGCAAAAGCCGCCGTTTCGGACAAGCTCATTGCCGCCGACAGCTGCGCGTTGGCCGCCGTGAGCTGCGCGGATTCGATGCGCTGCGCCATCCACGCCGAGCGTGCCAGCTCGAAGGCCATCGTCAGCAGTGCGCCCAATGCCGCGGCGCCGATCAACAGCGCCAGCGTCAACGATTGCAACGCCGCGGCCAACGCCAGCAGCCCGAGCAGCGCGGCGCGCAGCGCGTCGCACAGCAGCATCACGGCACGCTTGCCGCGGCGCTCGACCCAGGGGCCGAGCAACAGCGCGCCGACAGCGCCCGCCGCCACGTCGGCCACCAGCAGCAATCCCATCTGCCAGGGCGTGGCGTCGAGCACGAGGGTGGCGAGCCAGGGGATGGCCAGGCGCGACAGCATCGAGCCGAAGTTCGATGCGGCTTCGGCGGCGATGAGCGGGGCGTGACGCGAAGACGGCGTGCGCAGCATCTGGCAGTTCGAACCACGCGCTTCGGCGCCAGCTACAGCGAAACCGGCCAGGCTCGCCTGAGCGCGCGCGACGGGCGGCCGCTGTGGGTCATGGAGATGGGACGCCAGCAGCTGCCGTGGAAGTGAGAAGCGACTGTGCCGAGGCGATCACCGCCCCACCCAGGCAGCGTTCGCCGTCGTAGACCACCGCTGACTGACCCGGCGTCACGGCCCATTGCGGCTGATCGAAACGCAGCGCCAGGCCGTCGTCGGTGATCGACAACGTGCACGCCGCATCGGGCTGCCGGTAGCGTGTCTTCGCACCGTAGCGGCCTGGCGCCGGCGGGTGGCCGGCAATCCAGCTGCAATCGTCGGCGCAAAGCCCGTCCGACAGCAGCCAGGGATGGTCATGGCCCTGCACCACGCGCAGCACGTTGCGTTGGAGGTCCTTGCGCGCCACGTACCAGGGTTCGTGTTCACCGCCCCCGCGCCCGCCGCCGGGCCGCGCGGGCGGCTCCCCTTGGGGGACGGGCCTCGCGCGCGAGGTCCTAGTGGCCCAATTGATGCCGCCGATGCCCAGGCCCTGGCGCTGCCCGAGCGTGTAAAAGCTCAATCCCATGTGCCGCCCGAGTTCGCGGCCGCGTTCGTCGAGCATCGCTCCCGGCTCAGCCTTCAGGTAGCGGTTCAGGAACTCGCGGAACGGCCGCTCGCCGATGAAGCAGATGCCGGTGGAGTCTTTCTTCTTCGCGTTCGGCAGACCGATCTCGGCGGCGATGCGGCGCACCTCGGTCTTCTTCAGCTCGCCCACCGGGAAGAGCGTGCGCGAGAGCTGCGAATGGGTCAGGCGGTGCAGGAAGTAGCTCTGGTCCTTGGCCGGATCGAGGCCTTTCAGCAACTCGGAGCGCCCAGCGAGTTCACGAACACGTGCGTAGTGCCCGGTGGCGATCTTGTCCGCGCCCAGCCGCATCGCGTGGTCGAGGAAAGCCTTGAACTTGATCTCGGCGTTACACAGCACGTCGGGGTTGGGCGTGCGGCCGGCCCGGTACTCGCGCAGGAACTCGGCGAAGACGCGGTCCTTGTACTCGGCCGCGAAATTCACATGCTCGATCTGAATGCCGATCACGTCGGCGACCGCGGCGGCGTCGACGAAATCGGCGTTGCTCGAGCAGTACTCGGGGGCATCTTCGCTCGACCCTGCGGGTCGGTCGTCGTCTTCCCAGTTTTTCATGAAGATGCCGACGACTTCGTGACCTTCGCGCTTCAACAGCCAGGCGCTCACGGCGGAGTCGACACCCCCGCTCAAACCGACCACCACGCGCAGCTTCGCCGACATGCACCGGATTATCCCGGCGCGGCTGCCAGGGCTAGGCCAGCGCCTCGTCGAGCATTTCCACCCAATGCCGCACCGGCAGCGACGTGCCCGACTGCAAGTGCTGGATGCAGCCGATGTTGGCCGAGACCACGGTCTCGCCGGTCGCCGCGGCCAGCGCTTGCAGCTTGCGGTCGCGCAAGGCAACCGCGAGTTCGGGCTGCAGCACCGAGTATGTGCCGGCCGAGCCGCAGCACAGATGGCTGTCGGCGGACGCCAGGCGCAGCTCGAAGCCGAGTTCGGCCAGGCCCTGCTCGACACCGCCGCGCAGCTGCTGGCCATGCTGCAAGGTGCAGGGCGGATGGAACACCAGCGCGGCCTGGCGGCCGGCAATGCGCGGCTTCAGCGCGGCCACCAGCTCGGGCAGCAGCTCACTCAAGTCGCGCGTCAGCGCCGCGATGCGCACCGCCTTCTCGGCGTAGGCGGGGTCGTGCGCCAGCGCGTGGCCGTACTCCTTCACCGTCACGCCGCAGCCGCTGGCGTTCATCACGATCGCCTCGACGCGGCCTTGCGACGTCAGGCCCTCCACCAGCGGCCACCAGGCATCGATGTTGCGGCGCATCTCCGCGAGGCCGCCTTCGTGATCGTTCAGGTGCGTGCGGATCGCGCCGCAGCAGCCGGCGCCATCGGCGGCCAGGGTCTGGATGCCGGCGGCGTCGAGCACACGCGCGGTGGCGCTGTTGATGTTGGGCAGCATTGCCGGCTGCACGCAGCCGAGCAGCATCAGCACTTTGCGGGGATGTTCGGATTGCGGCCACTGGTGCGCGCGCGCGCCGCTCTTCGGCGGCACCTTGTGTTGCAGCGCCTGGGGCAGCAGCGGCCGCACGAGTTGCCCCAGTTTCATCGCCGGGCCGAACAGCGGCGAGGTGAGGCCTTCCTTGAGCGCGCCGCGCAGCAGCCGCTCTTTCAGCAGCCGCTCTTTCAGCGGCCGTTCGACCTTGGCATCCACCACCCTGCGCCCGATGTCGACCAAGTGGCCGTACTGCACGCCGCTCGGGCAGGTGCTTTCGCAATTGCGGCAGGTCAGGCAGCGGTCCAGATGCAGCTGCGTACTGCGCGTCACCGCGGCGCCTTCGAGCATCTGCTTGATGAGGTAGATGCGCCCGCGCGGGCCGTCGAGTTCGTCGCCGAGCAGCTGGTAGGTGGGGCAGGTGGCGGTGCAGAAGCCGCAATGCACGCATTTGCGCAGGATGGCCTCGGCCTCGGCGCCGTCGCGCGTGCCTTGGAATTCGGGGGCGAGGTGGGTCTGCATTCAGCGCAAGCGGTACGTGAGGATCCAGTAGTGCTCGTGGGCGATCCATTCGGCGCCCTCGGCGCGTGGGCCGAGCATCGCGGTGGCCTCTTCGAAGCCGGGAAAGTTCTTCAGCACCTCGTGCACGCTGCCGTCGTCGAGCGCGCGGTTCTGGTAGGTGTTGCCGCCGGCGTCGCGGCGCGTGAGCGGCGTGCTGCTCGTCTGCACGAAGCTGTTGTCGAGGAAGACCACGCGCGCCCCGGGTTCGAGCCGGGCGTGCAGCGTTTCGAGCCAGCCGGGCAGACGCGCCAGCGGCACGTGGCTCCACCAGCAGCCAGCGAACGCGGCATCGAAGCGCGCGTCGCCCAGTTCGGCGAAGGTGTACGCGTCTACCGTCGCAAACCGCACGCTGGGCGGCAAGGCTTTGTGGCGCGCGACCTCCATCGTCTCGGGGTTCAGGTCAGTGGCCAGCCAGCTCGCCGCGCGCCGCGCGGCATGCGGGGTCCACCAGCCGGTGCCGCAGGCGACTTCGAGCACGCACCGCCCCGTGAAGGGCTCGGCGATCCAGGCCTCCATCGCGCGCAGGTCGGTCTGCCGTTCCGGCTTGTGGTAGACGCGCTCGTAGGTGGCGGCGCGTTTCACGTAATAGTCCGCCATTGCCGCGACCGCGTTGTTGTCGCTCATCTCAAAGGTTGGCGTAGAGCCGGCCCGGGTTGAAGATGCGTTGCGGATCGAACGCGGCTTTCAGTTCGCGATGGATGCGCACCAGCGGCGGTGTCAGCGGTGCGAAAACGTCACTGCGCTGCGCGGCGCGGAACTTCGTCGCGTGGCCGCCGGCGGCAGCTGCCGATTCGCGTACCTTGGCCGCCGCTGCCGCGCTGCACAGCCAGCGCTGCGCGCCTCCCCATTCGACCAACTGTTCACCGGACAGGCTGATCGGCGGCGCGGTCGGCGGCAGCGCCAACCGCCACAGCGTCGCGCCCTGCTCTACGGCCCTGCGCGCGCCGGCGAAAAACTCGTCGTGGTGATCGCGCAAGCCGGTCCAGAAGGCGTCGGCCATCGCTGCCTCGATGGTTTCGCCGCCGAGTCGTTCTTGTGCCGTCTGCACCGCCGCCGCGGCGCCGGCCAGGCGGATGACGAGCATGCCCTCCCACCAGGCACTGGCGTTCAGCGGCAGCGGCAGGCCGCCCCATTGTTGGAGCCGCGCCAGCGCCGCCTCCTGCTCCAGCTCGAAGCGCAGCGTGGCCTTCGCCGGCGGCATCGGCAGCACCTTCAGCGAGACCTCGCAGATCACGCCCAGCACGCCCAGCGAGCCGGCCAACAGCCGCGGCACGTCGTAGCCGGCGACGTTCTTCATCACCTGGCCGCCGAAGCTCATCAGCTCGGCGCGGCCGTTGAGCATCGTCGCGCCGAGCAGGTAGTCGCGCACGCCGCCCACCGCAGCGCGCGAAGGGCCGGCCAATCCGGCGGCGACCATGCCGCCGACGGTGCCGCCGGGTGCGAAGCGCGGCGGCTCGAATGGCAAACACTGGCGGTGCTCGGCCAAGGCCGCTTCCAGATCGAGCAACGTTGTGCCGGCGCGTACGCTCACCACCAGCTCGCTCGGCTCGTGGCTGCTGATGCCGGCCAGTGGCGCGATGTGCAGCGGCTCACCGTGCGGCACCTCGCCGTAGAACGCCTTCGTGCCGCCACCGCGGAACTCGAGCGCTGCTTTGTGCGCTCGCGCGGTCTGAATCCGGTCGACGAGCCCGGCCAGCGCGGCGTCCATTCAGAACCGCTCCAGCTGCGGAAACGGCAACAGCCCCTTCTTCACATGCATCTTCCCGTACTCCGCGCAGCGCTGCAGCGTCGGGATCACCTTGCCCGGGTTGAGCAGCCCGGGTTCGTCGAACGCTCGCTTCAGCGCTTCCATCTGCATGCGCTCCGAGGGGCTGAACTGCACGCACATGCTGGAGAGCTTCTCGACGCCAACGCCGTGCTCGCCGGTGACGGTGCCGCCGAGCGCGACGCTCGTCTCCAGGATATCGGCACCGAAGAGTTCGGCGCGGCGCAGCTCGTCGGGATCGTTGGCGTCGAAGAGGATCAGCGGGTGCAGGTTGCCTTCGCCGGCATGGAAAACGTTGC
>JANNQO010000336.1:0-25045 GCA_031400795.1 Rubrivivax sp. | reverse complement strand
AGCCAGGTCTTGTCTTCGATCACGCGCAGCGGGCCATGGGCGTGCAGCACCAGGTAGTTCCAGGTCGGCACCACCTTGTGGGTGAGCTTCTTGCTCGGGTACCACGACGGCGAGACATAAGCCTGCACGCCGTGGAAGATGGCCAGCACGTCAGCCCCGGCACAGGCCTGCCACAGCGGGTTGGCGCGCGCCACGTGGCCGCGCAGCGTGCCCTGTCTGCCATCGTCGGCGTCGTACAACAGCGGCAAGTGGTCGGCCGTGATCGCCCCGTCTTGCGTGCTGACCAGCGTGGCGAACGGGTGCTCGCGCATCAGCGCCGCCAGCGCCGCACGGTCAGCCTGCTCGAAGTGTTTCGGCTGATACATCAGCTCGAACGTTGACCGCGATCAAGCGTTGCGCTGGATCAACTCGATCTTGTAGCCATCGGGGTCGGCGATGAAGGCGATCACCGTCGTGCCGCCTTTCACCGGCCCCGGCTCGCGCGTGATCGCGCCGCCCAGTGCCGCGGCCTGCTCGCGCACGGCGGCGCTGGTGGCGGCGACGTCGGCGACGCCGATCGCCAGGTGGCCGAAGCCGGTGCCGACCTCGTAGCGCTCCACGCCGTAGTTGTAGGTCAGCTCGATCTCGGCATGGTCGGGGTTGCTGCCGTAGCCCATGAATGCCAGGTCGTACTTCTGCTCGGGCCGCTCGGTGGTGCGCAGCAATTGCATGCCCAGCACCTGCCGGTAGAAGTCGATCGAGCGCTGCAGGTTGCCAACGCGCAGCATGGTGTGGAGCACTCTCATCGTTCAATCCTCGAAAGGTTCAACTCGGTTGATAGGCCAGACGCACGTAGATCGGCGCGAAGGCCTCGGCCTGCGTCACGTCGAGCAGCGCTTCGCGCGCCAGTTCGAGCAGCGCGAGGAAGGTCACCACCAGCACCGGCATGCCGCGCGTGGGGTCGAAGAGGTCGTGGAACTCCACGAAGCGCCGCCCCTGCAGCTTGCGCAGCACGATGCTCATGTGCTCGCGCACCGAGAGCTGTTCGCGCGAGATGGTGTGGTGCTCCACGAGCCGGGCGCGCGCCAGGATGTCGCGCCAGGCGTCTTGCAGATCGATCACGTTGACATCGGGGAAGCGCGGCAGCAGGTCCTGTTCGATGATCACCTGCGCGCGCAGGAAGTCGCGCCCGATCAGCGGCAGCGCATCGAGCCGGGCCGCGGCGAGCTTGATCTGCTCGTACTCCACCAGCCGGCGCACGAGTTCGGCGCGCGGGTCTTCTGCTTCGCCGCCGTCAGCGCGCTTCTTCGGCGGCAACAGCATGCGCGACTTGATCTCGATCAGCATGGCCGCCATCAGCAAATACTCGCTGGCGAGCTCGAGGTTGCGCTTGCGAATCTGCTCGACGTATTCGAGGTATTGGCGCGTCACGCTGGCCAGCGGGATGTCGAGGATGTTGAAGTTCTGGCGCCGGATCAGATACAGCAGCAGGTCCAGCGGGCCTTCGAACGCCTCGAGAAACACCTCCAGCGCATCGGGCGGGATGTACAGGTCCTGCGGCAGCTCGAAGAGCGGCTCACCGTACAGGCGCGCCAGGGCCACTTGATCGACCACCTCGGGGTGCGCGGCGGGCTCGAGGTTGCCGGTGAGCATCTCGCTCATTCGAGTACCTTTGTGCTGCGCATTGCGGTATTCGCCTTGGGAGCGGCCCGGCGGCTCATACCGGCGTCAGTCCAGCTTTGTCTGGTAGACGTAGGGCTGCATCGGCACTCGCGCGTCCCGGTAGTCGGCCTGGGCATCGCGGTCGATGGCGCGGTCCCACAACAGGGCGCGTCCGGCGCGCTGTTCGGCTTCCAGCGTCGGCTTGTTGGCCTTCAACTGCTCGATGAACTGGCTGACGTCGGATTGGTAGGGTTTCCAGAAGAGCGGCATGGCGCGAGGGTGGTGCGAGGGCAGAATCGAAGTCCGCGAGTTTACCGAAGGACGTGTGATGCGATTGCTGTGGCCGAGCCTGTGCCTGACGCTGCTGTTGGGCCTTGCCGCCTGCGACCCGCAGCGCATCGAGAAGCTCGAAGAAGGCGTGGCCACCGAAGCCGACGTGCGCAAGCAGTTCGGCAACCCGCATGCCGTCGCCACAAACCCGGACGGCAGCAATGTGCTCGAGTACCCGCGCCAGCCCGAAGGCTGGACCAACTACCTCATCACGATTGGCCCCGACGGCAAGATGAGTTCGTTGCGCCAGTTGCTCACGCCGGCCAACTTCGCCAAGGTGACGCCGGGCATGGACAAGTTGGCCGTGATGGCGCTCTTGGGCAAGACCGCGAAGACTCAGTTCTTTCAGCTGAAAGGCGAAGAGGTGTGGGACTGGCGCTTCAAGGAAGGCGGCAACCTGGCGAAGATGTTCAGCGTGACCTTCGACGGGCAGGGCAAGGTGGTGGGGAGTGCGACGATGGACGATCCGCGCGAGAGCATGGCCGGGGGGAAGTAACGCTCTGGCAAGGTGATGCCAATATTATGGCGTCCGAGTCAGGGTATCGCTAGAATATTGGCGTCATGGCCAAGAAAACAGCGCCACTGCTTCCAAGCGTCCACGAGACGCTGCACCAGTTCGGCGATCGGCTCCGCCTGGCGCGACTGCGCCGCCGCCTGACCGCCAAACAAGTCGCGGAGCGCGCGGGCATGGCGCCGATGACGCTGCGCAGCCTCGAGCGCGGCGGCGCGGGCGTGACGATCGGGGCTTACCTGTCGGTGATGCAGGTGCTGGGCATCGAGAAGGATCTGGATCTGCTCGCGAAAGCTGATCCGCTGGGGCGCAAGCTGCAGGACTCGCGACTGTCATTCGCCGCCAGGACTGTGCCCCGCGCCGGGCGGGCGTCGACGGGCGCGCCCGCCAAGAGTCCCGAGAAGCCCGTCGAAACCACGGGTAGCCAGCGCGACCGGACCGCGAAGTCCGGTTTCACCAGCGCGCAGGCGTTGGTCGGTCTGCTCGACCGCGCCCGACCGCCGCCGAAGTCAAGGCGCTGATCGCATGGCCATCGTCATTGCCGTCTACTCTGACTGGGACGGGCTGCCCGAGCCGCTGCGCCTGGGCTTGCTGCACGCCAGTCGCGACGCTGGGAGAGAGGTCTTTGAGTTCGAGTTCGACGCCGAAGCACTGTCCCACCCAGCGACGTCCAAGCTGCACCTCGATCCTCGACTCGGCCTGTTCCGGGGTCGCCAGCATCCATCGCAGCGACATCAGACGTTCGGCGCCTTTGCTGACGCCAGCCCGGATCGATGGGGCCGCCTGTTGATGCAACGGCGCCTGGAGCGCGAGAAGCGTGCGGGGCAGGTGGCGAAGAGTGTTCGCCTGCACGAGTCGGATTACCTGCTGGGTGTGCACGATGCCTTCCGCGTCGGTGCGCTGCGCTTCCGCCTGGACGATGCCGGTGACTTCCTCGACAACCGGCATGGCACTGCCGCACCACCGTTCGTGCAACTGCGCGAACTGGAGGCCGCCAGCCTCGCGCTGGAGCGCGACCGCGACAACACGGCGGCTGCGGGCAACGACTGGCTGCGCATGCTGATCGCCCCCGGTGGTTCACTGGGTGGGGCGCGGCCGAAGGCCAGCGTGCTCGACCGGCAAGGGCAACTGTGGATCGCCAAGTTCCCCAGCGTGAGCGACGAGCACGACGTGGGTGCTTGGGAATTGTTGGTGCAGACCTTGGCGCACGGCTGCGGATTGAGCGTGCCCGAAAGCCTTGCGCGCCGGTTCGCCGGTCCGTTCCACACCTTCCTTATCAAGCGCTTCGATCGCACGGCGACCGGGCGGCGATTGCACTTCGCATCAGCCATGGCACTCACCGGGCACCAGGACGGCGACGATGCGGCCGCGGGTGCGAGCTACCTGGAAATCGCGCGAGTGCTGATCGATCACGGCGCGAGCACGGTGGCCGATCTGCGTGAGCTGTGGTCGCGCATCGTCTTCAACATGCTGGTGTGCAACAGCGATGACCACCTGCGCAACCACGGCTTCATCCTGGTGCCCGGCCGGGGTTGGAGCTTGTCCGCGGTCTACGACATGAATCCTGTGCCCGATGCTCACGACCTGACGCTGAACATCAGCGAGACCGACAACGCGATCGACCTCGGGCTGGCTCGCTCGGTGGCGCCCTATTTTCGGGTCTCGAAGAAGGCCGCCGACGACTTCATCAAGCACAGCCGAGCCGTGGTGACGCAATGGCCGAAGATTGCCGTCCGACTTCGGATCTCCGCCCGGGAGCGGGAGCGAATGGCCCCGGCCTTCCGGCTCGCTGGCTGATTGCGAGCGGCCCTACAGCCTCACACCCGCCGCCCCGGATCCGCCCCCTCGAACGCCTGCGCCATCGTCGGCACGATGAATTCCGCGCCGAGCCGGTCTTCGAAGCCGCTGCGCCGCATCAGCGACAACGGCTGCTCGTTGACGTTGGCGAACACCAGCGCCACGTTCGATCGTTGCAGGCTGCGGTGCAGTTGTTCCAGCGCGTCGAGTCCCGAGGTGTCGAGCAGCACCAGGCGATGCATCTCCAGCACCAGCGCGCGCGTGCCGGGCGGCACCAAGGCAGGCAAGGCTTCGATCTTGCCCACCGCGCCGAAGAACAGCGAGCCGAAGAGTTCGATCACGTGCACGCCGTCGGGCACGGTCAAGCCCGTGGCCGGCTCGGCGCGGAACAGCGTGCTCATGCGGTAGATGAAGAACACGCAGGCGAGCACCAAGCCGACTTCCACGGCCACCGTGAGATCGAAGATGACGGTGAGCAGGAAGGTGCCGACGAGGATGGTGCGGTAAGGTAGGCTGAAGTTCTTGAGCCGGCCGAACTCGCGCCACTCGCCCATGTTCCAGGCCACGAAGAGCAGGATCCCGGCGAGGGCCGCCAGCGGCACATGCGCGGCCAGCGGCGCGGCGGCGAGCACCACGATCAAGAGCGTCAACGCGTGCACGATGCCGGCGATCGGGCTGCTTGCGCCGCTGCGCAGATTGGTGACGGTGCGCGCGATCGTGCCGGTGGCCGGGATGCCGCCGAAGAACGGCACCACGAAGTTGGCGACGCCTTGCGCCATCAACTCCTGGTTCGGGTCATGGCGCGGCAACTCCGACAGGTTGTCGGCCACGCGCGCGCACAGCAGCGACTCGATCGCCCCGAGCAGCGCGATGGTCAGCGTGGGGATCAGCAAGGCCTTGGCCGATTCCCAGCTGAACGGCGGCAGCGAGAGTTCGGGCAGGCTGGCCGGGATGCCGCCGAAGCGCGAGCCGATGGTCTCCACGGGGAGCTGCAGGAAGTAGACCAAGGCCGTCATCGAGACCAGCGCCACCACCGGCCCCGGAACGCGCGCGAAGGCGCGGGTGGAACGGCCCGCGAAGAGGTGGATCGGCGCTCCGCCGGTGACGAAGAGTCGCGGCCACAGGAACAAGCCGCCCAGGGTCACGAGGCCGATCGCCAGCGCGTAGAGATTCAGGCTCTCGGCGTGCCGCACCAGCGTGGCGATCTGCGTGAAGAAGTCGGCCGGCAGCTTGTCGATCTTCAAGCCCAGCAGGTCGCGCAGCTGCGACAGCGCCACCAGCACCGCGATGCCGTTGGTGAAGCCGATGACGATCGAGATCGGCACGTAACGCACCAGCGCACCGAGCTTGAACAAGCCCATCAGGAACAGCAGGATGCCGGCGAGCGCCGTGGCCACCAGCAGGTTGGTCAAGCCGTAGCGCTGCAGGATGCCGTAGACGATGACGATGAAAGCACCGGCCGGGCCGCCGATCTGCACGTTGCTGCCGCCGAGCGCGGAGATCAGGAAGCCGGCGACGATGGCCGTGACGATGCCTTGCTCGGGTTTCACGCCCGAGGCGATGCCGAAGGCCATCGCCAGCGGCAGCGCCACCACGCCCACCGTGAGGCCAGCGCCCAGGTCGGCCAGGAAACGCGTGCGGTTGTAGCCCTCCAGCGCATCGATCAATCGCGGCCTGAAGCGGTGCAGTCGCTCGGGCCACATGCCGGATCTCTAGCGGACGCGAAGACCGGCCACCGCACCGGGCCAGGGTTCGAGCACGTAGAGACCGGGGTGCGCTTTCTCGTCGGTGTGGCTCGCCGCCAGCACCATGCCATCGGAGACGCCGAACTTCATCTTGCGCGGCGCCAGGTTGGCCACCATCACGGTGAACTTGCCGGCCAGGTCTTGCGGTGCGTAGGCGCTGGCGATGCCGCTGAAGACGTTGCGCGGCTTCTCTTCACCGATGTCGAGCGTTAAGCGCAGCAGCTTGGCGCTGCCTTCGACCACTTCGGCCTTGACGATCCTGGCAATGCGCAGGTCGATCTTGGCGAAATCCTCGATGCCGATCTGCGGCGCGATGGCTTCGCCGCCCGGCTTCGGCACCTCGGGCGCGGCGTCGTCGCCGAACTCCTGGTCGGGCGCCAGGCCGAACAAGGCCTTCATCTGGTTGCGCTCGACACGCTGCATCAGGTGTTCGTAGGGCCCGATCAGGTGCCCGCCGAGCGAGCGCTGCGCGTCGCTCCATTGCAGCGGTGCGCAGCGCAGGAAAGCCTCGACCTTCGCCGCCAGCGCCGGCAGCACCGGCTTCAGGTAGACCGTGAGCACACGGAAGGCCTCGATGCAGACGCTGGCCACGTCGTGCAGCACGGCGGCCTGGGCGGGGTCCTTGGCCAGCTCCCAGGGCTTGTGCTGGTCGACGAATTCGTTGACGCGGTCGGCCAGCAGCATCACCTCGCGCAGCGCCTTGCCGTAGTCGCGCTCGTCGTACAGCGTGGCGATCGACTGTGCCGGGGCGCGCAGGCCGTCGAGCAGCGTGCGGCCCTCCACGCCCAAATCGCCGCTCAGCCGCCCGCCGAAGCGCTTGTGCAGGAACCCCGCCGCGCGGCTGGCGATGTTGATGTACTTGCCGATCAGGTCGGCATTGACGCGCGCGATGAAATCCTCGGGGTTGAAGTCCAGGTCTTCGACTTTCGCACTCAGCTTGGCGCAGATGTAGTAGCGCAGCCATTCGGCGTTCATGCCCAGCTCGAGGTAGCTCAAGGGGCTGATGCCGGTGCCGCGGCTCTTGCTCATCTTCGCGCCGCTCAGCGTGAGGTGGCCGTGCACCCAGACGCGGTCACACACTTTGCGGCCCGAGAACTTCAGCATGGCCGGCCAGAACAGCGTGTGGAAGGTGACGATGTCTTTGCCGATGAAGTGGATCTGCTCCAACTCCGGGTCGGCGAGGTAGGCGTCGAGGTCCAGGCCGCGCTTGTCGAACAGGTTCTTCAGCGAGGCGAGGTAGCCGCACGGCGCGTCGAGCCAGACGTAGAAGTACTTGCCCGGCGCATCGGGCACCTCGATGCCGAAGTAGGGCGCGTCGCGGCTGATGTCCCAGTCGCCGAGGGTCACCATGCCGTCATCGTCACGCTTGAACCATTCGCGCACCTTGTTCGCCATCTCGGGCTGCAAGCGGCCGTCTTGCGTCCAGTTCTCGAGGAACTCCACGCAGCGCGGGTCCGACAGGCGGAAGAAGAAGTGCTCGCTGCTCTTCATCACCGGCTTGGCGCCGGAAAGCGCCGAATACGGGTTCTTCAAATCCGTGGGCGAATACACCGCCCCGCAGTGGTCGCAGTTGTCGCCGTACTGGTCGGGCGATCCGCAGTTGGGGCATTCGCCCTTGATGAAACGGTCGGCCAGGAACATGCCCTTGTCGGGGTCGAAGAACTGCTCGATGGTGCGCACGTCGATCAGTTCGTTCTTGCGCAGCGCTCGGTAGATGTCTTGCGCGAGCCGGTGGTTCTCGGGCGCGTCGGTGCTGTGCCAGTTGTCGAAGGCGATGTGAAAGCCCTCGAGGAAAGGCCCGCGCCCGGCGGCAATCTGCGCCACGAAGGCTTGCGGCGTGAGCCCGGCCTTTTCGGCGGCGATCATGATCGCCGCGCCATGCACGTCGTCGGCGCAGACGAAATTCACCTCGTGGCCGTGCATGCGCTGCAGCCGCACCCAGGCGTCGGCCTGGATGTATTCCATCATGTGGCCAATGTGGAACGTGGCGTTGGCGTAGGGCAGTGCGGTGGTGACGAAGAGCTTGCGGGTCATGCGGTGATTTTAGGAGGCGCAGTTTCAGGCCACTCACTCCAGCTCGATCGTCACCGGCGGCGTCACTCTGGACGCCGCTGCGCCGGCCGCATGGTCGTGCAGCCAACGAGTCAACTGGATGCGCCAGCCGCGGCCCGCGCGCTGTACTTTCAGCGCCGCAAAGCCGCTGCCTTCGTGTGTGTCGATCGCCTCCAGCGCGATGTGGTGCCGGCTCAGGTCCTCGTTGGTCCACAGCGCCTGCGCTGGCGTGTTGGTGTAGGCCAGCGGCGCGTACAGCGGCGGCGTGACCACGGCAGCGCCCAGCGCGCGCCCATCGACCAGGACCCTCAGCGCAGCGCTCAGGTGGTAGTCGCCGGAAAGCAGCAGGAAGCGCCGCGGGCAGGCGGTTTGGCTGCCTGCGCGCAGCAGCTCGAGCAAACGGCTTCGATCCGCGGCGCTCCACGCCACCGTGTCTTCGCCGGGGTTGGCGGGGTCGCTGCCGGGGGCCAGCCGGGGCAACAGCACACTCCCGCTCACCAGGCAGTTCAGCCGCTCACCGGCATGGGGTTCGGCGTACCAGGCTTCGAGCGCTTCGAAGGTCTCGTCGCTGATCAGATGGCGTGTCTCGGCACGGCGCTCGCTGAGCGTGTCGAGCACAAAAAAACGCACGGGGCCTTGTTCGAAGCGGTAGCTGTTGCCACCGCCGCAGCCCCGCGGCATGTGCAGGCGCTGGAAGGCCTTCACCGCGTCGCCGGCCACGCGCACCACGCGCCGCGCGCGCGCGCGGCGCGGGTCCTGGCCTGGCTCCAGCGAGCCGCTGCCGGGCCAGCCATTGCGGTACTCGTGGTCGTCCTGCGTCAGATAGACGGGTAGGGCCGCCAGCAGATCGCCCAAGGCCTCGCGACGCACGCCCCGCGGCTCGCGGCGGCCGCGCGACATCGCTGCGATGTGGCGTGGTGCGTAGCGCTCGAGCGGGTTGTCGGGGTCGATCAAGCCGGCGGTGGCGTCGGCGTAGATCTGGTCGCCCAGCAGCAACGCGAAGGCCGGCGTGACACCGGCGCTGCCGCGCGACCAGTCGAGCAGCGCGCGTGCCGCCGCGTCGACGCGCTGGCCATCGATGGCCATGCCGGGGTAGCGGCAGCAACCGGCAGCGAAGCTCACCTCATCGAGGGGCTGCCCGCCGGGCCGCTGCAGCGCGGCCATCAACGTGTGCGGCAAGCGCGCCACGCTGCGCATCGCCTCGCGCGCTTCGCGGCGTTGCGGCGAATGGTTGCGCGTGGCGGTGTCGAGCCATTCGCAGCGGCGTGATGCCTGTCGGATGGCCCGGGCGCGTGCGGCCAGCGCCTGTGTGCACCACGCCGTCGGCGGTGGTGCGGACTGCGGCGCGCTGGCCAGGCTCGGGGGCAGGGGCAGCAACTCCGGCGCGGCAGTCACTTCGTCGGCGGCCAGCGCTTCGTGCACCGAGAAGCCGCGCAGCAGCAACGAGTGGCCCGGCTCGGGCATCGTTACGTCGACATCACCGAAGGCGATGCGGTAGCCAGGCGCGCGTTTCGGCGAGACCTGGAAGGCTTCGATGGCCAGGCGCTGCACGGTCATCGACGCACCGCGCCCGCAGCGCACGAAGGCCCAGGTGCGCGTACCCGCGGCGCCGAGATTCACGCCGCGATGATCGAACTTGCCTTCGGAGTAGCGGTCGTCGACGAGGAATCCGAGCCGCACGCGCCAGCGCCCGTCTTGCCCCTGTTGCACATCGCCGATCCACGGCCCGGCGCGCGGCGGCCGCGCGGTGACGAGTTTCTGCAAGGTCGGCGCGCGGCTGTGATCCTCATCATCGAAGAGCCGGCCGAAGAACGTTGCCAGCGGCTTGAAGACCCGCTGCGGCGCGTCCTTGCCGATGATCGGGTCGACATGGCCGAAGTCCTCCAGCAGCCAGGCCGCGCCGGCAGCGGGCTGGCCGAGTGCGTTGCCCACACGCCGCGCCAGATCGGGGAAGAGCCGCGCGTATTCGGCCGCGCTGCGCCGCGCGCTGGCAACATCGAAGAGCTCGTTGCGCGCACCGTGCAGGAAGGCCAGCGGCAAGCCGAAATGGCGCCGCATGCGCTCATCGTGCACATACACCGGCCGGCCGTCGTTGTCGACGAGGCGTTCGTTTTCCACGCACAGCGCGGCGTGCGCGAAGAGCTGCAGGTTGGCCGGGCCGAACAGGCGCGGCAGCGCTTCATGGGTCGCGTCGCTCAGGTTCTTGTGCAGGAACAAGGGCGCTTCGATGAAGCGAATGCGCCTGCAGGTGGCGCAGGCGTCTTGCCGGTGCACGAGACTGCGTTCATGCGGGCAATGTTCGCCCGCAGGCACCGGCAGGCTGGCGAAGACGCGGTCGAACCAGGCTTCGGACAGCGCATCGACCGGGCCGCGCACTGCCAGCGGCACCGCGCCGCCGTTCATCGCGTTGCGCAGCAGGCTCGGGATCCAGGTCTTGGCGCGGGTCATCGGCGTGCCGACCAGGAACGGGTGCGTCTGCGAGATCACCGCGCCGGCCAGCATCGGCATGCGCACCGGCAGGTCGCCTTCTCGCGACACGGCTTGGTCTTCGTACGAGAGCTGCCCGTCGAGCAGCGACATCGCCAGCGCCGCGCCGCCGATGCACTGGCCGAAAGCGAAGATTTGCAGCTTCTGATCGTTCGGCACCTGTGCCGCCGCATGCCCGCGCAGATCGCGCAGGATGAAGTTCACGGCCGCGGGGATGTCGGTCTTGGCCACCTGGTCGATGGTGCTCGGCCAGGTGGTGTAGGGCAGCCGGGTGCTGATGCGGTGCTCGAGGATCCACACGTCGAAGCCGGCTTGCACGAGCATGGCCGCCAGGTTCGGTTGCACCGTGGGCAGCGTGAACATGCCGCCCGATTGGCCGAAGGCGTGCAGCAGCAGCACGCTGCGCGCACGCCACACCGGATGGCCGTACCAGCGGTCGCGGCGCACGGCTGGCGTGCCGTTGTCGATGCGTGCATAGCGCCACAGCCGCAGCGTGAGGCCGGGCGGAAGCTGTAGTCGTTGGTTCTCGCCTTCGCTGTAGCCGCGCTTCACGGTCAGCGAGAAAGCATCGGCACGATGCTCGCGGCCGTCGATGATCAGCGGGTCGGCCGACTCGCAGCCATCCGGTGGCGCACTGCCGCTGTAGTCGGGCAGGCGCAAGTCCAGCAGATGGGTCTTCAGCGCGTAGCGCAGGAAGTGCAGCGGGTACACCGCTTGCGCGAGCAGGCCGCCGGTGAGATCGCCACGTCTGAGCAGCAACGGCGCTTGCGCGAGCAGCTCGGCGGCGTCGACCTCGAAGCGCCCGTAAGCCCAGGCGCCCGCGGCGCGCGGCCAATGGCCGGCCAGCCATGCGCGCCAGCGTGGCGTGCTGCCGGCGAGCAGCACGATCTGCGGATCGGTGACCTGCGACCAGAACGTCGGCCGCGGCGGCGGCACGCCACGCCCCTGCTGTGCATCGCTGCCATGGCGGCGCCACCAGCGCCACAGCGCGCGCCAGCCGGCGCCGTAGCCGATGCGCTTCTTGCCCAGCAGCAGCAGCCGCTCGGGCGCAGTGCCGTCGCCATGCCGCACCAGTTCGAGCCGGTAGCGCATGGTGCGCCGTTCGGCCGCGTGCATCATGCCGGCGATCAGCGAGCGCAGATAGGTCCACCTCGCCGACCAGCCTGCCGGCGCGGTGCCATCGCGGCGGCTTCGTGCCCAATCGTCGCTGCCGCGCTGGATCCACCAGGTGACGATCAGATTCAGGTGGCGCGTTGCCAGCCACGCCACGCGCAGCGCCTGGTGCAGCAGGTTCAGCAGTCCACTGCTCGTGCCGTTGCGCTCGAAAGGTACCGCTGCGGCCGGCAACAGCTGGAACGAGCCGCTGTCAACCCGGTAGTCGAGGGTGCGTGGTGTGTCGTCGCGCGATGCGGCGGCGGCTTGCAAGCGCAGCCGGCCACGCTGCAAACCGACGACGTGTTCGGGGTGGTCCCAGACTTCCAACCATCGATCTGACCCGAGCTCCAGGCGCAACTCGGCGGTGGTGCCGGGCCAGGCGGCGCCGCGGCGATCGCCTTTGAGCCGTTCGGGCGGGCAGCTCAGGCGTTCGAAGAGCGCGACGTCGAACTCGGCTGGGGCGCTGCGCCGCAAGGCTTCTGGTGCGATGGGCGCATGCAGGCGGGCCTGCCCGGCTCGGGTCTGTTCGTCCAGCGCGACTGTCGCGGCGCGGGTGGCCGGCAGGCCCAGCTCGGCGAGCAAGTACGCCATCGCCCGTTCGGCCAGCGCGGTGATCGTCAGCAACGGGTTCACGCCCAGCGAGGTGGGCACGATCGAGCCATCGAGCACGTAGAGCTCGTCCCACAGCTCGCCCGGCGCGCGCCAGACGCGGCCGCGGTGATCGACCACGCCGTGATCGAAGTGGTCGGCCATCGCGCAGCCGCCCAGCGGGTGCACGGTGAGCTGGTAGCGCGTCGCCTTGGGCCCGGACATCAGCTGATCGGCCGATAGTGACAACAGCTGCCAGCTCGGCGCATGCAGGTGCACAGCGCCTTCGCCTTCAGCGTTGGCGAAGACCTCGGCCTGCCGGCGATAGGTGTCGAGTTGCTCGAGCGCGCCAGGCCAGTACGGCACGCTCGAGTCGCGATCGCCCAGGCGCACGATGTGCCCGGCTGATCCGTCGTGCCCCATCGTCAGCAGCAGCTGCGTGTGTTCGCCCATGGTGATGCTGGAGAGCATGTCGCGCCCGGCCGCGCTGCGCAGCCGCTGCATGCCGAGTTCGTCGCTTTGCGCCAGCGTGAACGCCGTGACCAGCATCTCGCGCGTCATGCGCACCAGCGCGCCGGGCGTGGCGCCGTCTTCGATCACCAGGCGCCGCGTCATCGGATGCGGCTGGCCGGCACGCGGGCCCTCGGTCTGGCGGCGCAGGTCGATGAGTTGCGTGATGGTCGGTCCCACAGGCGCGCGGCCGGCCTGCACGCCATGACCTTCGGCACGCACCGGCTCGGGGTGGTCGGCCAGGTAGCTCAGCGAATCGCCATTGCCGGAAAAGCGCTGGCCCAGCGCCGGCGACATCGCGAACGCTTCGCCATGCCACTCGCGGCTGCGCTGCAGCAGCTCGGTGCTGCCGAAGGTACCGGCGGCGATGACCAGCCGTCGCGCGACGATGCGCCGCGCGTGCGGGCTGTCGTGCATCTGCTGCGGCGTGATCGGATCGGCCAGGCGCTGCGTGGGCAGCACGCACACCTGCCAGCCGCCGCTGTGCAGCGGTGTGACGAGGTAGGCCGACGCGCCGGTGACCAGCGTCGCACCATGCTGCACGGCCTCTTGCAGATACGTGTCGCGCAGCGTGAGCTTGGCGCCGGGCTGGTTGCAGCCGGTGGCGCAATCGCCGCAGCGCGTGCAGTGCCGGCTGTCGATCGTGACCTGCACCGGCTGGGCCTCGACGCCAGGCTGAAGCAGCGGCGCCAGACGTTGCAATGCGCGCGTTTTCGGCAGCGGCGGGGCCTCTTCTTTCCAACACGCACCGCGCAGGGTGGCCCGCGCGCGCCGCACGGCCCTGCGCATCGACAGCGCATGGGCGTCGCTGCGCGTGCGCAGCACAGCAGGCCAGGCATCCTGCTGGAACACATCCGCGTCGGGCTCGAGCAGCACGCCGGCGTTGATCAAGCTGCCGCCGCCCAGGCCGTTGGCGGTGAGCGAGAGCACCGCGCCGCCGACGTGCCAATCGAACAGGCCGAACGGCGAGCCCGTGACGCCTCGCCCGTGCCAGGCCGGTGCCCGCAAGAACTTCGGCAGCTGCGCCACGTCGTTCGGAAAATCCCCGGGCAGAAACTCGCTGCCGCGTTCGAGCAGCACCACCGCCTGCCCCGCCCGGGCCAGCCGCAACGCGGCCACCGCGCCGCCGTAGCCCGAGCCGATGACGAGGTTCTCGACCGGCGACGGTGCCTGCCATGCGTCGAACGATGTCGACAGTTGGGGTGGCGAAGAACCCGGGGTCATCGAGGGGCCATCACGCCAGCAGCTGCTCCAGCCGCTCGGGCCGCAGCGGCTTGGCCAGCAGCGTGATGTCGGCCGGCACGTCGGCGGCACCCAGCCGTTCGCCGCTGACGATGGCCGCCGGCAGCGCGCCGAAGCGTTCGCGCAGGCGCGCAATCGCCTGCACGCCATTCGCACCGTCGCCGAGCTTGTAGTCGCAGAGCAGGAAGTCGGGCGTGATGCCGCGCGACTCGATCTGCTGCAACACCGAGCCCACATCGGGGCCCGCCACCACCGTGGCGCCGCGCTGTTGCAGCCACAGCTCGGTGGCCACGCGGGCGTTGCGGTCGTCTTCCACCAGCACCACTTGGCGGTAGCGCAGCTCGCGGCGCGCGGCGGCGGCAGCGGCTTGCGGGTTCTCGCCGGCAGGCAGCGTGAAGCGCACGGTGCTGCCCTTGCCGTGTTCGGATTCGATGTGGATGTCGCCGTGCAAGAGCCGCGCCATCTGCGTGCTGTTGGCCAGTCCCAGGCCCACGCCGTCGGCCTCGACCTCGCGCGCCGAGCTGCCGCGGTAGAACGCTTCCTGCACATGCGCCAGGTCGGCCTGCGCAATGCCCACGCCGCTGTCCTGCACCTCGATGATCACGGTGGCGCCTTGTTGCATGCAGCGCACCACGATCTCACCCCTGGGCGTGAACTTCACGGCGTTGTCGACCAGGTTGCGCACGATGCGGTCGAACATCGCCGGATCGGCGTGCACGTAGACGCCCGGCGGCGTGGCCACCGTCAGCAGCACGCCCTTGTCGGCACAGCGCGACTGGTAGGCAGCCTGCACCGCGCGCAGCACATGCGCCACCGGCATCGCGGTGAGCTGCGGCTGCAGGGTGCCGGCATCGAAGCGTGCCAGATCCAACAGGCCACGGAACATCGAGTCGATCGATTCGGCGGTGATGTGCAGCTGCTTCAGCACGTCCTCGCGCCGCGGGCCTTCGGGCAGGTCGCGCGACAGGCTGGCCAGCAGCAACAACGCGTGCACCGGCTGCAGCAGGTCGTGGCTGGCGGAGGCCAGGAAGCGTGATCTCGAACGTTGGGCGGCCTCGGTCTCGGCCAGCGATTCCTGCAATCGCTGCACCAGTTGCTCGCGCTCGTGGCGGATGTTCACCGATTCTTCGATGAGGCGGCCGACGCGATCCGAGAAACGCGTCAGCACGAACCACATCGGCAGCATGATGGCCGTGACCACGCCGGCCTGTGTGCGGTCGGCCGACAGCCACCAGCCGAGCGCGACGTTGATCATCGAGCAGCTCAGGTACAGCTTGTAGCTGGGCGGGAAGACGCCCAGCACCGCCACCGCCGAGGTCATCCAGACCAGGTGCACCATGGTCAGGAAAGCGCGAGTTCTGTCGTCGGCATAGGGAAAGAAGATTGGCCCGGGCGCGGTGATGATGAGTCCGATCAGCGCCGAGCCGACCAGCGTGATGCGCAGCACCTGCTCCAGCGAACCGCTGGCCTGGGCGCGTTCCATCAATCGCTGGCGCAGCGCGAAGCCGATCACCAGCAGCAGCAGCCAGGCCAGGTACGGGCCGACGCCGGTAGAGCCGATCATCGGGATGCCGAGCAGCCCGGCACCGACCATGGCGACGATGAAGCCGGTGCGCGACTGGCGGATCAGCAGGTCGGTCTGCTCGCGCAACACGCGCGAACGATCGGCCGGCGTCTTGCTCACCGCACCGACCCAGCCGCCGAGGCGCTGGCGTATGTTGGCTTGCATATCCCTCCTCGCGAAGTTTTTCGAAATCGCCCGGCGGGCGTGGAAGACGAGCAGCGGGCCGAATGATCGTCGGCGAACCGGGATTCTGCCTACGGCGCCCAACGAGTCCGAGCAGTTGCTGCGGCAGATCGGCCAGCGTCGATGCCAAGGCCGCGCTGCGCCGCCGACCACGGGGTGGCCGATGACGTCGTCGTACGTGGTCAGGCCGAGCAGGGTGTGCGCGACATGCGCGTTGCCAGGCCCATGCGCGCGCCGTACAGTTCCGGCTCGGCGAAACCAGAGGAGTGCGCGATGGCCCAGAAGGCGGACGGGCAGCCGGACCCCAAGGCTGTCGAGAAGCGGATCAAGGACGTGAGCGACGTCGCGAAGCGCCTCGAGTCGTGCAAGAAGCAGCTTGACGAGGCGACGAAGGCCGTGAAGGAACTCGAGAAGCTGATCAAGTGACCGTTGCCGGCGCCAGCGACGGCCGGCCGGGGTTCGCGTCAAGGGGAGTGCAAGCATGCTGAGCAAGGCGCTCGATGAGTTCAAGACGGCGTTCAACGAACTCTCCGTCGCGGTGGAGAAGTACAACGCCAACCTCAAGGACACCAAGAACAAGAACTGGGCGAAGAACGTCGAGTCGTGCCGGCTCAAGGTCAAAGCGGCGCTCGACAAGGCCACCGACAAGCTGAACCGGCTTCAGACCGCTCTGGAGCAGTTCAAGATCGACTCGGTGAAGGGCGCCCGGACGGACAAGGACGGCGTGAAGAAGCCGGACGCCGACGCCCAGCGCCAGATTTCGAGCGTCGAGTTCGCCCTGCGGGTCGCCCGGGAGACGCTGAACGAGGCGATCTCGATCACGACGGTCTTCTGATCGACGCAACGGCGCTGCGCGGCCGGCCTGCCCCGGCGCACCATCGGTGGGCTCGATCGCGAACTGCTGCTTTGGCCTGCCCGGAGGGACTCGAACCCCCGACCGCCGGCTTAGAAGGCCGGTGCTCTATCCAGTTGAGCTACGGGCAGATGTGGCATCGATTCTAGGCAGCGCCTGCTTCAGCGCCGCTGGTACTGCGTCGCGCCGAACAGCATCTCGCGCGCCTTGTCGTCGTTGATCGGCTTGCGTTGCGCGGCCAGCACCTCCACGCCGCGCAGCACCGCCGGGCGCGCGGCGATCTCGTCGAACCAACCTTTGAGGTGAGGGAAATCGTTCCAGTCGATGCCCTGGTTCTTCCACGAGCGCAGCCAGGGGAAGATGGCGATGTCGGCAATCGTGTAGTCACCACCTGCGATGTACTTGCTGTTGGCCAGGCGCTTGTTCATCACGCCGTACAGCCGCTTGGCCTCGTTGCTGTAGCGCTCGATGGCGTAGGGGATCTTCTCCGGTGCATACATGCGAAAGTGGTGCGCCTGGCCGAGCATCGGGCCCACGCCGCCCATCTGGAACATCAGCCATTCGAGCGTCTGCCAACGCCCACGCAGGTCGGCCGGCAGCAAGCGGCCGGTCTTGGCTGCCAGGTAGAGCAGGATCGCGCCGGATTCGAAGAGGCTGATCGGCTGGCCGTCGGGGCCGTCGGGGTCGGTGATCGCCGGAATCTTGTTGTTCGGGCTGATGGCCAGGAACTCCGGTGCGAACTGGTCGCCGGCGCCGATGTCCACTGCATGCACCCGGTACGGCAAGCCGCACTCCTCGAGCATGATGTGCACCTTGTGCCCGTTCGGGGTGGCCCAGGAATAAACTTCGATCATCGTCGTCCCTTCCAGCGGTGCAGGCGGCAAGCCCGCTGCACTCTACCCGATGCTCAGATTCATCAAGCGCTGGTGGCCCTCGTCCGAAAAACCGGTGAAAGCCCCCGCCAACGCGCTGGACGTGCTGCGCGAATGGGCCGAGCGCCACGAGCTGACGATGCGCCCGGTGCGCGACGACGGCGGCGCGATCATCGAAGGCCGCACCGGCACCTTGCCGTGGCGCCTGGAGTGGGGGCCGGCGCAGCGCCACTACATCGAGGGCTTCGAGTTGCGCTGGCGTGCCGAACTCGACTTCGGCGCCGATTGGCAGCTGCTGGTGATGAACCGCTCGCTGCAAGAAGCGATGGAGCGCGACGTCTTCGATCAGTACATGGAAGGCGCGCAGACGCAGATCGACGATCAGACGCCGCCCGAGATGCGCTGGCTGGTGATGTTCACGAAGCTCAGCGCCGCCGAGATGGGCATCCTGCGCGCGACCTTCGTTGCCGTGGGCAATGCCAAGGTGCTGCTGCAGCAGTGGCTCGAGGGCCCGCTCACGCAGGCGCTGGCGGCACTCGGGCTGGACGAAGCGCACCCGCAGGTGCTGATGATCGGGCGCGGCCGCTTGATGCTGCGCACCGAGCTCAATCACACCGATGAAGGCCAGCTCGATGCCTGGCGGCGATTGTTCGAGACCGCGCTGCGCGAAGCCCAGCGCGTGGCCCAGAACCATGCTGCCGCGCCAGCACCGAGCACGCAGGCGAGCTTGTGGTCTTCGACGGCGATACCGGGCGAAGAGCCGCGCTGAGACGCGCCTAACGCGCCTGACGCGCCTTCTGCGCGAACGCCCAGCCCATCTCGGCCAGCGTGCGCGTGGCCGCCCCGGTCGAGCGCGCCTGTGGGCTCGATGCGATGCCATCGACCACGCGCTTGGCGATGCCCTGCGTGATCGAGGCCAGGCGGAACAGGTTGTAAGCGAGGTAGAAGTTCCAGTCCTCGAGCACCGCCTGCAAATCGCCGCGCCCGGTGCGCCGGCCGTAACGTTCGATGTAATCGAGTTCGCCGGGGATGCCCAAAGCGGCCAGGTCGAGGCCACCGATGCCGCGGAAAGTGCCCGGCGGGATGTGCCAGGCCATGCAGTGGTAGCTGAAGTCGGCGAGCGGGTGGCCGACCGTGGAGAGTTCCCAGTCGAGCACTGCGGTGATGCGCGGCTCATCGCGGTGGAAGATCAGGTTGTCGAGCCGGTAGTCGCCATGCACCACGCAGACGCGGCCGTCGTCGCGGGCGCTGGCCGGCATGTGCGCAGGCAGCCACTCGATGAGGCTGTCCATCGCGGCGATGGGCTCGGTGATCGAGGCCAGGTACTGCTTGCTCCAGCGTCCGATCTGGCGCTCGAAGTAGTTGCCCGGCCGGCCATAGTCGGCCAGGCCCACTGCCGCGATATCGACCTTGTGCAGCGCCGCGATGACGCGGTTCATCTCGTCGTAGATCGCGCCGCGCTGCGCCAGCGACAACCCGGGCAGCGCTTGCTCCCAGAAGACGCGCCCATCGATGAACTCCATCACGTAGAAGGCGCGGCCGATCACGCTTTCGTCCTCGCACAGCAGCTGCATCTGCGCCACCGGAACGTCGCTGCCGGCGAGTGCTTTCATGACACGGAACTCGCGCTCGATGGCATGTGCCGAGGGCAGCAGTTTGGCGGCCGGCCCGGGCTTGCTGCGCATCACGTAGCTGCGTGCCGGAGTGAGCAGCTTGTAGGTGGGGTTGGACTGGCCGCCCTTGAACTGCTCGATCGTGAGCGGCCCCTCGAAGCCGGGCAGCGAAGCCTCGAGATGTTTCTGCAGCGCCATCGGGTCGAAGGCATGGCTGGCAGCCATCGAGCGGGTGCCGGTGAACTGTTCCATCGTGTGATCTCGAAAGTTATTTTTCGGCGATCGCGAGCAGCTTGTCGCGCGCGATCACGACCAGGCGCGTCGGCTCGACACGCACCGCACCCTCGCGCTCGAATCCTTTCAGTTCCTGATTCACACGCTGGCGCGACGCACCCAGCAGCTGCGCCAGGTCTTCCTGCGCCAGCTGCAGCCCGATGCGGATCTCAGCGCCCTGCGCAACGCCGTAGCTGCGCGCCAGCAGCAGGATCTGCTTGGCCAGCCGGGCTTGCAGCGGGCGTGTGTTGAGGTCTTCGATCTGGTCGAACATCAGGCGCAGGCGGCGGCAGTTCAGCCGCAACAGCGCGTCGTAGAGCTCGACGTGTTGCGCCAGCAGTTCCTTGAAGTCGGCCTTGCGCACCACCAGCAGCGTGGTCTGGCCATGCGCGTCGGCGTCGTGGGTGCGCGGCAGGCCGTCGAAGAGCGCGATGTCGCCGAACCAGGTGCCGGGCTCGGCGTAGGTGAGCGTGACCTGCTTGCCCGACAGCGACACCGAGCTGATGCGCACGGCGCCGCGCGCCACGCCGCACCACTCTTCGGCCGGCGCGCCGCGACTGGCCAGCGGCCCGCCATCGGGCAGGCGCCGCACCACCGCGCGCGCCAGGATGGCGGCCTGCAAGATTTGTGACAGCTTCGCGAACCAGGGCCCCGATGCCACGGCTTGCTGTTCTTCGGGCGTGAGGTGCGGGGTATTCATGGCTTGCCAGGCAGCGTGGCATTGTCCATGCTTTGACGCTGTCTCCAGGAGGTGAAACCATGCCTAGCCCGACCCTCGAACTGCCGAGCCGCCGCGACCGCGTCGATGCCGACGAATGGCGGCTGCGCGTCGACCTGGCCGCTGCTTATCGCCTGGTGGCGATGTTCGGCTGGGACGACCTCGTCTTCACGCACATCAGCGCGCGTGTGCCCGGTGTCGAGGGGCAATACCTGATCAACCCGTACGGCATGACCTTCGAGGAGATCACCGCGTCGAGCCTGGTGAAGATCGACGCCGCCGGCAACAAGCTCGACGACACGCCGTTCCCGATCAACCCGGCCGGCTTCGTGATCCACAGCGCGGTGCACGGCGCGCGCCACGACGCCGGCTGCGTGCTGCACACGCACAGCCTGAACGGCATCGCGGTCTCGGCGCAGAAAGGAGGCGTGCTGCCCTTGTCGCAGCAGTCGATCTTCGTGCTGGCCAGCCTGGGCTACCACGGCTACGAAGGTGTCGCTCTGCGCGACGAAGAAAAGCCACGCCTGGTACGCGACGTCGGTGAGAACAGTTTCCTGATGTTGCGCAACCACGGCCTGTTGACGGTGGGCGCGACGGTGGCCGATGCGTTCTTGTACATGTACACCTTCGAGACCGTGTGCACGATCCAGGTGCGGGCGATGGCCGGCGGCGGCGAGCTGGTCGAGGTGCACCCGCAGATCATCGGCACGGCGCGCGAGCAGGCGGCGGCCGTGACGCGCGGCCTGGGAAGCGCGCTGGTCTGGCCGGGGCTGTTGCGGCGGCTGGATCGCAAGCTGCCGGGATACGACACCTGAAGCGTGCATTTCGCCACGCCGGCGGCGCGCGGTTCTACAAGGCCCGCCGGTCGTCGGTCGCGCTCGGCCATCATGCTAGAGTTATTTCGAGTGGCGCCGCGCAGCGCTGCGCTCCATCGTCGATGCACCGTCCGCGGCTGACCCTCTCCCTGTTGTTTGTTGCCTGGCTGCTCGCGGCGCCGGCAGCGGCGTGGGCGCTGGGCTTGGGGCAGGCGCCGGCCAGCGTGGTGCTCGGGCAGCCGCTGGACTTCGTGGTGCCGCTGCGGCTGGAAGGCGACGAGCCGGCCGACTGCTTGCAGGCCGAGGTCTTCGTCGGCGACCAACAGCGCGCGCTGCCGGCGACGGTGCGCTTGCGCGGCAACGGCGGCAGCGCCGCGATCCGGGTGAGCACGGCCATCGCCATCGACGAGCCGGTGGTCACCGTTCAGCTCAGCGCGGGTTGTCTGTCCAAGGTGCAGCGGCGCTACGTGGTCTTTGCCGACCCCGGCCCGGTGGCGCCGAGTGCGCCGGTGCTGGCACAGGTCGAGACGATCATCGAACCGACACCAACGGCTGCTGGGCCGGTGCTGGCGGCAGCGAACGCGGGGGCTCCCGGTCCGGCGGCAGGGGTGCCGCCTGTTTTGGGCCAGGCCGCCGCGGCGCGTGCGGCGCCGACACCTCGCGCCGAGCGCGCCCGCGAACGCCGAGCGCGCGCCGAAGCGCGGCGCGAGGCTCAGCGTACGCAGCGCCAGCGCGGCGACGCGACCCCGCGGCTGGCCGCCGCCCAGTCGATCCGCGAAGAGTCCCGCCCGCGTTTGCGCCTGGAGGCGGCCGAGCCGGCGCCCGGCGCCACGCTGCCCAGCGGCGGCAACGAGCAGCTCATCGACGAAGCCATCCAGGCCGTGGCACTGGCGGCCAGTGCGGCGCGCGGGCAGGCCGCGGCGGCCTCGGCCTCGGCCTCGCGCATCGCCACGCTGGAAGACCAGCTCGACCAGGTGCGCGGCCAGGCGCGCGCCAGCCAGGGTGAGATCGAGCGGCTGCGTGCGCTCTTGATCCGCCCGCAAGCCGAGGCCTGGTGGCTGTGGCCCTTGATCGGCCTGGTGCTGCTGCTCGGCCTGTTCGCGTTGTGGCTGATGTGGCGCCTGCGCGGCGTGCAGCGCGCGCAGGAGGTGGCCTGGGCGCGCGCTTCGGCCGTTGTGCCGTCCGAGGCGGCGCTGCGCGAGACCTCGCCCTTGCCGCTGGTGCACTCCGCGATCAGCGGCCCGGCGCCGTTGACGCCGCCGCTGACACGCCATGCGTCGCTCGAAACCGCGCCGGTGCCGCACGAGATCACCGCGGCCGGCATGCGCAGCGCGGTGCTCGACGGCACGATCGACACCGGCATGGTGCGCACGATGCCGATGCCAGCGATGGCCACGCAGCGCAGCAACGACATCTCGCCGCGCGACGTCTCGATCGAAGAGCTGATCGACGTCGACCAGCAGGCCGAGTTCTTCATCGCGCTGGGCCAGGACCATGCGGCGATCGAGTTGCTTGTCGCGCATCTGCGCGACACCGGCGGCGGCAGCCCGCTCACCTACCTGAAGCTGCTCGAGATCTACCAGCGCCAAGGCGACGAAGCGGCCTACGAACGCACGCGTTCGCGCTTCAACCAGCGCTACAACGCTTATGCCCCGCAGTGGGGGGCCGACCTGACCGGCGGCAAATGGCTGGAGGAGTACGACGCCGTGCTGCCGCGCATCACCGGCGCCT
The DNA here is from genome assembly GCA_031400795.1 of Rubrivivax sp. GTDB lineage: Bacteria > Pseudomonadota > Gammaproteobacteria > Burkholderiales > Burkholderiaceae_C > Rubrivivax. The sequence goes on along the minus strand of JANNQO010000336.1, from coordinate 2,365 downwards.
GGCCGCGCCCGCTGGATGCGATGGCCGAGCTGGAAGCGCTGCTGTTCCGCAAATCACGCGGCGAGTTGTTCGACCTGCCCGCCTACCGCGACGTGCTGTTCCTGTACTCGATGGCGCGCGACCACATGGAGCGCGAGAGCGGCGGCGCGGATCCGGTCGACCTGCTGCTGCCGCTGGATTTGTCGCAAGACCCCGGGCAGGCGTTGGGCCACGGCCGCACGGCCTCGGAGCATGCCGCCGAAGACCATCCCACGGCGCCGCTGGACCTGGACCTGACGCCGCCGCCGCGTTCACGCGACAGCATCTTCGGCGAGCTGTTCAGCCCGACGACAACGCCCAATCTGAGGCGCTGACAGGCCCCCAGGCCGACGACATACTTCGTCCGCCCCCCGAGGGCGATGAGCCAAGTGGCGAAGCCACATTGGCTCATGACGCTGACCGTCAAAGCGCCGACAGGCGCTGGAGCGCCGCGCGCAGCGTCTGGTCTTTCTTCGCGAAACACAGCCGCGCGATGCCCTGCTCGAAACCACCTTCGTAGAAGGCCGAGACCGGAATTGCCGCCACGCCCACTTCGCGCGTCAGCCACTGGCAGAACTCGGCTTCGGGCAGGCTGCTCACGGCGCTGTAATCCACGCACTGGAAGTAGCTGCCCTGGCTGTCGAGCAACTGCAAGCGCGTGCGCGCCAGTCCGTCGCGGAACAGGTCGCGCTTGCGCTGGTAGAAGGCCGGCAGTTCCAGGTACGGGCGCGGATCGGCCATGAAGCGCGCCAGGGCGTGCTGCACCGGGGTGTTGACGGTGAAGACGTTGAACTGGTGCACTTTGCGGAACTCGGCCGTCAAGGTGGCCGGGGCGGCGACATAGCCCACTTTCCAGCCGGTGACGTGGTAAGTCTTGCCGAAGCTCGAGACGACGAAGCTGCGCGCCGCCAGTCCGGGCAGGCTGGCCGCGCTGACATGCGGGGCGGCGTCGTAGACCATGTGCTCGTAGACCTCGTCGGAGATCAGCAGCACCTGCGTGCCGGCCAGCAGCTTCTCCAGCTGCTGCATCTCGCCGCGCGTCCACACCGTGGCACTCGGGTTGTGCGGCGAGTTGACGAGGATCGCCCGGGTGCGCGACGTCATCGCCGCGCCGATGGCCGCGAAGTCGGGGCGGAAAGTGCGCGGCGTGAGCGGCACGCGCACCACCGTGCCGCCGGCGAGTTCGATGTTCGGCGCGTAGCTGTCGTAGCAGGGCTCGAGCACGATCACCTCGTCGAGCGGGTGCACGCAGCACAGCACCGCGGTGAGGATGGCCTGCGTGGCCCCGGCGGTGATGGTGATCTCGCTGTCGGGGCTGTAGCCGTGGCCGTACAGCGCGGCGATCTTGGCAGCCACCGCCTGGCGCAGTGCCGGCACGCCGGGCATCGGCGGGTACTGGTTCAGGCCTTCGCGCATAGCACCTTGCACCTCGTCGATGAGCGCCGGATCGCAATCGAAATCCGGGAAACCCTGGCCGAGGTTGATTGCGCCGTGCTCGGCGGCCAGTGCCGACATCACGGTGAAGATGGTGGTGCCGACGCTCGGCAGTTTCGAGGGCAGGGCGGGGGTGGAGAGGTCCATATCGGTCGCGGGAATGGTCAAACAGCCCCCTTGGCGCTGCGCGCCGTCCCCCATGGCCCCGCAGGGGCCACCGAGTGGCCCAGGGGGAGCGAGCGCCTTGGGAGCGGCCCGGCGGTGCTCATAGGTCGTGGTCGTAGCCGCTGCCGCCGCCGGCAGCCATGGCGTGCTGGATCGAGGCTGGCGTGAGCCGCTCGGCCAGGCTTGCGGCGAAGGCCAGCACGAACTGGCGCAAGTAGGCGCCGCGCTTGAAAGCCACGCGCGTGACGTTGCTGCCGAACAGATGCCCGAGCGGCCGCGCCACCAGTTCGCCGCCGGCGGCCTCTTCGCGCATCGCGTGTTCGGCAACGATGCCCACGCCCAGGCCGAGGCGCACATAGGTCTTGATGACGTCGGAATCGATCGCTTCCAGCGCCACCGTGGGCTTGATGTGCACGCGCGCGAAGGCCTGGTCGATGCGCGTGCGGCCGGTCACGGTGGGGTGGTAGAGCACCAGCGGGTGCGCGGCGAGTTGATCGAGCGTGGGGCGTTCGACACCGGCCAGTGCGTGCGCCGCCGGCACCACCATCACATGCTGCCATTCGTAGCAGGGCAGCGTCACCAGGTTGTCGTAGCTGGCCAGCGCTTCGGTGGCCAGGCCGATGTCGGCCACGTCGTCCAGCAGCATCTGCGCCACCTGCGCTGGCATGCCCTGGTGCAGCACCACCTGCACCTTGGGGAAGCGCTTGCGCAACGCCGCCACCGGCTCCGGCAGAAAGTAGCGCGCCTG
>JANNQO010000335.1:0-5980 GCA_031400795.1 Rubrivivax sp. | reverse complement strand
CGGCAACTACGTCCTGACCGTGCCGGTCAACGCCAAGGCCGCGATCAAGGGCCTGGAGCTGGCCGGCGAGATGCCTCTGTTCGGAAATTTCGGCGCATCGGCCAACTACACCTACACCGATGCGAAGGAACAAGGGGGCGGCCCGGTGGTGGGCGCCTCGCGCGACACTTTCAACCTCATCGGCTACTACGAGGACGATCGTTTCAACGCCCGCCTGGCCTACAACTTCCGCTCCAAGTTCTACAGCGGACTCGATCGGGCGACCGCGTTCAGCCAGGACGACACCTCGACGCTGGCCGCCTCGCTGGGCTACAACATCAGCAAGAATCTCAGCATCTCGCTCGATGGACGCAACCTCAACAACGCGAAACTGAAGTACTTCGCGCTCAACCAGGACCAGCCGCGCTCGATCTACCAGAACGGCCGCCAGTACTACGTGACGCTGCGCGCCAAGTTGTAGGCTGGCGCCTGTGGCCGATGAAAGCCCTTGTCCTGACCTCGCTCCTGCTGGCTGCTGCGCAGGCAGCGCCGCGCGACTTCCTGTTCGGCCCCTACAAAGACGTGTCGCAGGGCATCGACGCCGCCCATCCGGCGATCGCACAGGCGGCCTGGGAGGCCTCGGTGCCGGCGGCCCCGGTGCTGGTGTGGGCCTTCGCCACCGGCGAATGCGGCGAAGAGCGTTGGGGCGACTTCGACACCGAGGCCTTCGCGCGCATCAACGTGGCCGCGTTCGAACGCGCCGGGCGCGACTTCATCGTCTCCACCGGCGGCGAGGCCGGCGGCTTTTCCTGCACCAGCGACGACGGCATGCGGCGCTTTCTGGCGCGCTATGCATCGCCGCGCCTGGTGGGCCTGGATTTCGACATCGAGCGCCGGCAGACGCGCCCGCAGATCGACGCGCTGGTGCGCCAGGCGCAGTCGGCGCAGCGCGCGCATCCGGCGCTGCGCATCAGTTTCACAGTCGCCACGCATGCCGCCAGCGACGGCACGCGGCGCAGCCTGAATGCCACCGGCGAACAAGTGCTGGCCTCGCTGGCCGCGGTCAAGTTCGAGCGCGCGCTCGTGAACCTGATGGTGATGAACTACGGCCCGGCCGATGCGCGCTGGTGCGTCGTCGACGCCAAGAGCGGGCGCTGCGACATGGGACGCTCGGCGCTGCAGGCTGCGCACAACGTGCACGCCAAGTACGGCATCGCCTGGCAGCGCATCGCGCTCACGCCGATGCTGGGCGAGAACGATGTCCCGGGCAACGTGCTGGCGCCGGCCGATGCGAGGACGCTGGCGCGCGGGGCGCGGCGCCTGGGCCTGGCCGGCGTGTTTTGGTGGTCGCTCGACCGCGACCAGTCGTGTCCCGAAGGGCAGCCGCGCGTCTCGCCGCGGTGCCACGCGCTGCCCGGCGCGGCCGGCGGCGCGTTCACCGGTACCTTCGACGCCGCGCTGCGCGCGCCGCACCGGTGAGCGGGCCACAAGCTCTCGCCGAGTGGCGCGATGTCGACCGCGCGACCTTCGAGCGCGAGATCGTGCCGAGCCACCAGCCGGTGCTGCTGCGAGGCCTGGTGGATGACTGGCCCGTGGTGCGCAAGGCGCGCCAGTCCGATGCCGCCGCGGCGAGCTGCCTCGCGGCATTCGACAGCGGCGCCGAAGTCGATGCCTTGATGCTCGCGCCCGAGCATGGCGGCCGCATCGGCTACAGCGAGGACGGCCGCGAATTCAACTTCCTGCGCAACCGGCTGCCGCTGTCGCGCGTGATCGAGCAGGTGCTGCGCTACGCGCGCTTCGACCACCCGCCCGCGGTGGCGGTGCAAAGCGCAGCCGCCGCACTGTGCGCGCCGGGCTTCGCGGCTGCGCATCCAATGCCGCTGCTGGACGCCGCCGTGGCGCCGCGCCTGTGGTTCGGCAACGCCATCCGCACGCCGGCGCACTTCGACGAGTCGAACAACATCGCCTGCGTGGCGGCGGGCGAGCGCCGCTTCACGCTCTTCCCGCCCGAGCAGATCGGCAACCTCTACGTCGGCCCGATCGGCCATTCCCCCACCGGCACGCCGATCAGCCTGGTCGACATCGAGCGCCCCGATCTCTCGCGCCACCCGCGCTTTGCCGGCGCGCTGGCCGCCGCGCGCGTGGCCGACCTGCGGCCGGGCGACGCGATCTACATCCCCGCGCTATGGTGGCACCATGTGGCTTCGCGCAAGGCGCTGAACCTGCTCGTCAACTACTGGTGGAAGGCCGTGCCCTGGTCGGCGGGTCTGGACCTGCTGCTGCATGCGCTGCTCGCGCTCAAGGATCTGCCGGCGCCGCAGCGCCGGGCCTGGCGCGCGTTGCTCGACTACTGGGTGTTCGAAGCCGACGCGCACACCGCCGACCACATCTGGCCCGAGCAGCGCGGCGTGCACGCCCCGCTGAACGAGGCGCAGGCGGCGCAGCTGCGCGCCCTGCTGCGCCAGCAACTGGACCGCTGAGAAGCCAGCAATGACGCTGCCCACCGCCACCCACTACGATCCGAGCCTGGTCGCGCAGCCGAAGACCGACGCGCCGCTGCCATCCGGTCTGCGCAAGGTCTTGATCATCGGCGGCGGTTCGGCGGGCTGGATGACGGCGATGCTGTTTGCGCATGCGCTGATCGGCCGCGGCGCCGAGATCACCGTGATCGAGTCGCCCAGCGTGGGCACGATCGGCGTGGGCGAAGGATCGACGCCCTGGCTGCGCGGCTTTTTCGACGGGCTCGGGATCGAAGAAGCCGAGTGGATGCCGGCCTGCAATGCCACCTACAAATGCGGCATCAGCTTCGACGGCTGGTCCACGCGCGCGGGCTTCGAGAGCTACTTCCACCCGTTCGCGTCGATGCTCGACAACCTGACGCTGACGCAGTTCGTGCACAACGCGCAGGCCCGGGTCAACGGCGCCGACGTGCACGCGCACCCCAACCGCTTCTTCGTCGCCGCCGAACTGGCGCGTCGTCGCAGGGCGCCCAAGGCCGATGAGAACTTTCCCTTCGACCTGGCTTACGGCTACCACTTCGACGCCGCGCTGATCGGCCAGTTCTTGCGCGGCAAGGCGCTGGCGCGCGGCGTGCGCCATCTGGAGCGTCACGTTACGCAGGCCAGCGTGAACGGGCAGGGCCGCATCGACGCCGTGCATACGCGCGAGGGCGAGCGCTTCGAGGCCGATTTTTTCGTCGACTGCAGCGGCTTCGCCGCGCTGCTGATCGAAAAAGCCCTGGGCACTCGCTACTGCAGCTTCAAGGCCAACCTCTTCAACGACGCAGCCGTGGCCCTGCCCACGCCGATGGCCGCGGCGGTGCCGTCGCAGACCCTGTCCACCGCGCTGCGCCATGGTTGGGCCTGGCAGATTCCGTTGACTTCGCGTTTCGGCAACGGCTATGTGTACAGCTCCGCGCATTGCTCTGCCGACGAGGCCGAACGCGAGTTGCGCGAGCGCCTGGGAATGCTCGATTCATCCGAGCCCGCGCGCCACCTCACGATGCGCACCGGGCGGGTCGAAAAGCACTGGTCGGGCAACTGCCTGGCGGTGGGTCTGTCGCAGGGCTTCATCGAGCCGCTGGAGGCGACCGCGCTGCTTTTCGTCCAGCGCACGGCGACGAGCTTTCTGGTCTATGCGCAAGACGGCGATCTCGGCGAAGCCGCGCAGTCGCGCTTCAATGCCCAGCTCAACGCGCAGTTCGAAGGCACGCGCGACTACATCGTCACGCACTACAAGACCAACAGCCGCAGCGACACCGACTACTGGCGCGACAACGCGAGCCATCCGAACATCTCCGACGCCCTGCACGAGTTGTATGCCACCTGGATGGCGGGCAAGAGCCTGATGCCGGGCCTCGGTGCGCAGCGCTTCGGCCAGGGTTATCCGCTGTTTTCCTGGTATTGCCTGATGTCCGGCATGGGCATCTTCCCCAAGCCCGAGCGCCTGCGCCCACCCGATGCGACGCAGGGGCGCTACCGCATGGATCAGATCGACGACTTCATCGCGCGCAGCGCGCTGAACTACCGCGACCACGCCGAGCTGCTGCGACAGATCCCGCCGCGGCGGCGCGAGCCCTCGCTCCAGGTCTATTTCTGGTAGGGCCATGACTCTCACGGCGCGCAGCTGCTGTTCTTAGGTTCACAGGTTGCACGGGCTGGCCAGCGGCGGCGCCGCGGCGGGCACCGTGTCGAGCCGGCGCGTGCCGCGCGCGCGCAGCGCCTCGACAGCGGTTTCGACCTGGGCCGGCGCGAGCTGTTGTTCGGCGGCGTGGAACACCCAGTCGACCTCCATCTGATAGATCCGCGCCGGCCCGCCGGGCGGCAGCAGCCCGCCGGGCGAAAACCACAGGCTGAACTGGATCGCCATCGGCACCGCCGGCACGTTGCGCCCACCATGTTCGGCGAGCAGCCGGCCGTTCACGAAATGCCGCGTGAGACTGCGATCGACCTGCATCACGAGCAGTTGCCAGCCGTCGAACGACCCTCCAGCCTCATGCGCCTGGTTGAAGGCGCGCCAGGGCTCGATCTGCACGGTCTGCCAGCTGATCGCGTAGAGGCGCGTCGCAGGGCTGCCCCAGCCGCCGTTGGGCAGGTACTCGAAGTCGACCTCGCTGAAGCTCGGGTCGAGGTCGTGGTGCAGCGGACTGATGGCGTAGAAGGCTTGCACCACCGGGTCGCCGTCGCGGCCCGACACCGGCGCGTCGCTGAAGCGCACGCGCGCGGCGTAGGTGCCGCGCAGGAACTTGCGTGCGTGGCACAGCTGGGCTTGCACCGTGCCGGCAGGTGTGCCGTCGGTGCTGGCAGTCAGGCGCAGCAGCCGGTTGCCGGGGCGCGCCGGGTCGTCGACGCGGTGAATGCCGCCCCAGCGCGCGCCCGGCACGCCGGGGTGGCCGGCGCGCTCGCGCACCGTCCAGGTGTCCAGATCATCGAAGTCGTCGAACAGCACTTGTGCGGCTGAAGCGGCGCAGGCCGCCATGAGCAGCGCCGCCGCTAGCTCGCGTTTCATCGTGCCGTCTCGTCATCGGCGTCGGGCATCTTCACGAACCACATCAGCGCCAGCGCCGGCAGCCCGCAGCCGATCGTCCACAGGAAGAAGTTCTGATAGCCCAGCCACAACTGCACATCGCCGCTGATGAACTTGGAGAAGATGAAGCCGAGCTGCATCACCCCGGTGCCGAGCGCGTAGTGCGCGGTCTGGTAGGGGCCCGGCGCCACCGCCTGCATCAGGTACAGGATCATGCCGACGAAGCCGAAGCCGTAGCCGAACGACTCCACCGCCACCGCCACGCCGATGTGCACGAGGCTCGCCGGCAGCGCCACGCTCAAGTGCCAGAAGACGACGTTGGGCACCGCCATCGCCAGGATCAGCACCGGCATCGCGCGCCTCAGTCGCAGCCGGGCGGTGAAGTAGCCGCCGAGGATGCTGCCGACCAGGAACGCGGCCGTGCCGGCAATGCCGTAGATGTCGCCGACCTGCGAGCTGGTGAGGCCGAGCCCGCCCTGGGTGCGCGCTTCGAGCAGGAACAGCGGGCCGATGGTCTGCACCTGCCCTTCGCCGAAGCGAAACAGCATGATGAAGATCATCGCCAGCCAGATGCCCGGTTTGCGCAGGAACTGCGCGATCACGTCGCGCTGCGTGCGCGCCACGCCGGCGGCCGTCAGCTCGACCGTGGCAGTCGAAAGCGGATTGGGCAGTGCATGCAGGTTCCACGCCGCCAGCAGCGCGAGCAGCACGGCGAGGATCACGAAGATCATCGACCAGGCGTGAAAGACGCTGCCCGAACCCGCCTCGAGCCACCCGGCGAGCTTGAGCAGCCCGCCCAACGCCAGGAACTTGGACGCATTGAAAAACGCGCCTTGCCAGCCGACGTAGGCGGCCTGCCGGCGCGCATCGAGCGAGGCCATGTACAGCCCGTCGCAGGCGATGTCGTGCGTGGCCGAGGCGTAGGCGAGCACGAACATCACGCCGATCGCCGCCGCGAACCACATCGGCAACTGCA
>JANNQO010000334.1:0-19420 GCA_031400795.1 Rubrivivax sp. | reverse complement strand
GGCGGGTGGACCGGCTGCCGGCATTGGCGCAAGAGATCGCGGCCAGGAAACCGGCGGTCATCGCCGACATGGCCAAGCCAGACGACATCGAGCCGGCTTTTGCGCGCTTGGCGAAGGCCAAGGTGCAGGCGGTGGTGATCTTGCCAGCCACGTGGTTCGGGGCGCATGCGCCGAGAATCATTCAGCTTGGGCTGGCGCAACACTGGCCCGTGGTCGGCGCTGGGGCTGGGATCCCGAGGCAAGGCGGACTACTCAGCTATGGCCCCGATGGGTTGGCGTTGATCCGCCGCTCGGCCTACTACGTCGACCGCATCCTCAATGGCGCCAAGCCCGGTGACTTGCCCATCGAACAGCCGACCACTTTCGAGTTGATCCTCAACCTGAAAACCGCCAAGACGCTAGGGATCACGATCCCGCCATCGATGCGGCTTCGTGCCACCGAGGTGATCGAATGAGCCCGCGCCGCAGATGGCTTGCGGCTGGCGCGGCATTGCCAGCACTTGCGTCAATGGGCGCCCTGCACGCACAGGCGAAGCCGCCGGTGGTGATCGGCTGGCTGAGCACCGGCAGTCGCGATGCAGGCCCTGGCGCGTGCCCAACTACGTGGATCGCATTCTCAAAGGCGCAAAGCCCGGCGACCTGCCCATCGGTTGCTACTCAAAATCAGGCAGCCATTTGACCACCCGCTACGGAGCACGTTTTTCGGGGGCAAGGTCTTGCGGCCAGTGATCCCGCCGTTGAATGATGCGCCGAGGCATCCAATTTCGCCTGCAGGAGACACCACGCCATGTCCACCACCCTTCTAGCCTTGCTCGGCTTCCTTGCCTGGACACTGGCGCTGCTGGTGCTCATGGAGGTGATCCGTTCCAAGCTGGTGCTGACGGGCGCGGTTCCAGCCAATGGTTTCAACCCGGACAACACCGGCCTGTCCCCGTTCATGCAGCGCCTGGCCCGGGCGCATGCCAACTGCCTTGAAGGACTGCCCCTTTTTGGAGGCTTCATGCTGGTGGCTGTGTTGGCCGGCAAGTCGCAGCTCACCGATCCGCTGGCTACCGTGTTGCTCGCGGCACGCATCGTGCAGTCGGTGATCCACCTGGCGTCAGTCTCGCGGTTCGCCGTAATGGCGCGGTTCACCGCCTTCACTGTGCAGATGGGGATCGCCATCTATTGGGTGATCAGACTGGCTGGTGTGTGAAACATGTCTTGCTTGAAGGCCACTTGGCGTTCACTTTGCACCGGCATCGCGGTGACGCTGTTGTCGGCCTGTGCCGGGCCCTCAGGCACGATGGCCGTGGTAGCGGTTGGCAATGTGACCAGGAACAACGCGCCAAGGCTCTCGGCGGCCGTCATCACGGTGGGCATTCCAAAACACACCCCGCAAACCAGCGGCAGCACCTTGTCGTCAGTTGCTGCGGTGAGCATACGGGTGCTGCCCTTGAATGATGACCGAAGGGATATCGATGTTGAGGGATCAGCGACGGCGGCGTTCGGGGTTCCGATGGGGCGCATCCGGTTCGAGCCGGGCCCGGCCACACTGTTGGGCCAAGCCTTCGTCGCCGTGATCGAGGCGGCGGGGCACAGGGTGACCGATGGGGCCGCAGGCATGCAGATCACCGGCGCCGTGCTGCAATTCGAAGCCCACGCGGAACCTTCCTTGCTGTACTGGGACGTCATTGGCAACGTGGCCGTGTCGCTGCACATTGCGCCTGCGGGCAGGGCCAACCCGCTGGCGCCACTGGTGTACAAGACGCGCTGTCTGGACCGCACCTATGTCTGGCCCGGCGAAACGGTGATTGCCGGTGTGATGGGCAAGTGCATCAGCGAGCTTGCCACGCAATTGCGGCACGACAGCCGCGCTGCCGCGGCGCTGCGTGGCCATTGAGGCCCGGCAGATGCTGACTGTGCACAGACCCATGGGCGCACTGCTGGCGGGTGTGGCAATGTTGGTCACTGGTTGCGCAACACAATCCGCCAGGCTTCACGAAGTGGCCGCCCGGGCCATGGTCGAGGCTGGGCAGCTCGAAAGAACACGCCAGGACATCGTTGTGCAGCCCCGGGCCACCACTGAAGAGTCCTATTCCAGCCCACACCACCGCTGGTCTATTGTTTACCCCGCAGACTGGAAGCTCAATGACGATGGCCGCTTCCTGCGGCTCAGCAGAGGTCAAGCGGTCTTGGGCATCCATAGCGTGCCAGAGGTCAACGGCAAATCGCTCGATGGGCTGGCCGACAGCGCCGTTCAAGCGTGGGAGCGGCGCATGCAGAGCGTGAACAGTGTCAGGCGTGTGTCGCGGCAACGCCTGAGCTTGCCGGGGGGCGTGACGGCCATCGCGGTCGTGCACCATATCGGCGCCGGCCAGATTGGCAAGTCGCTCAAAGTAATTGTGCTGGTTCGGGATCGGGGGTTCGTGATCGATGCCGAGACCCATCTCGTGTCCTGGCCCGACTACGAGCGCGATTTCAACCGGATCATCGACTCGTTCAGGGTGCTGCAGTAGCGCCCGGGCGGCTAGCGGTAAAACACCTTCACCGCCCCCTTGATCTTGATCGGCATCGGGTTGCCCTTGCGGTCCACGGTCTTGCCGGCCGGCACCCTGACCCAGCACTCACTGATGCAGTATTCAGCCACGTCGGTGCGCTCGCGGCCGCTGATGCGGATGCCCATTTCGTGGTCCGGAGCCTTGCGGCCGGCGCTATTTCTTTCCAAGCGTGTGCAGGCTCGATCCCGCGATCCGAGCAGGCACCGCCGCCGGCTAGCTGCTGGGCGCACGAGGTGTTGCACGACAGGGGTTGGGCATCAGCTGCCCGATCCGAAGGGGTTGGATTGGAAGACGAAGCGCGGCCGGCCTTGCGCGTCGAGCGCGAACGACTGCGTACTCTCGGAATTCGCCGGGAAGAACGGCGTGCCGGCCTCGACGCCGACGGTGCCACTCCAGCCCGCGGCCTGCAGGCAGTTGCTATCGCAGGACCCGTACTCATGCTGGATCAAGCTGGTCGAGACCGGTTGCGTGGCCTCGATCGAAAGCCAGCGGCAGGCCGATGTCGTGCTGCGCTTGTCGCGCCGCCACGCGCATGCCGAGCCTACGTCAGCCGATTGGCTGCCGCTCATGACTTCGTCATCGAAGGCATGGTGCCTTGCGTGTTGCGGCAGCAGGCAGGCCACGATGTGCTGGGAGCGGTGGTCACCTTGCGTTGCGGCGAATCGCGGCAAAGCGTTTGACGCCGCCGCTGGGCGCCTTGCGGCCGCGCAAGGGGCGGCATGCCATGCCCAGGCATATTCGCTGATGCCCGGCAATCGTGCCGAGGCCCATGGGAGTTGGCATGAAGGTGACACCGCGCTGGGCGACGGCGCCATGGTTGGCGCTCGAGAGATGCCGATGGTTGTGCTGAAATGGATCGTGCTGACGCTGGTGCTGCTGGCGGTGATCGCCGCGGCGCTGATGTGGTGGGGCAACCAACGCTGGAATGGCCTCACGCAGCAGTTGCTTCAGCGGCTGGAAGCGGCGCGTGTGCCCACTGCACCGGCGCGCATCGAAGCGGCCGAGATCGCCACACTGCCCGCGCCTGTGCAGCGCTACCTGAGCGCCGTGTTGAAGACGGGCGCGCCCTTCGTAGCGGCGCTGCAGGTCGAACAACGCGGCAGCTTCAACCTGAGCGAACAGGGCGAGCAGTGGCGCCCGTTCACGGCGACCCACCGTGTGGTCACGCGCCGCCCGGGTTTCGTGTGGGACGCGCGGGTGTCGATGATGCCCGGGCTGGCGGTGCATGTGCATGACGCCTATGTGGCCGGCGAGGGCCTGCTGCGCCCGGCCGTGGCGGGCCTCTTCACGCTGATGGAGCTGCGTGGCAGCGGCGAGGTGGCGCTGGGTGAGTTGATGCGCTATCTGGCCGAAGCCTGTTGGTACCCCAGCGCCTTGCTGCCCAGCCAGGGCGTGAGCTGGGAGGCGGTGGACGAGGCTTCGGCGCGCGCGCCCCTCGTCGATGGCCATCAGCGAGCGTCGCTGCTGTTTCGTTTCGACGCCGAGGGCTTGATCGAGTCGGTCTACTCGCCGGGCCGCGGCCGCACCGTGGGCGGCCAGGTGGTGACGACGCCCTGGGAAGGCCGCTGGTCGAACTACCAGACGCATGAAGGCATGCGCGTGCCGATGGGCGGCGAGGTGGCGTGGCTGATCGACGGCAGACGCCAGACCTACTGGCGCGGCAGCGTGACTTCGTTGCACTACGAGATGACCCGTTGAAGGCGGTCCCGTGCACTCCCCCGTCGCTGCCGCCCCCGTGTTTCGCGCCCAAGGCCTGAGCAAGGTCTACCGCACCGGCGAGGTCGAGGTGCACGCGCTGCGCAACGTCGATCTGGAGATCGGCCGTGGCGAGTTCATCGTGCTGCTGGGCGCTTCGGGCAGCGGCAAGTCCACGCTCCTGAACATCCTCGGCGGGCTGGACGTGCCGACGAGCGGCGAGGTGAGCTTCGGCGACCACCGCCTGAGCGGCGCCAGCGAAGCCGAGCTCACCACCTACCGGCGCGAGCATGTGGGTTTCGTGTTCCAGTTCTACAACCTGATCCCGAGCCTGACGGTGCGCGAAAACGTCGCGCTGGTCACCGACATCGCAAGCCACCCGATGCCGGTGGACGAAGCGATCGATCTGGTCGGCCTGACACCGCGGCGCGACCATTTCCCGGCGCAGCTCTCCGGCGGCGAGCAGCAGCGTGTGGCGATCGCACGTGCGATCGTCAAGCGCCCCGAGGTGCTGCTGTGCGACGAGCCCACAGGCGCGCTGGACTACGCCACCGGCAAGCTGGTGCTCGAAGTCATCGAGCGCATCAATCGCGAGACCGGCACCACCGCGGTGGTGATCACGCACAACGCTGCAATCGCCGGCATGGCCGATCGCGTGATCGTGCTTAGCGACGGGCGCATCCAGCGTGTGCAGAAGAACGAGCACAAGCTCTCGCCGTCGGAGCTGTCGTGGTGAGCCCTTGAAAGCGCTCCAAGGACGCCGCGCCGCTGCGCCTGTCCCCCGAGGAGCTCGAGGAAAGTGGCACAGCCACATTTCCTTGAAGGCCCTCGACCGTAAGCTGCTTCGCGACCTGCGCTCGCTGTGGAGCCAGGCGCTGACCATCGCGCTGGTGGTGGCCAGTGGAGTGGCCGGCTTCGTCACCACCCTGTCGGCGGTGGATTCGCTGACGCTGGCGCGCGATCGTTTCTACGCCCAGGCGCGTTTTGCCGATGTCTTCGTGAGCCTCAAACGCGCGCCCTTGTCGCTGGCTGCGCAGTTGCAGACGCTGCCCGGCGTGGGCGATGTGCAGACCGGCACCGAGGCCCTGGTGCGTGCCGAGATCGAAGGCCGCAGCGAGCCGATCCTGGCGCAACTGGTCGGCGTCGACCCACGCCGGCCGCAGCGCATGAACCTCGTCGTGCTGCGCCCGGGCGCGGCCGCGGGCGCAGGTGCCGGCCACGCCGCCTCCGGCGCGGCAGGCCCGGGCCGTGCCTTGCCCGATGGCAGCCTGCCGGCCTGGGTCTCGGAGTCGTTTGCCAGCGCCAACGGCCTGAAGCCCGGCGCGCGGCTGCAAGCGCTCATCAACGGCAAACAGCGCACGCTGGTGATGACGGCGGTGGCGCTTTCGCCCGAGTACGTGTTCGCGGCGCTGTGGGGCATGCCCGACCAGCGCGGCTTCGGCGTCTTCTGGGTCGACGGCGAGTCGCTCGCGGCGGCCTACGACATGGAGGGTGCCTTCAACCGCGCCTCGATCAAGCTCGCCCCCGGTGCCGACGAACGGGTCGTGATCGATGCCCTCGCGCGCGTGCTGGCACCCTACGGCGGCCGGCGCGCCATCGGCCGCGCCGACCACACCTCGCACGCGATGCTCGAAAACGAGATCAAGGAGCAGCATGTGCTGGGCACCATGCTGCCGGCGGTCTTCCTCGCGGTGGCGGCGTTCCTGCTCAATGTGGTGGTGTCGCGCCTGGTGGCCACGCAGCGCGAGCAGATCGCCGCGCTCAAGGCGCTGGGCTACACCAACCGGCGCATCGCCGTGCACTACCTCGAGCTCGTGATGCTGATCGTGACGCTTGGCGTGGTGCTGGGCGTGGCCGCCGGTGATGCGCTGGGTGCGGCGTTCACGCGGCTGTACGCCGACTACTTTCGCTTCCCCGAGTTCCCGCACCAGCTCTCGCCGCGCCTGGTGCTGCTGAGCGTGGGGCTGACGCTGCTCACCGCGATCGTCGGCACCTTGAACGCGATCGCCGCCACGGTGCGGCTGGCACCGGCCGAAGCGATGCGCCCGCCGGCGCCCGAGCAGTACCGGCGCACGCTGGTCGAGCGCCTGGGCCTGCACAGGCTGCCCACCGCGCTGCGCATGATCCTGCGCCAGTTCGAGCGCCGGCCGTGGCGCAGTGCACTGGCCATCGGCGGCGTGGCCGCAGCGGTGGCGATCGTGATCACCGGCAACTTCATCCGCGATGCGATGGAGTCGATGGTCGACACCGTGTTCAACGTGGTGATGCGCAACGACATCTCGGTCTGGACGCTGGAAGCGGTGGACGCTGGTGCGATCCACGAGTTGCAACGTCTGCCGGGGGTGCGGGCGGTGGAGGCCATGCGCTTCGTGCCGGCGCGGCTGGTCGCCGGCCACCGCAGCGAGCGCACCGATCTGCGCGGCTACGCCGCAGTGCCCGATCAATACCGCATCATCGACGTCGAACGCCGCCAGACGCTGCTGCGAGGCGCGGGCCTGGTGCTCACCGACCGCCTGGCCGACAAGCTCGCGCTGCGCGTCGGCGATGCGGTCCAGGTCGAGGTGCTCGAAGGCCGCGCGCGCACGCTCACGCTGCCGGTCGAGGCCACCGTGCGCGAGATGATGGGCATGAACGCCTACATCAGCCGCGAAGCGCTCAACCGCGCGCTCGGCGAGGGCGATCTGGCCACCGGCTTCGTGATCTCCTTGATGCCGGGCAGCGAGGCCGCGGTACTGCGTGCCACGCGCCAGATGCGCAGCGTGGCCGGCGCCTTCAGCAAGGCGACCTTGCTGCGCAACATGCAGGAACTCACGGCGCGCAACATCCGCATCATGAGCACGGTGTTGACGCTGTTTGCCACCGTCATCGCCGTGGGCGTGGTCTACAACAACGCACGTATTGCGCTGTCCGAGCGCAGCTGGGAACTGGCCAGCCTGCGCGTGCTCGGCTTCACGCGCGCCGAGGTCTCGGCGCTGCTGATGGGCGAGCTGGCGATCGTCATCGCACTGGCTCTGCCGCTTGGCATGCTGATGGGCTGGGGCCTGGTGCACGCGATGGTCACGGCGCTGAAGACCGACCAGTTCTTCTTCCCGGTGGTGATTCTGCCGCGCACCTACGCCTGGGCGGCGATCAGCGTCGTCGCCGCGGGCATCGCCAGCGCGCTGGTGGTGCGCCGGCGCATCGACCGGCTGGACATGGTGGCCGCACTCAAGACAAGGGAATGACCATGCAACGCAACACGATGATCACGATGGGCACCGGCGCGCTGGCGCTGGCCGCGCTGCTGGTCTGGGCCTTCAGGCCGCAGCCGGCGGAGGTGGAACTTGCCGCGGCGCACAGCGGCCGCTTCGAGACCACCATCGACGAAGAAGGCAAGACCCGGCTGCGCGAGCGCTTCGTGGTCTCGGCGCCGCTGTCGGGCCGCCTGGCGCGCATCACGCTGGTCGAAGGTGATGCCGTGCAGGCCGGTGCGCTGCTGGCGCAGCTTACCCCGGTCATGAGCCCGATGATCGACGAGCGCAGCCAGCGCGAGGCTGCGGCCCGCGTGGCCGCGGGCCAGGCCGCGGTGGCCGGCGCGGGCTCGCGCATCGCACGCGCGCAGGTTGGGCTGGAGCAGGCGCGCGCCGAGATCCGGCGCAGTGAACAGCTTGCGCAGCAAGGCTTCGTTGCGCCGACCAAGCTCGAGACCGACCGCCTGGCCGAGCGCGCCGCGATGCGTGAGGTGGAGGCCGCGGTGCAGCAGCGCCATGTCGCCGAGCACGAACTCGAGCTGGCGCGTGTGGTCTTGGGCGCCGTGCCGGGATCGGCTGCGGGCACGGGCCCGGGCGCCGGCAAGGCCGGTGCTTTCGCCGTGCGCGCGCCGGTCGCCGGGCGCGTGCTGCGAGTGCTGCAAGCCAGCGAGACCACGGTGGCGCTGGGCACGCCGCTGCTGGAAATCGGCGACATCGCCGCGCTCGAAGTCGTGGCCGAGCTGCTCACCGCCGATGCGCTGCAAGCCGGCCCGGGCAGCCGCGTGCGAATCGAGCGCTGGGGCGGCCCGCAAGCGCTGCAAGGCCTGGTCAAGCGGGTCGAGCCCGCGGCTTTCACCAAGGTCTCGGCCCTGGGAGTGGAAGAGCAGCGTGTGCGTGTGCTGATCGACATCACGAGCCCGCCGCAGCAGTGGCAGGCGCTGGGCGACGGCTACCGCGTCGGCGTGCGCATCGTCACGCAGGCGGTGGAGCAGGCGCTGATGGTGCCGGTGAGCGCGGTGTTCCCGCTGCCGGCGGGTGCATCGGCAACGGCTGGCGTCGACGCCAACGGTGGCCCGGCGGCGCAGCATGCCGTGTTCCTGTTCGAAGGCGGACGCGCCAGGCTCACGCCGGTGCAACTGGGCGGCCGCAACGCCAGTGATGCCTGGGTGCGCAGCGGGCTTCAGGCTGGGGCGCAGGTGGTGGTGTATCCACCGAACACCGTCATCGATGGGGCGCGGGTGAAGGTGCGAAAGGTGTAGTGAAGGGCGCCTGCGCCTGCTCGAGAAGGCTCGAGACCAAGGACCCGCGGGGCTCGGTTCGCCGGTGGCCTTGCGTTGACGCAATGCAGCGACGCCGCCAGCAGTCAACATCTGCTGCAGCGGAGTTGCGACAAGGAGACGAGAAGATGAATGAACTGCGATCGATCCTGGTGCACCTGGGTGCTTCCACGCACAACGTGGCGCGCTTGCGGCTGGCGCATGTCCTGGCCGAGCCCGAGCGCACCCACATCACCGCGCTCTATGCGGTGGAGCCGGCGGCATTGCAAGCCGCCTACGGCCTGGGCGAAGGCAGCGCGCTGGCCTGGACCCTGGGCGAGCAACTCGACCACGACCGCCGCGCGTCGGCGCGGCGCCTGTTCGAGCGCGAGCGTGGCGACGCGAACCCGATGTTGACCTGGGCCGACCTCGGCACGCGGCCGCCGGTGCAAGGCTTCGCCGAGCAGGCATGGTGTGCCGACTTGATGGTGCTCGGGCAGGCGCATCAAGACGACAAGGACGGGCAGGCGGTGCCAGCCGAGTTCGTCGAATCGGTGATCCTGGCCAGTGGCCGCCCGGCGCTGGTGGTGCCGGCCTTCGGCGACCACACGAGCCTGGGCCAGACCGTGCTCGTGGCCTGGAAACGCAGCCGAGAAGCGGCCCATGCGATGAGCAGCGCGATGCCCTTGCTGCGCAGCGCGAAGACCGTGCACCTGTTGCTGCCGGGTTCGGCGCAAGAGGCCGGAGCGCCGGTCGAAGGCGGGCTCGACCCGATCGGCTGGCTTGCTGCACATGGCGTCACGCCCGAAATCCACCGCGGCGTGGTGGACGCCGATCACCCGGGCGAGAGCCTCTTGTCGGTCTCAGCCGATCTCGGCGCCGATCTTCTCGTGATGGGCTGTTACGGCCACAACCGCGCCCGCGAGTGGGCGCTGGGCGGCGCCACGCGCAGCGTGCTGCGTGCGATGACGTTGCCGGTGTGGATGGCGCACTGACCTGGTGTCAGAGCGGCTGGTTCCACTTCCCGGTCAGCGGCCTGGCGCTTTCAGCTGGCCCGGCGCGGGCCGCATTCGTTGCGGCTCGATGTCTACGGCGGCGCTTCATCCAAAGGTGCGGCCGAGGCGGCGCGCGGCTTTGCCAGCCAAACGCGGCGCAGTGCGCGCGCGACACGCCACAGCGTGAGGCCGCGCAGCGCCCACGCCGACGTCGTGGCCTGAAGCGCCGGCTCGCGGCGCGCGCGCCGGGCGCGTGCCCACCACGCGGCGGCCAATGCCGCGCCTGCGAGCGCAACGCCCGCCCAGCGCGGCGGCCGGCAGGCTTGATTCAACGCACTCAAGTCATGCGCCAGGCGCACACGTTGCAGCGTCGCGTTCGCGGCGAGCAGCTGCCGTCTCGCCGCCAGCTCGCGGGCAGTCACGACGCGCGATCGGCTGCGAGCGCTTGCGCGTCGGCACGCAACTGCATCAGCGTTTCGTGCAGCAGCGGCGGGCGTTGGGCAACCAGGTGTTGCCACCAGGCGATCGCGAGCCCGGCCGCCGCGAGCAACACCAGCGCGCCGACACCGAGCACCCACGCGACGCGATCGGGCCCGGCCCACCAGGCCAAGCCGATGATCGCCAGCACCAACCCGACGCCGAGGCAAAACAGCGCCAGCGCCGCCGCCAGCGCCTGCTGTGCGATGCGCAGCCGTTCTTCAGCCAGTTCGGTGCCCGCGAGTTCGATGCGCGTGCGCGCAATGTCGACGATCGTTGCCGCGACACGGCGCGCCGAACCGCCGAGTTCGTGCGCGCCGTCCACCTACCTTCTGCCGATCAAGAGCCCCGCCAGCAAGCCGATCGCCGCCGCGGCGCCCATGGCGGTGTACGGATGCGCGTGCACCACCTCGTCGGTGCGGTGCGCCGCGCTCTTGATCTGCATACCGGCCTTCGCTTCGAGATCGCTCAGGCGTTCGCGCAGGTGCGCCACCTCGCCGCGCAGGCGCTCACGCATCTCGGTCACCTTCTCGTCGCCGGCGCGCGCCGTGCTCTTGAGCAGGGCCTCGGCTTCATCGGCAAGTGTGCGCAGGTGATGCGCCATGCGGTCGTCGGTGGATGTGGCCGCGGTGCTGGGTGTGTCCATGATGCAAGTCCTCGAGAGTTGAAGTTCAGACCACGCGCAACTCGTTGACCACGCTGGTGATGCCCGGCGCCGACCAGGCCGCGCCTTGTGCCGCGGTGCGCTCGGCCCAAGAATGTACCTGGCCTTTCAACGTGGCGGTGTGGCCGCTGACGATGACCTCGATGTTCTTGGCCTCGCGGTCGGCCTGACGCTCGAGCGCGCCCTGGATGCGGCTCTTGATGTTGGCCGGTGTGACCTGCGGCTTGACGGTCAGGCTGTTGGTCACGCCGAGCACAGCGGTCAGCGGCCGCACGGCTTTCATCGCGTAGTTGCGCTGGTAGTCCCAATCGACTTCGCCCGACAAGGTGACCCAGCCTTTCTCGACCATCACCTTGACGCGGTCTTCGGGCACCAGCGCGTGCCAGCGCAGCGCCGACTCGGCTGCCGAGGCGATCTCGCCGTCGGTGCGCTTGGCCGCCGCGCCCAGGCGCACGTCGAGCTCCACCGCCAGGCCCCTGATACCCAGCACGCGCTGCGCCGCGCGCTCGGCGGCGTACTTCTCGGCAAAGCTGTCGAGGTGCCCGCTGAGCGTGACCACGCCGTCCTTGACGGCCACGCCGATGTTGTTGGCGCTCACCACCGCGTCCCACTCCAGCTCGGACTCCACGTCCTTCTTCAGTTGCGAATCGCTCTTCGTCATGACAATTCCTTTCACAGTCGGCAGCATGAGAAGCGATGGTGAGCGGGCTGCGCGCGTGATGGTTGAGCGTGCTCAACGCGGCGTGGCAAGCAGCGCTTAATCTTCAATTGCGTTCTCGTCGAGGGATCAGATCCGAAACGACGACGCTAGATGAGCCGCTTGGCAACGGGCGCATCGCGGCAACCTTTGGGCTGCCACGAAGGACGAAGACAAGTCTCAGACCGATCGCTGAACGCGAGAACACGATTCGGGGGTCTTCGCCAGGCCCGCCACTTCGCAAGGAGTGGCGGGCATCCTCTTTCCTGAAAGATTTGTCGATGACATGGACCCCGCAACGGTGGCGCGTCGGAGGCGGCGCGGTACTGAGTTCCGTGCTGTGGCTCGCCGGCTGCGCCGTTGAAGTGCAGAACACACGACCGGCCCAGGAGATGGCGCAGCGGGCCAAGCCGGCGGGCTCGGTCTACACCGGCTGGCGCGTCTTTCAGGACAAGTGCGTGGCCTGTCATGGCCCTGCGGCCAGCGGCACCGAGCGCGGGCCCGATCTGCTGCCGCGCGTGCGCGAGATCGGCCCACGCCGCTTCGTCAACGTCGTGCTTTACCGCTACGACTGGAACCTGCCCGCATCGCGCGCCGGCAGCGAGAGCGCGGCGCGAGAAGCGCTGATCGAGCAGATCCTGCAGCGCCAGGAACAAGCGCAGTCGATGCCGGCCTGGCAAGGCGAGCCGAGCGTCAATGCGCACATCGTCGATCTCTACGCTTACCTGTCGGCGCGCGCGCAGGGCACGCAGGGACCGGGGCGGCCGGCGCCGTAGCGCGGCGCGATGCGCCGCAAGCCTGCATCAACCCACCGCTGCGCGTCACGCGCGCGATCGGCCGGTGCGGCCGTCTCGAGTCGATCCTGCATTGAGGAACGCTCGGGAGGGAGCTGTGAACTCACACTGCCGGTCAGGGGCGAGAAGAAGGGCGTTTGAATTTCCTATCCTCCGGGCCCAAGGTGTCGAGCGCGTCGGCGAAAACATCGCGTGCGCCGGGTTCGCCGAGGTCATGCAGGGCACAGCGCAACGGCAACCGCGCAGGCCGCCTCGCTCGCGGCAGAAAGCGCTGCGTTGCCCCCCTCAGCCCGGCCGCGCGAACGCCAGCACATGGCCATCCGGGTCGAGCGAATAGGCCGCCTCGTGGCCCCAATCGCGCAACGCCATGGCACTCAACTCCCGCGCCCCGGCAGCCAAGGCGCGCTGGTGGTGGGCCAAGGCGTCGTCGACCACCAGGTAGAGCTCCGCACGCGGCACGCCGCGCGCTTGGCGGGGGTCGGGCAGCGCCGGAGCGAGCAGCGTGCGGATGCCTTGCTCGGGCATCAGCCCGAGCACCGCGCCGCCGAGCAGCTCGAACTCGGTCATGCCCGGCATGTCCAGGCGCGGCTCGAGCGCAAGCACGTGGCGGTAGAAGCCCGCGCTGCGCACGGAGTCGGCGACGTAGAAGATGAAGTGCGCGGCAGTGATACCCACGCTTGCCCTTGTGCCGATGTCGCCGCTCGCCCGCTTTGCGCTCAGGGCGACAGCACGTAGGACGATGCGCGCAGCGGGTCGACGATGGCCCAGGTGGCGCGGCTCACCTCGTCGTCGCTGTCGAACTGCTTGAAGCGCACCGTGAGGCGCTCCTTGACCAGCACGCCGGCCAGCGGCGGCGCATGCCGTGGCGAGCAGGAGGAGCCGCGTCTGCGGCGGGCTGTCACTTCGCATCGGGGATCGAGGGGAAGGTTCATGTTGTGGAGCATCGGTTGCGGATGCGCCGATCATCGGCCATCGGCGCCCAGGCCCTGCACCAAGGCGCGCCACAGCGCGAGCGTCTCGAGGTTGGGGTCATGCGCCTGGCGGCGCACGGCGGTGTGCACCAGCACGAGTCGGCTCGCCGGGTCGACGTAGATCGCCTGGCCGTGCACGCCGATGAGCGCGAACATGCGCCGTCCGCCGGCGGCGGCGGCGTCGAAGATCCAGGTCTGATAGCCGTAGCCGAAACCGGTGGCATCCCACGCGCGCAGCAGGTGCAGGTCGTGCGGCGCGACGGTCGTCGCCTCGACGAGAAACTCGCGCGGCACGAGTTGCCGATCGCCGGCGCGCCCGTCGTGGGCCAGCAGCAGCGCGAGCCGCGCCCAGTCGCGCAGCACGGCGCTCAAGCAGCAGTAGGCGGCCTCCTGGCCCGACTCGTCGATGGCCCAGCGTGCATCGGCTTCGGCGCCGATCGGGCGCCAGATCTTCTCGCCGAGATACTCCACCAAGGGCCGGCCGGTAGCCCGCGCGACCACCAGCCCCAGCACTTGCGTCTCGGCCGACGAGTAGGCGAACACCGCACCGGGCCAGCGGTTGCGCTCGTTGAAGTCCTTCAACGCCGCCGCGCCGCCCGGACCTTCTTGCAGCACGGTGCCCAGCCACAGCCGCGCGAAGTCGTCGCGCCCGTCGTAACGCTCTGCGAAGCCCACGCCCGAGCTCATCTGCAGCAGCTGGCGCAGGCTGGTGCGGCCGTACTCGCCGCCGGCCAACTCCGCCACATAACGTTCGGCCGGGTCGTCGAGCGAGCGGATCCGCCCCTCGGCGAGCGCCACACCGACGAGCAGCGCGGAGACGGTCTTGCTCATCGAGTGACCGGAAAAACGCATCGACTCACGGCGCGCGTACTGATAGCGCTCGACGTGAATGGTGTCACCGCGGGCGACGAGCAGCCCGCTGGCCGGGTTGCGCGCCAGGTAGTCGTCGATGCTGCGCAGCGCTCCGTCGAAGGTGTAGCGGATCATTGGTTCGGCCGCCGCGCGGCGCAGCGGCAGCGTTTGTTCGGCGCGTCGCACCGCGCGCGTCTCGAGGAGTTGCTCCTGGTGCGTGAAGGCGCCGACGAAGAAGCGCGGCCGGTACAGCAGCGAAATCGGGTAGCCGTCGGCGGCGCCCAATGCCTGCGCCTCAGGGCCGCTGTCGGAGAAGCGCGGCGCGGCGGCGGGTGGTGACGTCGCGGCAGTCGCGGCAGTCGCGCCCGTCGCGGTAGTCTGCGCCAAGCCCGGCCCGGCGCCGGCCACAGCGAGCAGCGCAGCGCACGCCGCCAGCGCGCGCGCCACCGATGCCGCCATGCCAGGCGCTCGCTGCTTGGCGAGGCGAGCCGCTTGCGGCACGAGCGCGGTCATGGCCGGCGCGGTGGATTCAGCCCGGGATGTCGGGTTCGACCAGTCCCGCCAGCAGCGTGAGCGATTGCTGCCAGCCCAGGTAGCAGGCATCGGCGGGAATCACATCCGGAATGCCGGCCTGCACGATGCTCAGCTCGGTGCCCACCTTGCCGGTGAAGCCGTCGGGCGGCAACCACTTGGCCCTCGCGTCGTCGTCGAGAAAGGCGCGGTGGACACGTTCAGGCGGCGCGCTCGGCACGCGGCGCAATCGGATCGTCTCGGGCATGCCGGGTCTCCTTGTCGGCCGGCGATGCTCGACGCTCGGCGCGCCGGCGTCAAGACGGATTGCTGCGGCCTGCCAGGTGCTTGACGAACGGCAGTCGCTGCCCGGGCACGAATCCCGCGGCGTCGAGGAAGCCGAGCAAGGCCAGGTCGTGCGCGCCGACCACGGTGGTGCCGCAAGGGGCGAGAAGAAGGGCGTTTGAATTTCTTCTTTCAGCCGGTCTGAACGTGCGTGTTCTTCCTGATCCGTCTTCTTCAGATCACTGTCTCTGACGGTCTTCTTCAGCACCGCTTTCCGTCTTCTTCAGACTCCGAGCCGACGAGCGTTCGGTCGGGGTTGTCGTCGCACGGGTTCGTTCGGGAGCGACGATGGCGAAGGCGGGGCAGCGCAAGTGCATGTCGTGCGGGTTGTTTTTCATCCCCGACCATCGCAAGGGTGAGCGTCAGCGGTACTGCTGCGCTGCCGATTGCCGGCGCGCGAGCAAGGCCGCCAGCCAGGCCGCCTGGCTGGCCCGGACGCCCAACAACGACTACTTCAGCGGCCCCGTACACGTCGCCCGGGTGCAGGCCTGGCGCGCCGCGCATCCGGGCTACAGCCGCGGCAGGGCTCGGCCGTCGCGGGCGTTACAAGATCTCTTGACGCCGCAAGTGCCTGATGCGATTGAGGAATGTGCCAATCGTGTTGAGGCTCCGCTGGCGGGTGCGGCCGTGGCGTTACAAGATCTCTTGAACACCGAATCGCCATTGCTGGCGGGCCTGATCGCCCATCTGTTCCAGCCGGCGTGATGACATGGCCAGCGCCACCCGGCGCCTCGTGCAACTTGGGCGCGACGTGATCAACGGGAGGTGCGGTGAAGGCCATCAAGCAGCTACTTCGGCCCGAGCGGCTGCGCCAGGTCCCCGAGCAGTTCAGCTGGGTTGACCAGGCCCTCGTACAGCAGCACTTCATCGACCGCTGCGAGGCGCGCTCCGCCGCGCTGTATCTGTTCCTGGTCACGGTGTCCGACGCCCAGGGCCTGAGCTACTACGGCGCGGCCACGCTGGCCCGGCGGCTGCACCTGAGTGATGAGCAGTTCGCCGCGGCACGCCAGCAGCTCATCGATCGTTGCGGCTCGGATGTTCCAAGGCGTCTTTGAAGTTATCGGTGGTCCTCGCCCGCTGCAGCGTGCCGCCCGAGTACTTGCGTTTTTCCAGAAGCCGGTTTCAGTGTCCGGTCTTCCGAACGGAACGAAGAAGGGCTTCCCAGGCGGCGCACCAGACGGGCGTAGCGGCTGTTCAGCACCGCTTCCTCCTGCTGAGCGCCCCAAACAGTCGGGGTCGTCAACCGCACGCCAGTCTTCTTCATCGACAGGAACGTCACGCCGAAGAAGGCGTGGAAGCGCTGCAGGCTTTCGATCGCCTTTGCCACCTGACCGATTGAAACGTGTGCCATCCCGTCCTTGTTGGGTTCCAGCCTCGCCGAACCCAGTGTAACGAACGGAGTCCGCGGACCGACCGGCCTACGGCCCCCGTCACCGGTCGCCCTTGATGACTACGGACGCCTCGAATAACATATAGTTGACCTCAAGTTGTCTAATTGATAAACTTTATGTTGTGTCCAAGGCATCAACCGCACTCACCCAAGTGCCGCCATCGACCGCCGCGGCGCTTGAGCAGCTCGGGGCAGACTTGGCCGTGGCCAGGCTGCGCCGCAAGGAGTCGCTCAAGACCTGGGCGAAACGCATCGGGGTCAGTGTGCCCACCCTTCTGCGGCTGGAATCAGGAGCGCCCACTGTCAGCGTTGGCGTCCTTGCAACCGCCCTGTGGTTGATTGGCCGCGACGCGGCTCTGGCGACACTGGCAACGCCCAAGGAAGACCGTGGCGCGCTCGAGCTGGATGTTCGGCAAGCCGAAACGCTGGGCAAGGCGCGAGCGCGCGCCACGGCGCAGGCCAAGCTGAGCAGGGCGTCCAAGCGGCCGCTCGGATGAGACACGACGAGCTGTTCCTGTGGTTCCTGGCAGACCCGTCGGTGCCGCGCCACGTTGGCCAGCTGCGGCTGGTCGATGCCGGAAAAGGTGTCTCGCTGCAGTACGCGGCCGGCTGGCTGGCCAGCGGCTTCGCGCTCAGCGAAGACCTGCCGCTGGTCGACATCGAACATCTGCCGCGGTGGAAGGGCATGGCCGCGGGCGCCGTTGACGATGCGAGGCCCGACCGCTGGGGTGAGCGTGTCATCCAGTACCTCGACAAGCCCGCGCGCCTGTCCCTCATGGAGTACCTGTTCCACGCGGGTGACGACCGCTTCGGCGCCCTTGGCGTGTCGACGTCCGCCCAGATGTACGCCCCGCGCAGCAAGAGCCCGCTGCCCCGGCTCGAGCAGGCGCAGCAGCTCAGTGAGATCGTCCACAAGGTCAGCGCCAAGGAGCCGGTCAACGCCATCGAACGCCGGATGCTGGCCGCCGGCGGCAGTTTCGGCGGCGCCAAGCCCAAGGCGCTGATACAAATCGCCGATGAGCAGTGGGTCATCAAGTTCTTCGACAACGAGCCCATCGACGTGCCGCTCATCGAGCACGCGTCGATGACACTCGCCGAGCTGGCCGGCATCCGCGTGGCCCGCACGCGGGTGGTACCGCTGGTGGGCGAGAACGCGCTGGCGGTGCGCCGCTACGACCGCGAGGGCGCCTTGCGCATCCACTGCATCTCGGCTGGGACCGCGTTGCGCGCGCAGACGGTTGCCGGGCAGGAGCCGGACCTGGGTTACCCGAGCCTTGCCCAACTGCTGCGCCGCGCTGGCGTGGCGCAAGACGACATCAACCTGCTCGACATGCAGGAGCTCTTCCGCCGCATGGTGTTCAACATCCTCATCGACAACACCGATGACCACGAGAAGAACCACGCGCTGATGGTGGTGGCGCCCACGCGGCAGGGAAAGTATCGGCTGGCGCCGGCCTACGACGTGCTGCCCACCAACTCCGGCCAGGGCTACCAGGAGTTCAGCGTCGGAACCGCCGGACGCGATTCAACGCTGGCCAACGCGATGTCGCAGTGCGAGCTGTTCGGCTATGCGCCGGCACAGGCTGCCGCCGAAGTTGTGCGTGTCGTCGAGGTGGTTGACGCGTGGCGAGAGCACTTTGCTGCTTGCGGTGTCAGCGCCGCCGACATCCAGAGCTTGGCCGAGCGAATCGACGGTGACCCGTTGCGCGTGCAGAGGCGTGCCTTCAATCCGACGGACCATGCAGGAGCCGCGCGAGCGCCCAGGCGTCGGAGCCCGTTCGCCAGGTAGAAGAGCCAGTAACGGCGCGCATCAAGGATGAGCACCTCCGAAAGTGCCATCGCCGTCCTTGGCGAAGTCATCGGGCCGGCGGTCGAGCGCGCGCGCAACATGGGTTACACGATGATCGCCGCCGGCACCGACAGCGGCCTGCTGCAGCAGGCCTACGCCGGCCTGGTCGAGCGGATCGACGGCGGCAGCCGCTGAGGAGACAGCGGGATGTTCGATCTGAAGCAGAAGGTCACGCTCATCACCGGCGCCTCGCGCGGGCTGGGCTGGGCGATGGCGCAATCGCTCGCGAGCGCGGGCGCCCACGTCGTGCTGAACGCCCGCGACGGCGCCACCATCCAAGCGCGGACGGCGGAGTTGCGGGCGCAAGGGCTTTCGGGCGAGGCGGCGCCGTTCGACGTCAACGACGCGACGGCGGCACAAGCCTGCGTCGCCGGCATCGCCGCGCGCCACGGGCGCCTCGACATCCTGGTCGCCAATGCCGGCATCAACCACCGCGCGCCGATCGGCGCCTTCGAGCGCGCTGACTTCGAGCGCGTCATCGGCACGAAACTCACCTCGGTGTGGCTGCTGTGCAAGGCGGCGGCGAAGGAAATGGCGCTGCGGCGGGCCGGCCGCATCATCATGACCGGCTCGATCAGCGCGATGAACGCGCGCCCCACGATCTCGGCCTACGTCGCCGGCAAGGGTGCGGTCCATGCACTGACGCGGCAGCTCGCCGTCGAGCTGGCGCCCGACCGGATCACCGTCAACTGCATCGCCCCGGGCTTCTTCGCCACCGAGATGAACAGAGGATAGGCCGTTCAAACGCCCTTTTCCGTGGCGACACAGGGTGGCCGGACCTGCCTGTCGAGGCTACGGTTGCGGTCTTTGTGGTCGAGCAGCGGGTCGTGGAAAGCACGAAGGTCGAAACGCGAGCCCATCTGTTCCTGCGCCACGCCGCGCAGAGACCGGATCTCGATCTCACCGCACTTGTACGACAGCGCCTGCCCCGGCCAGCCGATGTAGCGGTCGACGTCGATGACGGCCTCGAACCGGTCGTGGCCTGAGATTGTCGAGTCACTATTCCCGGCGCGATCTAACGTTCGAGCTCACGCAGCCGCGGCGCGCCGCGCATGAAGCGCCGGCGCAGCTCGGCGAGCTGGCTGTCGGTGATGCCCAGCGACGCGGCGCCGAACGCGCGTTCGTCCGGCGTGTGCATCAGGAAGGCCTGCGCCT
>JANNQO010000333.1:0-12595 GCA_031400795.1 Rubrivivax sp. | reverse complement strand
GCCGCCGATGCAGGCAGCGCTGCCTGCGCCATCGCGGCCGACGGTGTCTTCTGTCGTGTCTGTTGCAGCACACCCAGCGCCAGCGCCAGCACCGCGAAGATCGCAGCCGCCATCCAGACCCACAACCGAGCCCGCGGTGCGCGATCGAAGACCTCGGCCGCGGCCTCGTCGACCAGGCGTCGCTGCACCTGCTGCTGGCCGCCGCCATAGGCGCCGAGCAGCGCGCGGTCGGCGAGCAGGTTGATGCGCCGCGGCACGCCGCCGGAAAGTGCAAACAGCCGCGCCAGCGCGCGCCGGCTGAACGGCAGCGCCCCGGCGCGGCCGGCTACGGCCAGGCGGTGCTGTACGTAGCGTGTGGTCTGCGCTTCGTCCAAAGCGCCGAGGTGGTAGCGCGCGATGATGCGTTGCGACACCTGTTCCAGCTCCGGCCGCGCCAGCATCGTGCGCAGCTCGGGCTGGCCGATGAGCACGATCTGCAGCAGCTTGCGCTCGGACGTCTCCAGGTTGGTGAGCAATCGCAGCTGTTCGAGCAACTCCGTCGTCAGTGCCTGCGCTTCGTCGACCACCAGCACGCAGTTCTGGCCCGCGGCATGGGTCTTCAGCAGGAAGGCGTTGAGCGCGTCGATGCACGCCTTCGGGCCGGGCGCGGTGACCGCCACGCCGAACTCTTCGCACACCGATTGCAGCAGCTCGGTGCTGCTCAGCTGCGGGTTGAAGACGTACGCCACGTGGTGGCCCGCCGGCACCTGCTCGATGAAAGCGCGCGCCAGCGTCGTCTTGCCGGTGCCGATAGCGCCTGTCAGCAGCACGAAGCCGCCGCCGCCCTGCAAGCCGTAGAGCAGATGCGCCAGTGCCTCGCGGTGCTGCTCGCTCAGGTACAGGAAGCGGGGGTCGGGCGCGATCGAGAACGGGTCGTGCTGCAGGCCGAAGTGGCGCGCGTACATGCAGGCAAGGATAGCCGGCCGAAGTTCGGTGACCCGCGGCCGCGTGATGTCAGGGCACGGCTCTGGCGACGACCAGTGCGTTCCAGGTGTCTTCGTCCAGGCCGGCGTCCAGCGACGGGAAGGCACTGATGCTGCACATCTCGAAACCCGCCTGCGCGAGGAGGTAGGCGAACTCCTGCGGGAAGAAGTAGCGCTGGCGGTGCAACTCCTGCGTCTGCGCCACCCGCGCACCGGGCCCGATGGCCCACAGCCTGATCGACACGTCTGCGGTGTGGCGGGCGACGTCGAGCGTGGTGTGCGAGGCCCGGATCACCTGGGCGCCTTCGCTGTCGAGCACGCGGATGCGGTCGGTGGGCCGGGTCGCCAGCACCGACGGGCCGTACCAGAAGTCGCACACGAACACCGCACCCGGCTCCAGGTGGCGGCGGATGTTGGCCAGCCCGGCCGCCACGTCGTCGTTGGCGGTGAGGTAGCCGACCACCGCGAACATCATGATCGCCGCATCGAAGCGGGCTCCGGCGTCGAAGCTGCGCGCGTCGCCGCACAGCCAGGCGGGGCCCGAGCCCTCGGGCAGTGCGCTGGTCTTGCCGGCGGCGAGTTCGAGCATCGATGCCGACAGGTCGACCCCGGTGACCTTCAGCCCGCGCCGCGCCAGTTCGATCGCGTGCCCGCCGGTGCCGCAGCCCACGTCGAGCAGCGTCTGCACCGGTCGCCGGCCGTGGCGGCTGATCGCGGCGAGCACCATCTCGCATTCGCCGGCGTAGTCTTTCGCGGCGTACAGCGGGTCGTAGTTCCGGGCGTACAGGGCGTCGAAAACGGCCACAGCAAACTCTCAGAGCATCGCGTCGAGCACGGCGCTGAACTGCGTCGCGACATGATCCAGATCGGCTTCGCTCAGCGCTGGACCGGTGGGCAGGTAGAAGCTCGTGTAGGCCACGGAGTTGGCCACCGGGCAGTCTTCGGGCCGCGTCCAGCCGCGTTCGATGAAGATGCGCTGCAGGTTGTAGGGGATGAAGCCCTCGCGCGTCTCGACGCCGCGTTCGCGTAAGCCTGCCATCACCGCCGCACGCCGGTCTTGCAGCGCACCGCGCAGCCGCAGGTGGTACATCCAGATCACGTTGTGGGCCCAGGGCATCTGCTGCGGCAGCAGCAGGTGCTCGCGGTAGCGCTCCAGCCGGGCCGTGTAGTAGCGCGCGATTTCGCGGCGCTTCTCGACCAGCCGGTCGGCCTGCAGCATCTGCCCACAGCCGATCGCGGCCTGCAGGTTGGTCATGCGGTGGTTGAAGCCGATGTCTTCGTGCATGAACTTGTGCGTGCTGCCGAAGGCCAGCGCCTTCAGGCTGCGCGCTTTCGCCGCCAGTGCATCGTCGTCGGTGGTGACCATGCCGCCCTCGCCGGTGGTGAGGATCTTGTTGGCGAAGAAGCTGAAAGCACCGGCCGTGCCCAGGCCTCCGACCTTCTGGCCCTTGTAGAGCGCGCCATGGGCTTCGGCGCAATCCTCGAACACCAACAGGTCGTGCTTGCGCGCCAGCTCGTTCACCGGGTCCATGTCGGTCGGGTGGCCGAACAGGTGCACCACCATGATGGCGCGCGAACGCGGTGTGATCTTGCGCGCCAGGTCGGCGGGGTCCAGGGTCAGTGTGGCAGCGTCGATGTCCACCGGCACCGGCTTCGCGCCCAGGTACAGCACGGCGAAGAACGAAGCCATGTTGGTCAGCGTCGAGACCAGCACCTCGTCGCCCTCGCGGATGCCGGCAGCAGCCAGCGCCAGGTGCAGCGCCGTGGTGCCGTTGGAGCAGGACACTGCATGCCGCGTGCCGCAGAAGGCCGCGAACTCGGACTCGAAGCGCTCGATGAAGCCGCCGAACAGGCCCGAGATGGCGTTGGCCGCCAGCGCCTCGTTGACAAAGGCCGTCTCGGCAGCGCCGAGCTGCGGCCGGGATACGGGGATGAACCTCATGCGCGGTTCGCAATCAGCGGCTCGGCCAGGCGGAAGGTGTCGTCCTCGTACTGCGAGCCGGCACGCGGCCCGCGCGTGAGGATCAGCACCTCGGCGTCGGTGAGGCCCTGCAGCGCGTGACGCTCGTGCTCGCGCGTCAGCGCGAGATCGCCTTTGCGCAGCACGCGCTCGATGCGTTCGCCGCCCGGCATCTGGGTCGCCAGCAGCACCTCGCCGTGCATCACGTAGTTCCACTGCACGGTGTGCTCGTGGTAGTGGTTGGCGCGCACGGCGCCACGCGTGAACGTGATCACGGTCACCGCGTTGATGCCTTCGTCGCCGATCAGATCGGTGATGACACCGCGCTCGTCGGTGTGCGCGGGGCGGAGATCGATGAGTTCCATGCAGTTCTCGCGGAGCGGAGGGGTGTCGGGGGATGCGGTTCGACCTGTGGCACGTAGAACGTCAGGCCGAGATGGGCCAGCTTGGCCTTCAGGAAATCGGCGATGTTCCAGGGCAGGATCAGCGCGTGCGTGACGTCGCGATCGATGTCGTGATCGGCGACGATGGGGATGTGCGAGCCCGGCATGCACTTGCCGATCTTCAACGGCGACGAATCGGTGACGTAGGCGATCACGTCGGTGTCGAGCCGGCAGTAGTTCAAGAGCGTGTTGCCCTTCGTGGCCGCGCCCACACCGATGATCTTGCCGCCCTCGGCGCGGATGCGCGACAGATGCTGGACGACGGCGAACTTGACCGCCAGCACGCGCCGCATGAAGGCGGCCCAGGTGGGCTGCGCGTAGAGGCCGAACGCCTCCTCGGCGCGGATCATCCGCTGCACCAGCGGCGACATGGTGCCGCCGCGCCGCGTGAAGACGCGGATCGAACCGCACATGTACGCCAGCCGCTGCACCTTGACGATCGAGAAGCCGTGCCGGGCCAGGCAGGCGGCCAGCGGCTTGATGCCGTAGTAGTGCACATGCTCGTGGTAGATCGTGTCGAACGCCGTGCGCTGCACCAGATCCAGCAGGTAGGGCACTTCGAAAACGAAGCTGCCGTGCTCGCTCAGCACCTGGCTGGCGGTGGCCAGGATGGCCGGCAGGTCGTCGGCATGGTTGACGACGTTGGAACTCAGCAGCACGTCGACGCGGCCCGATTCCAGGATGCGCAACGCCGAGCCGGCATCGAAAAACTCATTGAGCGTGGGGATGCCCGCGGCCAGCGCCAGCTCGGTGATGTTGGTCGAAGGCTCGACGCCGAGCACTCGCGAATGGCCCAGGTCCTTGAAGTGCGCGAGCAGCGTGCCGACGTTGCTGCCGACATCGACGATGAAGGCATCCTGCGCGGGCTCGAGGGCGCGCCGCACGGTGTCGCAGAACTCCTTGAAGTGCCCGATCGAGACCTTGGAGTTCGACGAGTCGTAGCTGTAGTGGTGCTTCTGGTAGCGGTCCTGTGCCGAGACCGAATACAGCGTGAAGACATGCCCGCAGTCGGCGCACTGGCCGAGCTGGAGCGGGAAGGCCACTTCGGGGCCGAACAGCAGCTCTGCGGGCAGGAAGGTGTCGGCCAGCGGGTGCCAACCGAGGTCGACCACCTTGTGCAGGTGAGGCGATTGGCACAGGCGGCAGCGGGTGATCTTCAAAACGTTTCTCCGAGGAGGCGGGGGTCAGCAATGCACCGCGTCGGCGGCCGGCAGTGCCCGCGCCGCGCTGCGCACGACGCTGCTCGCCGCCAGCTGCGCGCGCCAGAACTCGGCGTGCCGGCGCGCGAAGCGGTCCCAGTCGGTGAGACGCCGGCGCCTCGTGTTGTCGGCGTCGAGCTCGGTCTGCAGCCGCGCGCCAATCGCCAGCAACTGCTCGCGCGTGGCGAACAGCAGCAGCTCGCCTTCCTGCTCGAGGTGGTAGCCCTGCGCGGTGACGATAGGCACCACGCCATAGAGCAACGCATCCAGCGTGGACAGCGCGCCCTCGTCGTTGCCGGTGTACAGCAGGTGCGTGCTGGCGCGCAGCCACTCGGCGTAGCGGCCCCGCTCGAAGTCCTCGGCATGGTGCACCTCGTAGCCGGCTTCGCGCAGCGGTGCCAGCCATTCGCCCCAACCGGCGCCCATGGCGCGGATCAGCAGGTCGCGCGGCGCGAAGCAGCGGAAGAACTCGATGGCCCAGGCCTGGTTCTTGCGCCCATCGGGATACAGCCGCCCCGACACCAGCACCTCGAGCCGGCGGTGCTCGCCGGGCATCATCGCCGGCGGCGCGAAATTGACGAAATGCGTCGTGCCGCTGAGTTCGTTCAGCCGGCGTGCCGTTTCTTCGGACATGCAAAAGCCCCACACGCCGCCCTGCGCCTGCGCGTTGACGAGCCCGAACTTCTTCGGCGTGTCGATGTGCGTGACCAAGCTGCTGTGCATGCCGGGCACCTTGACCTCGTGGAAGCGGCCGTAGTTGACGTGGAAGTTCACGTCGAAACCCGGGCGCTGCTCGAAAGAAAGATCCACCTGCTGCACATGCGGTTTCAGGTGCTCGGCCAGACGCTTGGCATAGTCGTAGAGGATCCAGCCTCCAGCCGGCTCGTAACTGATCACATTCACGCGCATGGTCAGGCCGGCATCCTGCACACGCACACGGTGAGGAACGGCGCTGCCTGCTGCGTCTGCTGGAAGCTCGGCGCCACATGCTCCAGCGTGAAGTGCGGCGGCCACTGGTAGAGCAGCTCCTGCATGACGAAGCCCTGGTTGACGAGCGTGGCCTCGAACTGCATGTAGCGGAACTCGAACGGGTGGTAGCGCGTGAGCAGCCCGAAGCGGTCGCCGCGGTAGATGGGCGTCGAGCAAACGAAGCGCCCGCCCGGGCGCAGCACGCGCTTGACTTCGGTGAAGTACTTCGACAGTTCACCGGGCTGGATGTGCTCGATGGTCTCGAACGAGATGTAGGTGTCGATGCTCTGGTCATCGACCGGCAGCTCGAGCACGCTGCCCTGCAGGTAGCGATGTGCGTTGTCGCGCATCATCGGCAGGTACTGCTCGTTGGCGAAGGCGACCATGTTCGGGTCGATGTCCACACCGGTGTAGCTCTTGCAATTCAGCAGCAGCGACGAATAACCGCAGCCCATCGCCGCGTCGAGCACGTCGGCGCCGTAGCAGTGGCCTTTGGCGAAGGCGTAGCGGTACAGGTGATCGAGGTTCAGCGTCTGCAGGGTTCCGTACGGCCGCGGGATGAGGTGCTCGTTCTCGTCGACGAGGCCGAGGTCGAAGGCGCGGGCTTCCAGCGGTGCGTTCATGGTGGATGAGGTGAAACGTTGGAGAGTCAGAACGCACGCAGATAGATCTCGGGGATCTGGCGCACGTTGGGCCGGTCCAGCGGGCCGGGAATGGGCTCGGCCGAATGGCCGGAGAAGAGTGCCGCGTCTTTGCGCAGGTAGGTCAGCTCCAGCAGGCGTGGGAACGGAATGCCGCCGATCATCACCATGCCGCCGGCGTTGTTGGCGTGCATGTGCACCACGTGGTGCGTGATCGCAAGCTTGCAGAACACCGCGTACGCGACATCGAAATACTCGCGATTCACGAGGTTCTGGAAATCGTGGAACTCGCCGGCCAGCACCTCGAACTTGGCGAGATCGCCGGTCTCGGCGCCGGACAGGCAATCCCACTCCGCGCCTTCGGTGTCGAACTTCAGGATCGGGTGCCGCGCTTCACTCCAGTCGAGCATCTGCATCATCGAGCGCAAGCACAGGAAGGGCCCTTGATCGCGCGCGCCCCAGCCGAGCTTGTGGAAGACGATCTGCGGGTGTGTGGACGGCGAACCGGCAATGGTGTGGTCGAACTGCAGCACCATCGCGCCGAGCCGCGCCATCTGGTCGTCGAAGCTCACCTCGTCGCCGATGCCGATCGACAGCACACGGTTGCTGCGTTGCGCCACCGAGGGCATCACGTAGCCGCCGTCGCCGTCGGCGCCCAGGCGAACTTTCACGTCGCTGCCCATTTGCCAAGGGCGGATGAGGTTGAGCAGAGCGAAGAGTTCGGCGTGGGTGACCGGTTTCGGCGGTTTCGGTGGCGTCGGTGGCTGGGCAGGTTTGGTTTCGGACATGGCGGGAAGTGGTTGTTGAAAGACGCCGGCAGCGCGCAGCAGCCGCGCCATCGCGAGGAAGGTCGAACCCGAGGTGGCAATCAGTTCGGTGCGCGAGAGGATCAGAAGGTCGATCAGACCTTCCACCACCGAGGCGCCTGAGCGCTCGATGTTGTAGGGGAAGCTGCGGCCATCGTCGTCGACGCTGAGGTGCTGCCAGGCGGCGGCTTTCTCGCGCTTCTCGGGGAAGTGGCTCTTCTCGAAAACGGCGCAATTCGGCAGCGTCGCAAAGCGGCGGTTCACCAGAGCGTCGTCGCTGCACACGAAGTGGCGCTTCGGGCTCTTGCCCATCGCGTCGAAGATCGCGCCGTCGTTCACGGCGTCGCCGAAGTCGGTCTTGCGGATGTGCACGCCGACCACGCTCGCGTCGATGCTCTGCTGCTCGCAGAACGCCCAGGCGCGCGCTTCGACCTCGGGTGCCAGGCGCAGCGAACGCAGCGTGGCGTGCACCTCGGCCGGCTCGACCCAGGCCGGGATCAGGTTGTGGAAGTAGACGATGCCGCTGTTCGTGTCGAGATGCTTTCGGTAGTCGTCGAAGCCATGCAGGTCACGGTGCAGCACGAGCCGCTCGGGCGGGAAGTCGAGCTGGTTCTCCTGCATCAGCATCGTGCGCGCGTCGTGCTGCCGGTAATGCGTGAGCGACAGGGTGTCGTGCGGCAGCGGCGGCACGAACAGCGCTTCGAGCGGCGCACCGCACCAGTTGTTCAGCGGCCAGGAGATGCGCCATTCGTGGCCGAAGCGGCGCTTCAGGATCAGCGCGAAGAGCAGGGCGTTCAGGCGATTGGCCAGGCCGCCGTCGCACAGCACCACGTTCATGCGGCGGTCTCCGTGGTGTGTTGTCGCAAGGCCGCAGCAGCAGCAGCCGACCAGCGAAAGCCGATCACCGTGTTCGGCAGCGCACCGCGCTGGTCGTCGTGGCGCGAAGCCTGAATTTCGGCACTCGCGGTGGTGTGGAAGATCTCGCCGATGGTGGCCTCGGTGGCCGCTGCGTCGCGCAGGCTGGCCGGGCTGGTCAACGCGGCGATGAAGCTGCCTTCGCGCGCGTCGAGCAGGCGCACAAGCTTCTGCGCGCCGATCTGCAACTGTTCTCCCGGCAGGCCGAGCACGATCACCAGCGCGTACGGTGCTTGTTCGGTGCTGAAGACTTTGCCGTCGGGCGTGAAGTCGGCGGCATTCAAGTCCAGCACCGTGCCTTGGCCTTGCACGGTGGCGAGCAGGACCGACAAGGCTTGCGTGGCGCGCTCCAGCTCGTCGGCCGAAAATCCGCGCGGCGCGGGGCTGTCTTGCACGCGCACGACGAGGAAACGCTGGCCGGTCTGCAGCGTCGGCGCGATCAGATCCTCGAGCGGCTGCGCCATCGCGCGGCGCGGGCTCACCTGCGCGCCCAAGCTGCTGCCTTGGCGCCAGCAGGCGTACTCCATCACCGGCAGCTCGCGCGCGAAGCGCTGGTCCAGCGGCTTGCCATGCGCAAGGTAGTGGCCACGCGGGTCGATCGTTGCCTGCGGGTCGTCGCGGTGCATCCAGGCATAGCGGCGGGCGTCGAAGTTCGCCTGCACGCGGTGCCGGCCCAGGCCGCCGTGCCAGTGCACGAAGTCATTCTTCTCGGTGGTGCCCGGCCACCAGTCGATGAGGGCGCCGGATTCGATGCGCGCGAAGTCGATCGACAGCTGGTCGCGCTTGGAATAGGCGAGGATGCTCTCCCACCACAGCTGGCCGAAGCGTTTGATCGTGCCGTGATGGTGCGAGCGCAGCAGCACGGTGGCCGTGGTCAGCGGCGTGATCGACGCGAGCGGTCGTAAGCGCGCGTAGAAGTCCATCTGCGCCGCCACCGTGATCACCTCGTCGTAGCCCAGGCAGGCCACCGCGGCGGCTTCTTCGTCGGGGTTCTTGCGCGAGCCGTGCAGGAAAGCGCGGAACAGGTAGTCGCGATCGTGTTGCAGGTCGCTGGCCTGCGGCAAGCGGCGAAAGCTCACCGTGTTGTCGACGTAAAGCGAGAACTCGGCCTCGGGGAAGTACTCGTGGGGCAGCGCCTTCGGGCGGCGCGAGAGTTTTTCCGGGGCCAGGTGCGGGTCGGTCAAGGATTGCAGCCGCCAGGTGGGCGAGGTGAGCGACGGCTGGTCGCTGATGCACACCCAGTCGATGTCCAAGTCGGTGCTGGCGCCGGCAGGCAGCTGCGCCAGGGGGTCGTTGAGCTGTTCTTTGGCGCCGATCAGCACGGTGTAGACGGTGAGCTTGCGCCGCGACGCCTCGCTCGCCAGTCGCGCGGGCGCCGGCCGCGCGCGCAGCGCCGGGTAGACATCGGCCCACCAGAGCAGCAGCACCGCGAGGTTCCACACGCGCATGAAGTACTTCGTGTTGCCGCCGTAGTAATCGGCGAGCACGGCGCCGATCGCGTCGAAGTCCAGCACCTCGGACAGTGGTGTGCAGCGCAGCTGTTCGATCGCTGCTTCGAGCCGCGCGCGCAGCGGCTCGAGCAGGTAGGTCGGCGGCACCGTGAAGCCCATCTTCTGGCGCTCGGTCACCGCGCGCGGCAGCCGCGTCTTCATCAGCTGGCGCAGCACATGCTTGGACGAATCGGCGCGCGGCAGCTTCATCGATTGCGGCAAGCGCGACGCGAAGCGGTAGACATCCAGATCGAGGAACGGAAAGCGCCCTTCCAGCGAATGCGCCATCAGCACCTTGTCGGCCTTCATCATCAGGTTCTCGGGCATCCAGGTCGTCAGCTCGAAAGCCTGCATGCCGTTCAGCGCCGTGTCGGCGGCGTCGAAAGCGCTGCGGTGGCGCAGGTGGTGCAGCACGAGGCTCTTGTCGCGCAGCAGCTGGTTCGCTTTCAGGTCGTTGCTGCTGAGCAGGAAGAAGTGGCCGAAGAGGCGGTCGCGATCCAACTCGGGTTTCAGCGCCAGCTGGTGCTGGTCGTAGCCGGCGAACATCTCGTCGCCGCCTTCGCCGGAGAGCACCACGGTCACGTCGTCGCGAATACGCTCGGCCAGCCGCGACAGCGCAAAACACGCCGGGTCGGCGATCGGCTCGTCGAGCTGCGCGATGACGCGGTCCATGCCCGAGCGCAGTTCGTCCTGCGTGAGGCACAGCTCGACGTAGTCGAGATCGAACTGTTTGGCCACCGCACGCGAAAACGCGAACTCGTTGACCTCGGGCAGACCGATGCTGTAGGCCTTCAGCCGCGCGCCGGCGCGGTGAATGTAGGACGCGATGGCGCTCGAATCCAGGCCGCCGGAGAGCAGCACGCCGATCGGCACTTCGCCCATCAGCTGCGAGCGCACGGCGCGCCCGAGCAGGTGGTCGAGTTCTTCGGCGTACTCGGCTTCGCTCTTCACCGCCGCTGGCTCGGCGATCGTGATCTCGGCGTAGCGCAGCGTTTGCCGCGCGCCGTCTCGCCAGGTGGCCAGGCAGCCGGCGGGCAACTTCTCGATGCGCTTGAACTGGGTGTGCGGGGCCAGGTTGTAGCGGTAGGCCAGGTAGTCCTGGAAGCCGACCGGGTTCAGGCTGTGGTCGAGTCCTTCCAGGCCGAGCAGCGTTCGCAACTCCGACGCGAAAGCGATGCAGCGCTCGTCTTCGTAGATGTAGAGCGGCTTGGCGCCGAAGCGGTCGCGCACCAGCGTGAACTGCGGCTGGCCTTGCCCATCGGTCTCGAACAGGCAGGCTGCGAACATGCCGTTCCAGCGTTCGAACGCGGCCGGGCCTTGTTGGCTCCAGGTGGCGAGCAGCACTTCGGTGTCGCTCGCCGTCTTGAACGGGTAGACCGCTTCGAGCGGCGCGCGCAGCTCGGTGTGGTTGTAGACCTCGCCGTTGTAGACGATGCCTTTCGT
This sequence comes from Rubrivivax sp., assembly GCA_031400795.1. Taxonomy (GTDB): domain Bacteria; phylum Pseudomonadota; class Gammaproteobacteria; order Burkholderiales; family Burkholderiaceae_C; genus Rubrivivax. The sequence goes on along the minus strand of JANNQO010000333.1, from coordinate 1,767 downwards.
GCCGTCCGCGGTGTAGATCGGCTGCTGCCCGCCGCTCCTGTCGACGATCGCCAGGCGCAGGTTGCAGAACAGGCTGCGCGCGCTGCGCTGCACGCCGAAATGATCGGGCCCGCGGTGCTTCAGGCTGCCGGCGAAGTGCGCTTGCGCGCGGTCGAGCACGCCCGCGTCGGTGGGATGCTTGAAGTGGATGCCCGCGATGCCGCACATGCCCGATGTTCCCCGCCACCCCGAACCCGAGGGGGTGCGGTCATTCTTTCGATAAAGGGGTGGCGGCTTGAGGCGGAAAAGGCCGGCATTCCCGGGCCATTCCGCGCTGAGGGTGCGCTCGCCGATAGACTTTTCGATGCGTGAACCGTCCGCAGTTCTTCATGGACGCCCTGGTCCAGGCCCTGAGCCCGCTGTCTGGACTGAGCACGCGCTTCGAACCGGCGGTGCTGGAAGCGGCGAAGCGGCGTCTGCAAGAAGACGAAGCGCAGATGGAGTCCGAGTTCCTTGCGCTCAGGCCGCTCGAGCGGGCGCTGCTGTGGCGGCTGCTCGAGCAAGGCCCGCGGTTCAGGCCCTACGACGGTGAGGCGTTGCGCTTCTACCGCGAGAAGGTCGGCGGCCCGGTCACGGCACAAAGGGCGCAGAGCGCGCTGGAATCGTTGCGCGAGCGCACGCCGGCGCTGGTGTGGAAGTCCGCACGCGGCGAGTACGCAGTCGACGACGCGGCCATGCATCGCTGGTTCGAGCAGCGCATTCACGCAGGGCGCTGGCCCCCGCAAGACACACGCCTCAGCTCGGCGCCTTAGGAATCGCCAGCCCGCGCGCCACCGCCGGCCGCGCCTTGAAGGCTTCGAGCACGCGTGCCACCTGCGTGAACTGCTCCCAGCCGACCAGCGGCCCGGCGCCGTAGAAGCCGACCAGGTTGTTGACCCAGGGCAGGATGGCGATGTCGGCGATGCCGTACTCGTCGCCCATCATCCACTCGCGTGATGTCAAACGTTGGTCGAGCACGGCCAGCAGGCGTTTGGATTCGGCTGCGTAGCGGTCGCGCGGGCGCTTGTCTTCGTAGTCCTTGCCGGCGAACTTGTGGAAGAAGCCGAGCTGGCCGAACATCGGCCCGATGCCGCCCATCTGGAACATCAGCCACTGGATCGTCTCGTAGCGGCGCGCCGGATCGCTGGGCAGAAAGCGCCCGGTCTTCTCGGCCAGGTAGAGCAGGATCGCGCCGGATTCGAACAGCGCCAGCGCTTGCCCGCCGGGGCCGTCGGGGTCGAGGATGGCTGGAATTTTGTTGTTCGGGCTCAGCGACAGGAACTCCGGCGACATCTGCTCGGTGCGGTCGAAAGCCACGCGGTGCGCCTCGTAGGGCAGGCCGGTCTCTTCGAGCAGGATCGACACCTTCACACCGTTCGGCGTGGGCAGCGAGTACAGCTGCAGCCGGTTCGGGTGGGCGGCGGGCCATTTGCGGGTGATCGGGAAGTCGGCGAGTGGGGGCATGTCGGGGGGCGGGACGTTGGGAGTTGTGGAGGGCCGCCTCGCGACGGAGACCGCACTGTGCCAGCGATTGCGCCGCAGCGTGGCGATACGGTCTTGTGCAGCGCCCGCGCTGCCCGCGCCGAAAACACGAAGCCCCGCGCCCTGTGGCCAGGGTGTGGGGCTCCGATCTCCCTGTGTCAGCTCAGATCAGCGGCCCGTTGCGGTTCAACACGTCCTCGAGCAGGCTGCGCCAGTTGCCGGCCACCGGCGTGGCGCTGGTGCTGGCCGCTGCGGTCGCGGCCGGTG
>JANNQO010000332.1:0-2878 GCA_031400795.1 Rubrivivax sp. | reverse complement strand
GGAAACATCAGGATCTCGACGAAGGTGAAGTACTCGGTCTTGCCGGGCGGCACTTCGAAGTGTTCGGGCCGGTGCTCGACGTAGCGCACCTGGCGGTCGTGCTCGGGGACTTTCAGCGCCTCGATCTGGGCCTGGCAGACGGCTTCGATGAGGGCACGCACCTGCTCGGGCGGGCGGCTCTTGCGGACTTCGATGCGGGCGATCGGCATGGCGGGCAGTTTCGCATGCTGCGCCGCCGATGCGACCGCACCGCCAAGCTCTACATCGGTGGCAGGCAGGTGCGCCCGGACAGCGGCTACAGCCGCGAGGCTGGGTGGGCAAAACGCTGCTGGGCGGCCTTGTCGATGTCCAACCTCAAACGAACCTGGACCGGCGCACCCACGTTCGACCCGATGCGCTGCCTCGAGCAGGCGGTGCAGGTCAGGAACGTCTGGGTGCCTTGCGCGGTGTAGCGGCGCGTGCCGGGCTGGCCCGGGTGCGCTTGTCGAGGCGCTTCATTTCCCCGAAGAAATCGAACAGCTGCTTTGCCGCCGGCGCCAGCGGCCGGCCACGGCGGCGGATCAAGCCGACATGGCGCGTGACGCGCGGTTCTTCCAGCGCCACGCTCACCAGCAGAGGATGGTCGCTGCCCGGCATCGCAAGTGACGGCACCGCGGCCACGCCCAAGCCCGCCTCCACCAGGCCCAGCAGCGTGGTCACGTGCTGGGCTTCGTACACCGCCTCGGGGCGCACGGCCAAGCCGGCCAGCGCCTGATCGAGCAGGAGGCGGTTGCCGGAAGCCTTGCTGACGGTGATGAACTCGTACTGCGCGAGTTCTTTCCAGGTCACGCTGCGCCGCTTGGCCAGCGGATGGTCGCGCCGGCAGGCAGCGACAAAACGCTCGCGCGCCAGCGGCGTGAACTCGATGTCGGGCTCCTGCGCGCCGATGAAGTTCAGCCCGAAATCCGCGTCGCCGCGCGCCACCGCGGCGAGCACCTCGTTGGCGCCGGCATCGAAGACACGCACGCGGATCTTCGGGTAACTCTCGCGGTAGCGGCGAATCACGCGCGACAGGTAGTAATACACCGTCGACGGCACGCAGGCCACCGTCACTTCGTCCAGCCGTGTCGGTGCGATGCCGCGCAGGCCCATCAGGCTGCCGTCCAGCTCGTCGAGCAGCCGGGCCGTGGTGCGTGCGAACTCGCGGCCGACTGCGGTGAGGCTGACGCGGCGCGTGGTGCGCTCGAGCAGCTTCACGCCCAACGCCCGTTCGAGCTTGTCGATGCGCCGGCTGAAGGCCGGCTGCGAGATGTGCACCGCCTCGGCGGCGCGGCGGAAGTTCTGCAGCTCGGCCACGGTGCGAAAGGCCTGCAGGTCGTTGAGGTCGAAAGCGATGGTCATGGCGGTGGTTCCCGGGCTTTGATGCCAGATCCGGATCAATCGATTCTATTTATGCACTTCCGAGAAACGGCGGCAACCTCGACCATGCCGGCATGTCATCGCTGATCCTCCCCTGCGTCCTGATGCGTGCCGGCACCTCGCGCGGGCCGTTTTTCCTGCGCGAGTGGCTGCCCGCCAGCGACGTGGAACGCGACCAGGTGCTGATCGGCGCGATCGGCGCGTCGGACCTGTTGCAGGTCGACGGTGTCGGCGGCGGCAGCACGCTGACCAGCAAGGTGGCCATCGTCTCGAAGTCGAACCAGCCGGGCTGCGACATCGACTACCTGTTCGCGCAGGTCGGCGTGGGCCAGAAGTCGGTCGACACGCGGCCCAACTGCGGCAACATGCTGTCGGGCGTGGCGCCGTTCGCGATCGAACAGGGCCTCGTCCAGGCCCGCGACGGCGTGACCACGGTGCGCGTGTTCAACGTCAACACCCGCTCGCGCATCGATGTCACCGTGCAGACCCCCGGCGGCCAGGTGCGCTACCACGGCGATACGGCGCTCGACGGCGTGGCCGGCACCGCCGCGCCGATCCGGCTGAACTTCCTCGACGCCTGGGGCGCGATGACGGGATCGCTGTTCCCCACCGGGCAGCGCATCGACGTGATCGACGGCGTCGAGGTGACCTGTATCGACGCGGCGATGCCGCTAGCCATCGTCGCCGCGCAGAGCCTGGGCCTGAGTGGCCGCGAATCGCCCGCTGAACTCGATGCCGACCGTGCGCTGCTGGCGCGGCTGGAAGCGCTGCGCTGCGCCGCCGGCCAGCGCATGGGCCTGGGCGACCTGTCGACGAGCGTGGTGCCCAAACCGGTGATCGTGAGCGCCGGCGAAGGTGATCTCAGCATCACCTCGCGCTACTTCACGCCGCGCCGCTGCCATGCCTCGCACGCCGTCACCGGCGCGATCGGCGTGGCCACCGCCTACGCGCTGCCGGGCACGGTGGCCAGCCGTGCGCAGTCGCTCTCCGGCACGCACAGCGTGGCGGTGCTGCACCCGCAAGGCCGCATCGAAGTCGAAGTGGAAGTCGCGGGCAGTGGCGACGACGCGCACATCGAACGCGCCGCGCTGATCCGCACCGCCCGAAAGATCCTGCAGGGCGACCTGCACATCCCCGAGTACGTGTTCTCTCAACCTCTTGAAGGAGACAAACCCGTGAAGAACCTGATCGCCCCGATCGTTGCGGCAGCGACGCTGGCCGCTGCCCCTGTGCAGGCGCAGACCTTCCCCAGCAGGACCATCACCATCGTCGTGCCCACCGCCGCCGGTGGCGGCAACGACGCGATGGCACGCACCATCGCGCAAAAGCTCGGGCCGCTGCTCGGCCAGACCATCATCATCGACAACCGCGCGGGTGCAAACGGCTCGATCGCCAGCGAGTACGTGGCACGCGCCACGCCCGACGGCCACACGCTGATGTTCGGCTACATCGCCACGCATGCGATGAATCCGGCGCTGCA
>JANNQO010000331.1:0-4647 GCA_031400795.1 Rubrivivax sp. | reverse complement strand
CGTTGGCGCGCATACCGATGGGCCGCGAGGGTACGCCGCAGGACGTGGCGGATGTCGCGCTGTTCCTCGCATCGGACCTGTCGCGCTACGTCACCGGCCCGGTGCTGGGGGTGGACGGCGGGATGCAGCCGTGACCGATCTGTTGCCGGTGCCGAATGCAGCCGCGCCGGCGCTGATCGACGCTGACCAGGGCCTCGAGATCAGCCACGGCGACTTGCGCGAGCGGGTGGCGGCGATGGCCGGGCAGATCGTGCAGCGGCTGGACCGCGGGCTGATCTTCCTGCTGGCGACGAACAGCATCGATGCGATCACGGCCTACCTGGCCTGTCTGGAGTGCCGGTACCCGGTGGCGCTGCTCGACGCCGCGCTCGATGGCCCGCGGCTGCAAGGGCTGATCGATGCCTATGAACCGGCCGGCCTGATTGCGCCAGTTTCGGCGGCGCTGCCGCTGGCCTGGACGCCACTGCCGAACAGCCAGTACGCGCTGGCCGTGCGGCAGGGTGCAGCGCCGGTAGTGCACCGCGACCTCGCGCTGCTGCTGACGACCTCGGGCTCCACCGGCAACCCGAAGCTGGTGCGGCTGACCGCGGGCAACCTGCTGGCCAATGCGCGCTCGATCGCCGAGTACCTGGGCATCGGCCCCGGCGAGCGCGCGATGCAGAGCCTGCCGATGCACTACTCGTACGGCCTGTCGCTCGTGAACTCGCACCTGGCCGCCGGCGCCACGCTGGTGCTGACGAACCACTCGTTCCTGCGCCCGGAGTTCTGGCAAGCCTTCGACACCAACGGCTGCAGCTCGTTTGCCGGCGTGCCTTATGCGTACGAGACGCTGCACCGGCTGCGCTTCGACCCGGCGCGGCACCGCAGCCTGCGCACGATGACGCAGGCCGGCGGCGCGTTGAAGCCCGAGCTGATCCAGGCCTTCCATGCCAAGGCGCAAGGCGCCGGCCGCCGCTTCTTCGTGATGTACGGCCAGACCGAGGCCACCGCGCGAATCGCCTACGTTCCCAGCGATCGACTGGGCGGCAAGATCGGCGCGATCGGCATCGCCATCCCGGGCGGCGAACTCACGCTGTCGGCGGTAGAGGGCTCCGAGCAGCAGGAACTGGTCTACCGCGGGCCGAACGTGATGATGGGATATGCACAAGGCGCGGCCGATCTGGCCTTGGGCGATCAACTCGGCGGCACCTTGCGCACCGGTGACCTGGCCGAGGTCGACCGTGACGGTTTCTTTCGCCTCACCGGTCGCCTGTCGCGTTTCGCCAAGCTGTTCGGCCGGCGTGTGAGTCTCGAAGACGTCGAGCGTGAACTGGAGAGCCGTTTCGCCGTGCGTGCCGCGGCCACCGAAGCTGCCGATGCCGCCGATAGGCTGGTGCTGCATGTCGCGGGCGCCGTTGGCGAAGCCGAGGTGCTGCGTCATCTGGCGGCCTGGCTCGGCGTGCCGCCGATCAGCTTGCGTTATCGCGCGCTGGAGCAGTTGCCGATGACTGCCAGCGGCAAGAAGGACTACCGGGCGCTGCGATCCTCATGAACGGCGAGCAAGCACTGCAGCAGCTGCTGGCGGCGCCTCCCTACGGCCTGCCGCAGGCGAAGAAGCGCGAGATCCTCGTGCAGCGCACGCGCGCGTTGACGGCGCACCACTACGAACATTGCACAAGCTACCGCGACATCGTCGACCGTCTCTTCGGTGGGCAGCGCGCGCTGAATTTCGAGCGCCTCGAAGACGCGCCGTTCCTGCCCGTGTCGCTGTTCAAGACGCGCGAACTGCGCAGCGTGCAGAGCAGCGCGGTGGTGAAGACGATGACCTCCAGCGGCACCACCGGCAGTGCCGTCAGCCGCATCTATCTGGACGGCGCCACGGCACAGCTGCAGACGACGGTGCTGGTGAAGATCATGCAGCACTATCTGGGCGTCGATCGGCGTCCGATGGTCTTCATCGACCACCCGGGCGTGATCCGCGATCGACTGTCTTTTGCGGCACGCGGTGCCGGCATCCTGGGCATGCTGCCGTTCGGGCGCCGGCCGTTCTATGCGCTGCGCGAAGACATGTCGCTCGATCTCGACGGACTCACCGCCTACCTCGACGCCGCGGGCGTGCAGCCGCCGGTGCTGTTCGGTTTCACCTTCATGGTCTGGCAGCACTTTGTCGGCGCGCTGGAAACGCTGGGCCGGCGCCTGTCGGTGAAAAACGCCGTGCTGCTGCACTCCGGCGGCTGGAAGAAGCTCGAAGCGCTGCGCGTCAGCCAGGCCGAGTTCCGCCAGCGGATTTTCGACGCCACCGGCATTGCCCAGGTGATCAACTACTACGGCATGGTCGAGCAGGTGGGCAGCGTGTACCTGGAGAACCCGCTGCACCACCTGCACGCGTCGAACTATTCCGACGTGATCATTCGCGACCCGCACACCTTGGCGCCCTTGCCCGCCGGCGAGCCGGGGTTGATCCAGGTGGTGAGTGCGCTGCCCACCAGCTACCCAGGGCATTCGCTGCTCACCGAAGACATCGGCGTGCTCGAAGGCTGCGACAACCCGGCCACCGGCATGCACGGGCAGTACTTCAGGATCGTCGGGCGCGTGCCGAAGGCCGAGCTGCGCGGTTGCAGCGACACCTTTCAGCAGCCGGCAGCTCTCGCAGCATGACCGCCGTGCAAGCCCTGGCTCCGGCGTCGCCATCGATGCCGCTGCGCGACCTGCTGGCCGGCCTGGGATCGCCCGGCGAGCCCTTCAGCGCGGCGCGCCGGCAGACTCTGGCGCAGCTGTCGCGCGCCATCCTGCAAGACAGCCTGCTGCGCACCGATGCGGCCAGCGTCGCGCTCGGCTACTGGTTGCGCCGCGCCAGCATCGAGCGGCTCGCGGCGGGCTTCGAAGAGCGCCAGCGATCCGCGCCCGACACGGTGTTCGTTCCCAACGGGCGCGTCTTCCACGTCGCGCCGGGCAACGTCGACACCGTCTTCGTCTACTCCTGGGCTTTGTCTTACCTGTGCGGCAACCTGGACATCGTGCGTGTCTCGACCCAGCAAGGCGAGGTGCTGGCACGGCTGCTCGAGCTGCTCGCCACGCTGATGGCCGACGACGCCGAACTCGCGGCGGCGAGCCGCTTCGTCACCTACGAACATGACCAGGCGACCAGCGAGGCGCTGTCGGCCTGGGCCACACACCGCGTGCTGTGGGGCGGCGATGCGACCGTTTCGTTGCTGCGCGGCTTGCCCTTGAGCCCGCATGCCAGCGAGCGCACTTTCGGCAGCAAGTTTTCGTATTGCGTGATCGCGAGTCGCAGCTACCTGGCGGCTGATGACAGCGTGGTCGCCAAGCTCGCCGCCGATTTCTTCAACGACCTGTTCTGGTTCGATCAGATGGCCTGTTCTTCGCCGCACCGCGTGTTGTGGGTGGGCAGCGACGCCGAACGGGTGCCGGCTCTGCAACGCTTCGATGCGATGCTGGCCGCCGAGATCGAGCGCCGGGGCCACCGCAGCAGTTCGTCGAACGCGGTGCAGCGACTGAACTTCGTCTTCGATATGGCCTGCGAAACGCCGCTGGCCGCCGACTTGCACCAACGCGAGTTCCTGGCCGTGCAGTTGCTCGCCGACCGCGCGACGATCACGCGCGAGATTTGCGGCGCGGGCCTCTTCATGCACCAGCGCGCGGCCGATCTGCTCGAGGTGGCGCAGCTGGCCGACCAACGCGACCAGACGGTGACCCACTTCGGCTTCAGCGCCGTCGAGCTGCGCGAGTACGGCCGCCAGGCCGGCGCGCGCGGCGTCGACCGCGTGGTGCCGATCGGCCAGGCGCTGGCGTTCGACCCGGTGTGGGACGGCTACGACCTGATGGCGGACTTTCTGCGCCGCGTGACGATCAGATTGCCTTGAACCGGCGCTACTCGAGGTAACGCACCGTCCAGTCGGCCACCGCGGCGGGCAGGCGTTGGCCTTCGCATTCGAGCGTGAAGCGCCAGGTGGCTTCGATGAACCCGTCACCGCGGCTGCAAGCGCGCAGGCGCACCCGCGCGCGAACGTTCGAACCCGACACGATCGGGCTCATGAAGCGCACCGCGTTCAGCCCGCAACTCAGCACCAGCCGCGCCGTGCTCAAGCGCACCGTATCTTCGAGGAAGCGGGCGAGCAGCGACAAGCTGAGGAAACCATGCGCGATGGTCTGGCCGAATGGCGACTCACGCTGCGCGCGTTCGACATCGGTGTGGATCCACTGCGCATCGTCGGTGATGCGCGCGAACTGCTCGATGCGCTCCTGGTCGACGAGCACATAGTCGCTCACTGCCACTTCGCTACCCAGCCGCGCTTGCAGCGCCGCGTAGTCGGCCAGAACCACGCTGCCGATGAAAGTTGGAGGGAGGTCAGGCGCTAACCCGGTCATAGTGCCGGTTGTTTCAATCTGCTCGCATGCCAGAAGGCCAAGACCTTCAAGTCCTTGTCGTCTGCGACATAGTAGATGAAGTACCCGACGCGGCCGAGGAAGAGCCGCCTCGCGCCTTGGACTCGCTTCCCCTCGTATTTGCTTCCGATCCCGGGTTGTTCGGCCAGCAGCTTGATGGTTTCGGACAAGTCGGCGCCGATCGCGCCAGGCGCGGCCAGTCTGTTCGCAGCCCACCACTGTGCCGCCCGCCGAATCTCATTCGCCGCTCGCGCGGAGACC
>JANNQO010000330.1:0-11154 GCA_031400795.1 Rubrivivax sp. | reverse complement strand
GTGGAGCCGCCAGTGCACCTGGGGGCGAGGACTATGTATAGATGCTCAAGGCATCGGGCTCGCGGGGGCCGCGTCCCGACTCATCAGCGGCCATCCGGCGGCGGGCAACTACACATAGTTGAGGTCTATGCATAGGGGTCGAGTGCCGGTGCTCGCGGTTGACAGTCGAGTAGCCGCTGAGCGACCTACTGCTGACCTTCAGTTCCGGATGACCGCTGTCCATCGCTTGGCGGTCAGCCATCTCGGACCGATGGGTGGCGTTGGACGGCCAGAAGCGGGTGCTCCCGACCGGCCAGTTCGGGGCGGCGAAACCGCAAGCGCCTGCGCTGACGCGGGAACTGACCTTTCGCTCCCGGCAGTCCTGCAGGCAGGCTTGACGCGGTGTAATCGTTCGAATACAGTGCCTCCGTGTTCAACGTCAAGGCACTCCCTGAGTTCACTGCTTGGCTCGACCATTTGGCAGACGCCTCGATACGTGGCGTTGTGGTCTCTCGGATCAAGCGGCTTGAACGAGGTCTGCTCGGCACACAGAAGAGCGACATCAGGCGCGCGAAGGCGCTGGCCGCCCTGCTGGACTGAGAAAGGAAACGAAGATGAGCACGCGAATCAAGGTTGATGAGCTGCCGGCATTTGATGCCGCCCCTTACCTCGACAGCGACGAGGCAATCGCTTCTTACCTGACTGACATCCTGCAGGCGAATGACGCAGGATTGCTTTCCGCCGCACTGGGTGATATCGCCCGCGCTCGTGGCATGACAGATATCGCCAGGGCGGCAGGCATCACTAGAGAAGCGCTCTATAAGGCCTTGCGGCCCGGCAGCGCGCCGCGCTTCGACACGGTCAACCGTGTATGCATCGCCCTGGGCGTTCGCTTGGTGGTTCAGCCGTTGCATCCGGTTTGAAAACTGGCCGACGCGGTTCGGCCAACACGGGCTGAAGCGCCTTGCCCTCCAAAGCGGACGCCGCGCACCTGCGTTGACGTCGTGCGGCTGGAACTCGTAGAGCGCGCCGCTGCAGAACAACGGGCGACAGTCATCGATACCGGTCTCGCAGCGTTCGGCGTAGCACCTTGCCTGTCGCGCTGCGTGGCACGCGGTCGATGGTCTGGTACCGGGTGGGCCTGGCCTCGGCAGGCAGCCTGCTCTCACACCATTGCCAAAGGCGCGCCATCGGCATAGTGACGTGTGAGCGTGAAGGCGAGCCAGTCACGAACGCCCATGTAATCGCGAAAGGTCGTGAACACCAGGCATCGGGCGCCCGCCGCGGGCACGCTGGCGTGCAGGTCGGCGTAGCGGCTGGACAGCACAAGCACCACCTCGGCTTCCACTTCCGTGACCCGCTTCCAGAGGCTCTCGGCGCTGGCTCCCGGTTCCATGAAGACCATCACGCCGCCCGGCTTGAGGGTTGCGAAATAGGCAATCAGGGTTTGCGGAATGTCGGGCAGGGCGATCAACACCCGGCCCCCCGGGCGCAAGCCCTGCTTGCGCAGGCCATCGGCAAACCGGTTCGCCAGCCGGTCGACCAGTGCGGCGAGACCGCTGACCGGTTCAGCGCAGGTTGCCGACCTTCACCCCGTGGCACTCGTCAATTCCTTCCTGGCCATACCCACCCGCCACGCCCGCCACACCCGATGCTTGATTCCGTCCACAACCTTCTCTAAAGTCGTTCGCCACCGAGCTTCGCCCATGTCCATCGATCGCGATCTGACGCCTGCGCTGCTGCAGCTGGTGCGCGACCTCGCCGACCAGTTGCGCCCGGGGAGCGATTTCGCGCAGAGCCTCGGCATCGACCACTCGCTCGAGCGCGACTATGGCCTGGACAGCCTTTCGCGCGCCGAACTCGTGACGCGCATCGAGAGCGAACTCGGCGTGTCGCTCGACGCGGCCGCGCTTTCGCAGGCCGAGACACCACACGACCTGCTGCGCTTTTTTTCGTCTCCCGCGCCGGCCGCGACCGCGTACGCGTACGCGCCCGAGCCCGCGCGCGACGACTCGCGCATCGAATACCCGCCCGCAACGCTGGCCACCCTGGTCGACGTTCTCGACTGGCACGCCGAGCGGCACGGCGAGCGGCTGCTGGTCACGATCGAGTCGCAACACGGCGCGCACCCGACCTACCTGAGCTATGCGAGGCTGCGCATCGACGCGCTCGCGGTGGCCGCAGGCCTGCTCGAGCGTGGCTGCGGCGCCGGTGACGCGGTGGCCGTGATGTTGCCGACCGGCAGCGAATTCTTCGCGGCGTTCTACGGCGCGCTCTACGCCGGCTGCGTGCCGGTGCCGCTTTATCCGCCGGCGCGCCTGGCACAGATCGAAGACCACCTGCAGCGCAGTGCGGGAATCCTGCGCAACGCCGAAGCCAGGCTGCTGATCACGGTGAACCAGGCCAAGCCTTTCGCGCAGCTGCTGCGCGCGCACTGCGAGACGCTGCATACGATTGCGACCGTCTCCGACCTCGCGGTTGCGCGCGCCCAGGTCGCGCGCCCGGCGATCAACGCCGCTTCCACGGCCTTCCTTCAATACACCTCGGGCAGCACCGGCAACCCCAAAGGTGTCGTGCTCAGCCACGCCAACCTGCTGGCCAACGTGCGGGCGATGTGGCGCGCTTCGCGAGTCGGCAGCGCCGATACCTTCGTATCGTGGTTGCCGCTGTACCACGACATGGGCTTGATCGGAGCCTGCATCGGCAGCCTGGTCGTCGGCTATCGGCTGGTGCTGATGTCGCCGCTCGAATTTCTCGCCAAGCCGTCGCGCTGGCTGTGGGCGATCCACGAGCATCGCGGTACCTTGTCGGCGGCGCCGAACTTCGCCTACGAGCTTTGCGCGAACAAAATTGCCGACGCCGACCTCGAAGGCCTCGACCTCGGCTCGTGGCGCCTCGCCTTCAACGGTGCCGAGCCGGTGAGCCCCGACACGCTCGAACGCTTCACATCGCGCTTCGCTCGCTACGGCTTCAGGCGCGAAGCCATGTTCACGGTCTTCGGTCTCGCCGAAGGCGTTCTCGGCGTGACCTTCCCGCCGCTGGACCGCGGGCCGGTGATCGACTGCGTCGACCGCGCTGCATTGATGCGCGACGGCGTTGCGAGGCCGGCTCGCGCCGGCGATGCGAACGCATTGCGTGTCGTGTCGTGCGGCGTGCCACTGCCGGGACACGAGGTGCGCGTCGTCAATGCGGCAGCGCACGAGCTGGCCGAACGCGCGCAAGGCCGGGTCCAGTTCCGCGGGCCGTCGGCCACCCACGGCTACCACAAGAGCCCTGCGGCCAACGCCGCGCTGTTCGCCGGCGACTGGTTGAACACCGGCGACCTCGGTTATTTCGCCGCGGGCGAGCTGTACCTCACCGGCCGTGAAAAGGACCTCATCATCCGCCGCGGCGTCAACATTCACCCGGCCGAACTCGAAGCCGCGGTGGCGAATCTGCCCGGCGTGCGCAAGGGAGGCGTGGCGGTCTTTGCTGCCGCCGATTCGCGGCTCGGCAGCGAGCGCCTCGTCGTGCTGGCCGAAACGCGCGCCACCGATGCCACCGAGCGCAAGCGGATCGTCGCGGCCATCACCCGACTCGCGGTCGAGCGCATCGGCATGCCGCCCGATGACGTCGTGCTCGCGCCACCGCGCTCGGTGCTGAAGACATCGAGCGGCAAGATTCGCCGCGCCACATCGCGCGAGCTGTACGAACAGCGCGCGCTGGCGAGCACGCAGCGTGCGCCGTGGTGGCAACTCATCCGGCTGGTGGCGCGCGCCGCTGCCGCCCATGCCTGGCGTGGCGCACGGGGCGTGGTGCATCTCGCATGGGCCTTGTGGACCGGGTCGGTCTTCTTCCTCGCGGCTGCCGGCGCGTGGCTGACGACGATGCTCCTGCCCAGCGTCGAGCGGCGCCGGCGCGCGGCGCGCGCGTGGGCAAGAGGCGCGCTCGGCTTGTCGGGGATTCACGTCCGGGTCGAAGGGCTCGAACACCTGCGCGAACACCTGCCGAACAGGAGTGCGGTGCTCGTGGTCGCCAATCACGCGAGTTATGCCGATTCGATCCTGCTCACCGCGGTGCTGCCGCCGCGATTCGGCTACGCGGCCATGCGCGAGCTGGCCGGCGCGGCGCTGCTGGGCGCGCCGCTGCGCCGGCTCGGCGCGGTGTTCGTCGAGCGGGCCGATACGGCCGGCGGCGTCGAGGATGCGGGGGTTCTCGAGGCTCATGCCCGCGCCGGCGAAGCGATGGTGATATTTCCCGAGGGGACCTTCAGACGCGCTCCCGGGCTGCTGCCGTTCAAGCTCGGGGCCTTCGTCGTCGCGGCGCATACCGGCGCGACCATCATCCCGGTCGCCCTGGCCGGCACGCGTTCGCTGCTGCGCTGCGGCGAGTGGCTGCCGCGCCGCTGCGAGGTCGTGATCACGGTCGGCTCTGCGATCGTCTCGAGCGAACATGACTGGAACGCCGCGCTCGCAATGCGCGCTGCCGCGAGGCGTGCGATCCTCGCCAGCGTGGCCGAGCCCGATGCCGAGATGACTCCGCATGCGGCGGGGGCGTTGGCGGTGTGATCCACCACGTGACCCAGCAAGATCGGCGCTGGATGGCCCTCACAGCGATGTGCAGGCCGGGTACGGCGCCAAGGTGGTCAGGCGAGGATCGTCGACCGCCCCGCCGACCGTGAAGTGATAGAGCGACTGGAACGCCAGGCCCTCGAGCCCGAATACGCTATGCACCGGGTCGTCGAAGTAGCAGCCGATGCCCGTGGCCCGCACCCCGGCCGCTTCGGCTTCGAGGTACAGGACCTGCCCGATCAGCCCCGTTTCCCAGAACAGCCGGCGATAGAACCAGGGCCCGTGCGTGAACAGGGTCTCCTGATACTCGGCGATCATGGCCAGCGAGAACGCCCCGTCGCCTGCGATGTCCTGGTGGCAGCTCAGCTGCGTCGCGAGCCTTCTGGCGTCACCGGCCTCGAGCAGGCGCAGCAGCAAGTCGGCCGGGCAGCCCGGCGGCGCCGTCCAGGCGAAACGCTCATGCATCGCGCGCTTCAGCGGGTCCATCTTGCTCGAGTCGCGAACGAGCAGGTACAGCCCCGGCTCGAGTCCATCCACCCGATGAACGAACAAGCCGAGGTGGATGGCCGGGGCCCAGGGGATGGCGTCCCAGGGCATCGGGCGCCGGCCGAATGACAACTCCGCTCGGGGCATCACCCTCGCGAGCATCCGGTAGAAGCGTTCGGCCGCGACCCGCGTCCGGCCGTCGCAGGCCAGCAGGCTTCGCCGTTGCAGGATGATCTGGCCGGCCGCAGGCCCGCCGGCGCTGGCGCGGACGCTGCTCTCGATCGTCGGCGTTTCGAGCGCGTCGAACGCAATGCCTGCCGCCTCGCCGGCCGCCTCGCCGACCGGTTTGCGCGTGGCGGCGGCGACTTCGTCGATGACCTCCCAGCGCACCGGTTCGTCCTGGCTGAGCCGGTTCGCTGCACCCTGCCAGCGCTCGCGGGTCAGCTCTCGTGCGAGGGCCGGATCGAGCTGTCGTGGAATCACCCGCGGCGCGCTGGCCTGCCCGTGCGCGCCGAGCTCGGTGGGCCAGACTGCCAGCACGGCATCCGGGTGCTCGCGCTCGGCGTTTGCGAAGTCATCGGCCCGGTTCAGCCCGAGCAAGTCTTCGATCGTCGTGTCGGCCAGGCCATGCAGCAGCGAAACGCTCCAGCCCAGGGTCGCGGCGGCGATGCGCAGCGTGCCGATGGCGTGCCCCGCGTCATGCTGGCAATAGCGGAAGGCACGCTCGCCGTACTTCCACGCCTCGCGCCAGTGGATCGACGAAAGCCCGACCAGAAATGCCTGCGCTGGCAGCACGCGCATCAATGCCGTGAACAGCGTTGCGCTGCAGTCGGCGCGCCGTTCGAGCCCGTGCTCGCGCGCTGCGTAGTGGTACAGGCCGGGGGCGTCAGCCAGCCCGGGCAGCGCGTCGATCAGCAGGTAGCCCTCGGTCGGATGCAGGTTGCCGCTCGACGGATTGCAGCGCAGCGCCCAGCGCGTGGTGCCGGCCTGCTTCCAGGCGGAAATGGCCAGCGCATATTGCAACAGCCGCGACAGCGAGCGCAGCGTCAGCGCTGCGCTGGGCACCGATCCCGGGCTGTACAGGTCCTCATAGAGCGGCGAGAGCGGCGCTTCGTCCGGGCCGAGGATCGGCAGGTGAACCAGCGGCGCCCCTTCAAAACGGCGGAAGGAGTTCGGCTGGTTGGCCCAATCGAGCTGGCCGGGCCCGGGCGCGTAGCGGTTGAAGTGGTGCTTGGTCCGCTCGTGATAGCGCAGCACCACTTCGATGGCGTCGTGCATGGCGGCAACACGGCCGGCTGGCGCCGGGATTCAGGACGCCGGCGTTGCCGGGGCCGGGACTAAGGGGGCCGGCGTTGCCGGGCCCGGGACCAAGGGCGCCGGCGTTGCCGGCCCCGGGACCAAGGGCGCCGGCGTTGCCGGCGCGTGCCGCTTCACCGCCTCGAGCAAGGGTCCGATGATGTCCATCGGCAGCGGAAAGACGATGGTCGAGTTCTTGTCCGCGGCAATCACCGTCAGCGTCTCCAGGTAGCGCAGCTGGATCGCCTGCGGCTGCCGTGCCAGGATCTCGGCGGCCTGCGCCAGCTTCTCGGCGGCTTGCAGTTCGCCCTCGGCGTGAATCACCTTGGCGCGCCGTTCGCGCTCGGCCTCGGCCTGCCGCGCAATGGCGCGAATCATGCTGTCGTTCAGGTCGACATGCTTGATCTCGACGTTGGTCACCTTGATGCCCCAGGCATCGGTCTGGCTGTCGAGGATCTTCTGCAGGTCCAGGTTCAGGCGCTCGCGCTCGGACAGCATTTCGTCGAGCATGTGCTTGCCGAGCACGGCGCGCAGCGTGGTCTGCGCCAACTGGCTGGTGGCCATCAGGAAGTTCTCGACCTGGATCACCGCGCGCTCGGGATCGACGACGCGAAAGTACAGCACCGCGTTGACCTTCAGCGTCACGTTGTCGCGCGAGATCACATCCTGGCTCGGCACGTCCATCACCACCAGGCGCAGATCGATGCGCACCATCTGCTGGATGCCCGGAATCAGGATCACCAGGCCCGGCCCCTTGACGCTCCAGAAGCGCCCGAGCTGGAACACCACGCCGCGCTCGTACTCGCGCAGGATGCGCAGCGACTTGGCAGCGAGCAGGGCCAGCAGCAGCACGACGACCGCGAAACCGATGGGAATGCTCATGACAAGCCTCCTTGCGCTGTGCTGGCATCTGTGGCCGGGCCGACTTCGAGCGTCAGGCCGTCGATGCGCGTGACGCGCACACGCTGGCCGGGCCGCAAGGCCTCGGCAGCGCGCACTTGCCAGCGTTCGCCATCCACCAGGGCCCAGCCTGCGCCGCCGGCAAACTCGATGACTTCGCCCGCCGCGCCGAGCAGATGCGCAGCGCCGCTGACCACCGGCCGCCGCCGCGCCTTGGCGGCCATGCCGGCGATGCCGATGACCAGCAGCGCCGAAGCCAGCGCCAGGCCGCCGATCAGCGCCGGCGGAATCCCGAATCCCGGCAACTCGCTGTCGATCAGCAACAAGGCACCGAAGGCGAAGGCCGCGACGCCGCCAATGCCCAGCACGCCGTAGCTCGGCACGAAAGCCTCGGCGGTGAAGAAGGCGATACCGAGCAGGATCAGGCCGAGGCCCGCGTAGTTGATCGGCAGCATCTGCAGACCCCACAGCGCGAGCAGCAGGCACAGGCCGCCGATGACCCCGGGCGCCACGAAGCCCGGATTCATGAACTCGAACAGCAGGCCGTAGATGCCGATCATCATCAACACCAGTGCCACGCTCGGATCGCTGATTGCGGCCAGCGCTCGGCCGCGCCAATCGGGCTCCAGCGTCACGATGGCGGCCTGCGCCGTGGCCAGCGTGACGCTGCCGGCGCGCCCGTCACCCGGATTCGCGCCCAGGTTCACGACGCGGCCGTCGAGCTGGCGCAGCAGGTCGGCCAGATCGACGGCGATCAGGTCGATCACCTTGCGCGCCAGCGCGTCGCGTGCCGCCAGGCTCACCGACTCGCGCACCGCCTGCTCGGCCCAGGCCACATCGCGGCCGCGCAATTGCGCCAGGCTGCGGATATAGGCGCTGGCGTCGTTGATCCGCTTGGCGGCCAGCGTGTCGTGCCCGGCCTCGGGCGCCGACGCCGCGCTGGCAGGCCGTGCCGCAGGCTCCGGGCCGGCGCCGCGCGACGGCAGGCCGATGGCGATCGGGGTGGCCGCGCCGAGGTTGGTGGCCGGTGCCATTGCCGCGACATGCGTGGCGTAGAGGATGTAGGTGCCGGCACTGGCGGCGCGCGCGCCTTGCGGCGAAACGAAGCCGGCCACCGGCATCGGCGCCGCCAGGATGTCCTTGATGATGCTGCGCATCGCTGTGTCCAGGCCGCCGGGTGTGTCCATCTGCAGCACGACCAGCTGCGCGCGCTCGCGCGCCGCCTGCTCCAGCGCGCGCCTGACGTGATCCGCCGTGGCCGGGCCGATGGCGCCGTCGATGCGCAACACGAACACCGGCGCCACGTTCGCGGCGGGCGCGTCGGCAGCAGCGGCCGGCGCCGCCAGCAGCGCGGCAGCCAAGAGCAGCCAGGCGACGGGTTTCATGACGTGATCCGCGATGCGTTCAAGCCTCGAGGCGGAACCCCACCTTCAAGGTGACCTGGTAATGCCGTGCAGTGCCTGCCCTGTGCGGTGCAGCGTACACCCGCGCGTGCGCCTGCGCCACCGCGGCCCGCGGTCCGCTTGCGGCTATGGAGCTGCTTGCTTGAGGGCCCCGGGCTGGAACGGATCGGTGAACGTAGCGCCCGGGCCGGGTTTGCTGCGGTTGTTCAACGCACGCCGTAGTCTCCCGACGGTCGTCCTGCTAGCGCACGACCAGTATCGGGATCTTGCAACGCGCGAGAGTCCCGGTGACCACCGAGCCGAGAACCAAGCCTCCCAGCGCCGAATGGCCATGCGAACCCATCACCAACAGGTCGAAGTGTTCCGCATCAGCAAACTCGGCGATGAGTTCGGGGGGGTATCCCTTCCTGTCCGCGGACGTCGCCTTGATTCCGGCTTCCTCGAGCTTTGCAAGCGCCGGCGCGAGCACCGCATCGGCTTGTTCCCGATAGTAGCCAGCCAACACGTCGTGAGCCAGATAGTGAGCGGCGTGCGGCGGGATGTGCGGTACCACGGTGAGGAGGGTCAACTCCGGCGCCGGGCCGAGCAACTCCCGATGCTTGCTGACGAATTCGAGCACGTGCCGAGTGAACGCGCTGCCGTCGACGGCAATCAAGGTCTTCATGGGCTGCTCCTGAACAGAAGGCGGTCGGACAAGTCGCCGCCGCATGAGCCTACGAGACGACGCGCGCGTCAGGCTTGCGCGGCATCAACGGTGGACCTGACCGGCGATGATGCCACCGACGGCGCTCAGGCGCCGGTGTCCGTCGACGGCGACTGCAGCAGCCCCTGACGAGCGATGTCCGTCGCACGGCAGGCGATCGCACGCGTG
Source organism: Rubrivivax sp. (assembly GCA_031400795.1). Lineage (GTDB taxonomy): Bacteria > Pseudomonadota > Gammaproteobacteria > Burkholderiales > Burkholderiaceae_C > Rubrivivax. The sequence goes on along the minus strand of JANNQO010000330.1, from coordinate 1,669 downwards.
ATGGCGCGCGCCGCCTGCGTGCGATCGAACGGCTTGCGCAGCAGCTCAGCCGTGATCGGCGGCGAGCCGTCGCGACGCAGCATGTCCGACGAATAACCCGACATCAGCAGCACGGCCGTCGCGGGCATGCGCAACTGGACCCGGCGGGCGAGCTCGGTGCCGCGCATGCCAGGGCCCAGCGCAATATCGGTCAGCAACAGGTCGTAGTCGGTTGTTTCGTTCAGGCTGGCCAGCACCTGCTCTGCAGCGCTGAATTCAGTGACCACGCAGCCCAGTGACTGGAGGAATGTTCGAACCACGTTGCGCACTTCCGATTCATCTTCGACGAGCAGCACCTTCAGTCCGGGCGGCAAACCTTCCCGGCTGGCGTCCGGTTCCGCGGTGGGTGCTGCCGCCTCGACGAAACGCGGCAGCACGAGGATCAGCGTGGTGCCCGCACCCGGCGCGCTGTGCAGCCGCACGGCACCGCGCGACTGCTTGACAAAGCCGTACACGGTGCTCAGGCCCAGGCCCGTACCGCGCCCCGCCTCCTTGGTCGTGAAGAAGGGTTCGAAGGCGCGTTCTCGAACCGCTTCCGACATGCCGACCCCGGTGTCCGACACGTCGATGGCGACGTAAGCGCCGGGCCGCTGCGGGTCGACCACCAGCTCTTCCGCAACGTCGGCCGGCAACTTGTCCAGCAGGCGGCAGGTGAACGACAAGGCACCGCCGGCCGGCATCGCGTCGCGCGCGTTGATCGCCAGATTCAGCAGCGCAGACTCCAGCTGAACGGGGTCCGCCAGGCAGGGGACTGCACAGGAGACGTCGATCGCGATCCGGATGTGCTGTTCGAGCGTGCGCCTGAGCATGTCCGCCAGGGACACGAGCATGGCGCCGACATCGACGCGCCTCGGACTGAGCACCTGCCGGCGCGAAAACGCCAACAGCTTGCCGGTCAGCTCTGCCGCCCGGCGCGTGGCGCGCGCTGCCGCTGCCAGCAGTTGCTGGGCATAGGGGTCGTCCTGAATCGGCGCGTAGTCGGCGAGCACCTGGTTGTTGCCCTGGATGACGGTCAGCAGGTTGTTGAAGTCATGTGCAATGCCGCCCGTCAACTGGCCCACGCTCTCCAGGCGTTGCGCATGGTTCAGGTCTTCTTCGCTTTGCGTGCGCTGCATGCTGGTGGCGAGCATGTTGGACAGCGACTGCAGGAACTGCACTTCGTCGTCGCCGAAAAGCGTCGCTGTTCGCGAGTGCACTTCGAGCACGGCGATGACCTGGCCGCGGTCGGACACCGGCACGGCCATGACGCTGGCAATACCCTGCGCCAGCCAGGAGGGGGGTACCGAGAAGCGGCGTTCATCGCGCACGTCCGGCACGAGTTGCAGCGTGCCCTGCGCGAGCACGAAGCCCGGCGCGGTGTCGGGCCGGTTGGCCACTCTCTGCCCGATGGTCTGGGTGCCGCCGAACAGACCCGCGCCGCTGGCGATGCGGAAGTCGAGCCGATTCGGCTCGAGCAGCGCGATCACCGCTGCATCCACCTGCAAGCCCTCGACGGCGGCTTCTGTCAGACGCTGCATCAGCACCTGGGGATCCCGGCTGTCGACGGCCAGGCGCCCGACTTGCGCCACGCACTCGCTGTAGCGGGCGCGCTGCAGGGCTTGCCTGACGCGCGGATAGGCACCGATGCCTC
>JANNQO010000329.1:0-1699 GCA_031400795.1 Rubrivivax sp. | reverse complement strand
CTTCCTTCACGGGGTCAATCTCGCCAAGACACCCATTAGCCCTCCAAACCAGCAAGGAGTAACGGTTTATATGATCGAGCATAAGCGCGTAGTGCTCTAGTCTTACTGAGTCAGTAGAGTGAGTCAGAAAGTCGCAGCTCGGGTGGTTTGAGGTTGAGGTAGGATCAGAGGATTCATTTTGGCGGGAGTGCCCGGATGAGTCTTGAAGAATGTGCTGGAAGCGACGAGCGTTTTTCGCGCTACGTCGAGGGCTTGGCGAGTGTGATCGGCCACGCCGACCGGGTCGCGCCGCTGCGCGACTACTGCACCGGGCTGATGATGCCGTGCGAGCGCAAGAGCGTGGAGCCGATGGCGGCGGTGACGGCGCCGGGTCGGACGGCGGCGCAGCATCAGTCGTTGCTGCATTTTATCGGCCAGGCCGCGTGGTCGGACGAGAAGGTGCTGGCCAAGGTATGCGAGATGGCGCTGCCGGCGATCGAGCGGGCCGGCGCGATCGAGGCGTGGATCATCGACGACACCGGCTTTCCCAAGAAGGGCAAGCACTCCGTCGGGGTGGCGCGGCAATATTGCGGCCAGCTCGGCAAGCAGGACAACTGCCAGGCGGCGGTGTCGCTGTCGATCGCCAACCGCGGGGCCAGCCTGCCGGTGCGCTATCGGCTCTACCTGCCGCGGGAATGGGCGGACGACGCCGAGCGCCGGCGCAAGGCGCATGTGCCGGAAGAGATCGTCTTCCAGACCAAGCCGGAGATCGCGCTCGAGCAGATCCGCTGGGCCTGCGCGGCGGGGCTGCCGCGCGGCGTGGTGCTGCTGGATGCTGGCTACGGCAACCACACGAAGCTGCGTGGCGAGCTTGGCGCCCTTGGCCTGACTTATGCCGCCGGCATTCTGTCGAGCACCACCGTGTGGGCGCCGGGGACACGGCTTGGCCATGGCGAGCACAAGCCGGTTTCCGTCAAGGCGCTGGCGTTCAGCCTGCCCAAGCGAGCCTGGCGCACGGTCGACTGGCGTGAAGGCAGCGGCGGGCGGCTGTCCTCGCGCTTCGCCCGCGTGCGCGTGCGCGCCGCCCATCGCAAGCGGCAGCACGACGAGGAATGGCTGCTGCTCGAATGGCCCGAGGGCGAGACGGAACCGACCAAATACTGGCTCTCGACGCTGCCGGCCGACATCGCCTTCGAACGCATGGTCGATCTCGCCAAGCTGCGCTGGCGCATCGAGCGCGACTATCAGGAACTCAAGCAGGAACTCGGGCTCGGCCACTTCGAAGGCCGAAGCTGGCGCGGCTTCCACCACCACGCCACGATGTGCGTCGCGGCCTACGGCTTCCTGATCTCCGAGCGGGAGACGATTCCCCCCTCAGCGCCTCGTGCCGCCACGCGGCGCGCGACGCTTGAGCTTCCCGCCGATTACCGACCCAGAGGCGCCGCCGATCCGAACCGAGCGCCACGTGCCCAACTCGATCGCCACCATGCGGCGCCGCCTGATCGTCGCGCTCACCCGACGCGCACCGCGATGTCCTTGCTGCGCGCGCAGAAACGTCCGGCAAAAGCACCTTCTCTTGTGACGCAGTAAGACTAGTACCTCTGCACAGAGATTATGACTCTTTGCTGTGGTCTGGGTAAGCGCGCGCCAGCTTTTGGCGTGCGCGGTCAGTGGTGAACATCCAGTTGATGCGAGCACCATCTTCGTTGCGCTGACGCTC
>JANNQO010000328.1:0-5915 GCA_031400795.1 Rubrivivax sp. | reverse complement strand
CTGATCAAGAAGAACCCCAAGCTCATCGAGCGCTTCCTGCGCGCCACGCACAAGGGCTGGCGCGATGCGAAGGCCAACCCGGCGGCATCGATCGACGCGATGGTCGAGCAGGTGCCTGGCCTGGACCGCACCACGCTGCTGGCGACGATGCCGCAAATCCTGGACCTGTGCGTCACCGAGCGCTCGGCCAAACACGGCCTGGGATGGATCGAGACCGAGCTGATGCAGAAGACGATGGACATCACGTTCTCGAGCAACAAGCCGGAGAAGGCGATGGTGGTGGGGGATGTGTTCACGAATGAGTTCAGCAGCAGGGTCAAGCCGTGAGCCGGGCCTGACTTCGCGACGTCCGGGCGAACGTCCCAGTCCCTATCGCCAGCCAGCCAGCCCGCCTACCCTGCTGCCCCCCGGCGCCGCCACGATCGAAGCAGCGCGGGGCGTGCTAGCCTTGGCATGTTGCTGCACCAACCCATCCACCCATATGAAGACCACCATCGACATTGCCGACGCCGTGCTCGAGCAAGCGCGGCAACTGGCGGCGCGCCGCGGCACGACCTTGCGCGCACTCGTCGAAACCGGTTTGCGTCAAGTCATTGCACAGAGCCACCAGCAAGCGCCGTTCAAGCTGCGCGACGCGAGCTTCAAGGGCAAGGGGCTGCAAGACGGCATCGATCCGAACGATTGGTCGCGGCTGCGCGAACTGGCCTACGAAGGACGTGGTGCTTGATCGCCGTCGACACGAACGTACTGGTCGCCGCGCATCGCGTCGATGCTCCCGCCCATCAGCCCGCTCAGCACCGCGTGAACACACTGGCCGAGGGTCGCCAGGTCTGGGGCATTCCTTGGCCGGTGGTGCACGAGTTCCTGGCCGTCGTGACCCATCCGCGCATCTTCAAGCCGCCCACGCCGAGCGGTGCAGCGCTGGGCCAGGTGGAGGCTTGGATGGAGTCGCCGTCCTTGGTGATGCTCGGTGAAGCATCGGGTCACTGGGCCGCGCTCGCGGCGCTGGTGCGTGCGGGCCGCGTGGCCGGGCCAGTGGTGCACGATGCCCGCATTGCGGCGATTTGCTGGTCGCACGGCGTGCACGAACTGTGGAGCGCTGATCGCGACTTCGGCCGCTTTCCTGCGCTGCGCGTGGTCAACCCGCTGGTGGCCGACTGAATCGCCGACGCAGCCAGCCCCCCCAGGCCCCGGGCGCTGGACCGCTCCAACGGCGACGAGTTGACTGCGCTTCAGGCCCCTTGCAGGGCGCGCCGGGCAGTGGCCCGCCGCTCACCCGCTGCGCAGCACCACCACCAGCCGCTCGCGCCGCCAGATCGCTGCCAGCACCGCGAACAGCAGCGTCATCACGAGCGAGCCCCACCACTCGCTGAGGTTCTGCACGCGGTCGCGCAGTTCGGGCGCGACGGCCTCGGCGACGAGCACGTTGGCCAGCCCGAGCAGCACCAGTGTCACGAGCAGGCCCCGCAGTGCATGGCGCAGCAGCGCGGACCCGAGCCGCCGGTGGTGCACGACCGCGTTGCCGGTGACGAGCATCGCCAGGCACGTGAATCCGAAGTACACGACGGTGCCCGACTGGCGCAGCACGCGGTAGACCGCACCCTCGGTGCCGAGGAACGCCCCGTACAGCGCCAGCGCGATCGCTGCCAGCACGCCGAGCAGCGGCAGCCAGCGCGCGCCGCTCGCTCCTGCCAGCCATCGCGCGGCGAACATCCACACGACCGCTTGCAGCGCCGCCGCGGGCAGCACGATGGCGCGGAAGAGGTGGTTGGGAAGTTCGTGCCGCGCGGCGCGGCTCACCGAGAAGCAACCCTCCAGGAAGGGGTTGCACGCGGGCACCAGGCCGAGCTGGGTCGACACAGCCCAGGCGATCAGCACCGCCGCGCAGGGCATCACGCCGGCTACGAGCGGCAGCGGCCACAGGCGCAGCAGCGTCCGATCTTCGGGGCGGGTCAGGGCCATCGGCAGCGATGGTGGCACGGACCAAAGGCCGATGTCCGATGGGCGGAGCCGGCACGGCGCAAACGCGCCGGCACCACTGGGCATCGGCGCGTTCGCGCGCCTTGTTCCGGCCCCGTTTGGTGCGGCCGCTGCCCGCAAGTCGGTGCGTCGGTCGATCGACTCGACGTCGATCGTGCCGTCGTCGAGGAAGGCGGCAGGGCGCACGCGCCACGCGCCGCTGCTGCCGTCGCGGCGTCGGTATCGGCCGCAGTCGTCGCCCGCCGGACGCCGCCGCGCTTCGCTCGCCCGCGTTGCACCCGTACAGTGTGGGCATGAGCGAAGCGTCGCCGAAGCATGCTGCGGTCCCGACCGGGGCACTGCCGGTGGCGCTCATCACGGCCTTCACCTACGCCGCGGTCGGCGCCATGGCCTTGCTGCTCGCCGGCCCGCCGGGCTACGCGTCGCCGCTGTATCCGTCGGCCGGCATTGCGCTGGCAGCCGCGCTGGTCTGGCGCCGCGCCGCGCTGGTTGGCGTTCTGTTCGGCTCGGCCCTGGTCAACGGCATGCTGGCCTGGCTGCAGGGAAACACCGGCGCCGGCCTGTGGCTGTTGCCATGGCTGATTGCGGTCGGCGCCATGTTGCAGGCCTGGCTCGGCGCTGCGTTGATCGAGCGCCATGTGGAGTCGCCGCCGGCCCTGCGCACCGGCCGTGACACGGCGGTGGCCGGCGCGCTGGGCGCCGGCGTTGCCTGCGTGGTCAGTGCCAGCGTCGGCACCGTTGCGCTGCTGGCCCTGGGCGTGCTGCCCATCGCCTCGCTTGCGGCGAACTGGTGGACCTGGTGGCTCGGCGACTGCCTGGGCGTGGTCATCGGCGCGCCGCTCACGCTGGCTTTCATCGGCCGCCCGCGCGCAGACTGGCAACCGCGCCGTGCCACGCTGGCACTGCCGTTGCTGCTGGCGCTGGCCGTGGTGGCCATGTCGGTGATCGGGCTGCACCGCGCCGAGCAGGGGCGGGCGGACAGCGCCTTTCAGAACGATGTCGAGCGTGTCGCCGGCACGCTGCGCTCGCGCCTCACCGAGCCGTTGCACGCGCTGCACGCGGTGCACGGTGCGCTCGATGCCAGGGACATCGATACAGAGTCGCTGGCGGCCAAGGCGCGTTGGTGGCTGGAGCAGCCGATGCGCCTGCAGGCGGTGGGCCACAGTGTCTGGGTTGCCGGCAACGACATCGCGGCCTTCGAGGCCGCGGCGAGGGCCGAAGGGCTGAGCGACTTCCGGGTCTTCGACCGCGACGATGGCCGCGCGCGCGCCGCCGACGGCGGTGCGCTCGTGCTGCGGCACATCGTGCCGTTGGAGGGCAACCGCACCGCGCTGGGAGTCAACGCACTGTCGGTTCCGGCCGCGCGAGCGGCGATCGACGCCGCCCGGCGCAGTGGCCAGACTGTGGCCACCGCGGGCTTCCGACTCACCCAGGCCGAGGGCGACGTCACCGGTATGGTGCTGTACCGGGCCTTGTACCGCGGCAATCCCGGCGACGAGGCGGCACGGCTGGCGTCGTTCCAGGGCGTGGTCTTCGTGACGCTCAGTGCCGGCCGGCTGCTCGATGGCCTGCTGGACGGGGACATGGCCTACCTTGCGGCGTGCATCGTCGATCCGGCCCCCGGGGTGCAACGGCCACGGCTGGCCGGCGCCGCAGGCTGCGAACGTTCGACGCCAGTGCCCGGCACACTGCTCGCGGTGCACGAGTTGACGCTGGCTGACCGGCCGCTGCAGTTGCGCGTCACGTCCTTGGCGTCGACGGCTCCCAACGCCCGAAGCGAAGCGGCCTGGCTGCTGGCCACCGCAGGCCTGGCCAGCACGGCCATGCTCGGTGGCATGCTGCTGGTGGTGACCGGCCAGTCGCGCCGCACCCTGATCGCGGTCGATGCGGCGACCACCGAACTGCGCCGCGAGAACAGCGAACGAGCCCAGGCCGAACAGGCCTTGCGCGAGGGCGAGGAGCGGCTGCGCAACATCCTGAATCACCTGCCGGTGGGCGTGCTCTTCAGCGACCCGCAGGGCGTGGTGCTGGACTGCAACCCGCGCCTTTGCGCCATGGCCGGGCGCGACGCTGCGCAGGTGCGCGGCCGCTCGATGCTGGAGCTGATCGCGCCGCAGGACGTCGCCGGCGTTCGCGAACTGTTTCGCAAGCTGCTGGACGGCAGCGACACGACGAGCAGCACGCCGCTGACCCTTGCCAGCGCGCAGGGAAGCCCGTTGCGCGTGCGCATGGTCTGCAGCGCGCTGCGCGACAGCCAGGGCCGCGTGCTGCGTCTGGTGGGCTTGCTGGAGGACATCACCGAGAGCCTGCGCCTGCAGGACTCCGAACGCTCGCGGCAGCGCGCCGAGGTTGCGAGCCAGGCCAAGAGCGACTTCCTCTCGCGCATGAGCCATGAGTTGCGCACGCCGCTGAACGCCATCATCGGCTTCGCGCAGTTGCTGGACATCCGCGCCCGCAATCAGCTTGACGCGGAGCAGCGGCAGTGGACGCAACAGATCCAACAGGCCGGATGGCACCTGCTGGAGCTGATCAACGAGACGCTGGACCTGTCACGCATCGAAGCCGGAGCGGTTCAGCTCAACCCGAAGGCGCTGTCGCTTGACGACGAGGTGCGTGCCAGCGTGGCGCTGGTCTCGACGGCGGCCAGCCGTCAGTCGGTTGCGATACAGGTGATGCTGGATCCGAAGGTCGGCGGTGTGCGTGCCGATTCGACGCGTCTGAAACAGGTGTTGACCAATCTGCTGGGCAACGCCGTCAAGTACAACCGGCCGGGTGGGCTTGTCACGCTGCATGCGCGACCCGGCGCAGAAGGCATGGTCGAACTCGCCGTGACAGACACCGGGCTGGGCTTGACGGCCGAACAGCAGGCCGCGCTGTTCCAGCCCTACAACCGCCTCGGGCGCGAGAACAGCGGCATCGAAGGCACCGGCATCGGCCTGGTCATCAGCCGCCGCCTGGTCGAGCTGATGGGCGGCGACCTCTCGGTGCACAGCGAGATCGATCGCGGCTCGACCTTCACGCTGCGGCTGCCGGCGGCCGACCTGCCCAGCCGGCCCGCCGCCGACGCAGCCGTCATCGAGCCGCTGACGACGGTGGCCGTCAAGCGCCTGCACTACATCGAGGACAACGCGACGAACATCGAGATCATGCAGGCCTTGATCGGCACGCGCGCGCATCTTCGACTCAGCAGTTCGGCCAGCGGGCTCGATGGCCTGATCGAGATTCGCCGCGCGCCGCCGGACCTGATCCTTCTCGACATGGGCTTGCCGGACATTTCCGGCCAGGAGGTGCTGCGGCGGTTGAAGGACGACGACGTGCTCTCCACGATCCCGGTCATCGTTGTCTCGGCCGACGCCACGCCGCAGCAGGTGCAGCAGGCGCTGCGCCAGGGCGCCTGCAGCTACGTCACCAAACCGATCGCCATCGACGCCTTCCTCGAGATCGTCGATCACACCCTGGACGCCAGCGTCACGCAGTGGTGATCGCGGCGCGGTTCAGGGCGTGGCTTCGTCGTGAGATGGCGCGTCCACGACCGCTTTCGCCGGCTCGACGTCGCCGACATCCGACCACGCCTTCGTGTCGTAGCTGAACTCGGCGACCGCGCTGGTCGGCATGTCGATGATGTCGCCAGAAAGCCGATGCGCGAGGTCGGTAAATTCGGGGTTGTGGCCGAAGAGCATCACGCGGCCCAGTCTCTTGTCGAGCGCGCGAATGACGGCGAGCAAGCCGTCCGGGCTGCCGGCATACAGCCGATCGTCCACGACGATGTCCTTGCGTTTGTAGCCCACCGCTTCGGCGATGAGTTGCGCCGTCGTCAGCGCGCGCAGCGCCGGGCTCGACACGATCAGGTCGAGCTTGACGCCGCGCTTGGCCAAGCGCTCGCCCATTTTCGGCGCGTCCTGCTTGCCGCGATCGTCCAGCGGCCGATCCCGGTC
>JANNQO010000327.1:0-5123 GCA_031400795.1 Rubrivivax sp. | reverse complement strand
CCTTGGTGTTGTGCAGGGTCTGGACGCTGTCGACCTTGAAGGCGATGTGCTGCACCCAATCCGGCGTGTTCGGGTCGCCCCCCATCGCCGGCGAGTTCGGAATCTCGAAGAACGCCAGCGATGGGGGGCGACCCGAACACGCCGGATTGGGTGCAGCACATCGCCTTCAAGGTCGACAGCGTCCAGACCCTGCACGACACCAAGGCGCGGCTCGAGGCCGCCGGCGTCGAGGTGATCGGCATCACCGATCACACGATCTTCAAGTCGATCTACTTCCGCGACCCCAGCGGCCACCGGCTCGAACTGGCCGCCGACACTGCCACGCCCGAGCAGATGAAGCAGCTCGACAGCGTGAAGTGGGAGATGCTGGAAGAGTGGTCACGCACCAAACGCGCGCCCAGACAGGCGGCCTGGATGCACGAGCGTGAGTTCGCAGGCGCTAAAGCAACTGGTTGAGCAGCTTCGCCACGTGGATGGCTTCGCGCTGCGCGCCATGGGCAATCTGATGCCGGCAACTCGTACCGTCGGCGACGATGATCGCGTCCGGGCGATTCCGCACGGCGGGCAGCAACTGGGCTTCGGCCATCTGCATTGACACCTCGTGGTGACGCGCCTCGTAGCCGAAGCTGCCGGCCATGCCGCAACAGCTGGACTCGATCAGCTCGGGCTTCGCGCCCGGGATCAGGCGCAGCACCTCGAGGATTGGCGTCACCGCGGCGAACGTCTTCTGGTGGCAGTGACCGTGCAGCAGGATCGGCGCATCCGCCGTCTTGAAGGTCAGCGTGAAGCGCCCGGCGCGTGCTTCACGCGCAACGAACTCCTCGAACAGCAGCGCGTGTTGCGCCACGGTCTCGGCAGATGGGCCAAGGCCCATCACGAGCGTCTCGTCGCGCAGCGTCAGCAGGCACGAAGGCTCCAGCCCGACGATCGCCACGCCCGCCTGGGCGAAGGGCAACAAGGCGTCGAGCAGGGCGCCGGCTTTCGCCTTCGCTTCGTCGACCATTCCGACCGAAAGAAAGGTGCGCCCGCAGCAGTGGTGACCTTCACGCTTGGTGAGCAGGTGCAGCGTGTAGCCGGCAGCATGCAGCACGCGCGCCGCCGCCAATGCGTTCTCGGTCTCGAAGTGGCCATTGAAGGTGTCGACGAACAAGACGGCGGCCTTGCTGTTCCGCCGGGCTGCCGCCAGCGTGTCGGCAAGGCTTGAAAACAGCGCCGGGTCGTGGCTGCGCCAGAACGTGTCGCGGCGCCACTGCGGCAGTTTGCGTTTCGCCGTGAAGCCGAGCAGCTTTTCGCTCAGCCAGGCAGCGCCGGGCACGGTGTCGCGCAGGTTGGCTAACCAGGGCAGCCGGCTTGCGTGCCGCGCGTAGTCAGGCAGCCTGGCGACGAGCCGGTCCGACAGGGTGTGGCCATGGCGCGCCTTGAAGTGCGCGAGGAACTCGACCTTCATGCGCGCCATGTCGACGCCGGTCGGGCAGTCGCGCTTGCAGCCCTTGCAGCCCACACACAGGTCCATCGTGTCGAACATCGCTTCGCTGGTGAAGGCGTCCGCTCCGAGCTGGCCCGACAGCGCCAGCCGCAGCGTGTTCGCGCGGCCGCGCGTCAGATGCCGTTCGTCGCGCGTGGCGCGGTAGCTCGGGCACATCGTGCCGGCGTCGAACTTGCGGCAGTGGCCGTTGTTGTTGCACATCTCGACCGCCATCGCCAGGCCGCCGGTGCTGTCGCCGCCGGTGCCCGGGGGCGTGGTGACTTCGCTCACCGGGTCGGCCTGCACGTTCCAGGCCGACCAGTCGAGCACCGGCTTGAGTGCTATGCGCCGATATGGCCTGGGTGCTCCGGGTGGCGCGAAACGCAGCAGTGACACGTCGTCCATCTTCGGCGGGTCGACGATGCGCCCCGGATTGAACAGCCCCGCCTGGTCGAACTCGGTCTTGATGGCGCGGAAGGCGTCGTTCAGTTTCGGGCCGAACTGCCAGGCGATCCATTCGCCGCGGCACAGGCCGTCGCCATGTTCGCCGCTGTAGGCGCCGCGGAATCGGCGCACCAGCGCGCTCGCTTCTTCGGCGATGGCGCGCATCCTGGCGGCACCGCCGTCGGGGCCGGCGACGCGCATGTCGAGAATCGGTCGCACGTGCAGCGTGCCCACCGAGGCATGGGCATACCAGGTGCCGCGCGTGCCGTGGCGGGCGAACACCTCGGTGAGCGCGTCGGTGTACTCGGCCAGGTGGGCCAGCGGCACCGCGAAGTCTTCGATGAAGCTCACCGGCTTGCCGTCGCCCTTCAGGCTCATCATGATGTTCAGGCCGGCCTTGCGCACCTCCCACAGCGCCGTCTGCGGACCCTCGGCCTCCATGCGCACCACGCTGCCGGGCAGGCCCAGGTCGCCCATCAGTTCGACCAGCGCGTCGAGCTGCCGCAGCAGTGGGGCCGGGTCGTCGCCGCTGAATTCCACCAGCAGGATGGCCTGCGGTGAGCCTTGACCATCAGCGATCAAGGCCGTCTCGATGACCGGCCGGAACGCCGGGTTGGCGCGGCTCAGCTCGATCATCGTGCGGTCGACCAGTTCGACCGCGCTCGGCCCCAGCTTGACGATGTGCTGCGCCGAATCCATCGCGCGGTAGAAGCTTGCGAAGTTGACCACGCCCAGCACCTTGGCGCGCGGCAAGGGCTTCAGCTTGAGCGTGAGCGAGCGCGTCACCGCCAGCGTGCCTTCGCAGCCCACCAGCAGGTGCGCCAGGTTGACGCTGCCGTCGGGCGTGTAAGGCAGCTCGCTGCGCGGCTCGAAGATGTCCAGGTTGTAGCCGCCGACGCGGCGCAGCACGCTGGGCCAGCGCGCGGCGATCTCGGCGCGGTGCTGCTCGGCCAGGCCGCGCACGAAGTCGGCGATCTGCGTTTCGCGCTTCCCGAGCGTGCCCACGCGGCCGAAGTTCGCCAGCGTGCCGTCCGCCAGCCAGGCACTGATGCCGGCCACGTTGTGCACCATGTTGCCGTGGGCGATGCTGCGGCTGCCGCAGGAGTTGTTGCCGGCCATGCCGCCGAGCGTGGCCTGCGCGCTGGTCGACACGTCGACCGGGTACCACAGGCCATGCGGTTTCAGCTCGGCGTTCAGGTGGTCGAGCACCATGCCGGGCTCGACCTCGGCGGTCATCGCGTCCTTGTCGAAGGCGAGCAGGCGGCGCAGGTACTTGCTGCAGTCGATGACCAGCGCAACACCGGTGGTCTGCCCGCACTGCGAGGTGCCGCCACCGCGCGGCAGCAGCGGCACCTTCAGGTCGCGCGCGATCGCCATCGCGGCGGCCACGTCGTCGGGCGTCTTCGGCACCAGCACGCCCAGCGGCATCTGCTGGTAGATCGACGCATCGGTGGCGTAGCGGCCACGCGAGGCGGCGTCGAACATCAGCTCGCCTCGGGTCTCGGCGCGCAGGCGGCGCTGCAGGGTATCGATCATGCGGAAGCAGCGCCATGCAGCGTGCCGGCGCGCATCAGCTCGAGCACGACGTCGCGTTTGTTCTCCAGATGCTGCACGAGCAGCGCGCGCAGCGCCGCTCCGTCGTGTGCCGCCAGCAGTTCGACCATGCGCTGATGTTCATTCACCGCGCGCTGCCACTTCGCCTCGTCGAAGTTGGAGCGGAAGCGCAGCGCCTGCAGCCGCGCGTTGACGTTGCGCCAGGTCTGCGTGAGCACGGGGTTGCGCGCGGCGGCGTTGATCAAGGTATGGATCTGCGCATTGAGCCGGTAGTAGGTGGACAGATCGCGGCGCGTGAAGGCGGCGAGCATCTCGTAGTGCAGCGCGCGGATCTCGGCCAGTTCGGCTTCGCTGATGCGCTGCGCGGCTAGTTCGCCCGACTGGCCTTCGAGCCCGGCAATGACCTCGAAGGTGTCGGCCACGTCCTGCTCGCCCAGGCTGGCCGCGACCGCGCCGCGGTTGGGCAGCAACTCCACCAGGCCCTCGGCGGCCAGCATCTTGATGGCTTCGCGCAACGGCGTGCGCGACACCTGGAGCTGCTCGCTCAGTTCACGCTCATTGAGCTTGGCGCCAGGCGCGATCTGGCCTTCGACGATGCGTTGGCGCAGCCGCGTGGCCACTTCCTGGTGCAGCACCTGGCGCGGGATGGAGATGACTTCTGCCAAGACGGTCGCCTTTCGAATCGCATACAAAACACAGCAGCGCTCGCACCAGAGTCTAGCGGTTCCGGATTGACAAATGCATTTTGTATGCAAAACTTCTTGCACTAACCCTCTCGGAGGCTCGTTCGCCATGATCCCGCTCGACCTGCATCCCAGCGGCCGCCAGTTCCTGCTGATACCAGGGCCCAGCCCGGTGCCCGACCGCATCCTGCGGGCCATGAGCCTGCCCACCATCGACCATCGCGGCCCCGAGTTCGCGCACCTGGGCAAGAAGGTCATCAGCGGGCTGCAGCAGATCTTTCAGACCCGACACCCGGTGGTCATCTACCCGGCCTCGGGCACCGGCGCGTGGGAAGCGGCGCTGGCCAACACCATGAGCCCCGGCGACCCACTGCTGATGTTCGAGACCGGGCACTTCGCCACGCTGTGGCAGAAGATGGCTCAGCGCCTGGGACTGAAGCCGGAGTTCCTGTCGGTGCCGGGCACTTGCGAGACCACCGGCCTGCCACTGGCCTGGCGACACGGCATCGACGCCGGCCTGATCGAGCAGCGACTGCGCGCCGACACCGGCCACGCCATCAAGGCCGTTTGCGTCGTGCACAACGAAACCTCCACCGGCGTCACCAGCGACATCGCCGCGGTGCGCCGCGCCATCGACGCCGCCAGGCACCCTGCCTTGCTGCTGGTCGACACCATTTCCGGCATGGCCAGCGCCGACTACCGGCACGACGAATGGGGCGTGGACGTCACCATCAGCGGTTCGCAGAAAGGCCTGATGCTGCCGCCCGGCATCAGCTTCAACGCGCTCAGTCCGAAGGCGCTGCAGGCCAGCAAGACGGCCAAGCTGCCGCGCGCCTTCTGGGCCTGGGACGAGATTGTCGACATGAACCGCGGCGGCTACTGGCCCTACACGCCGAACACCAATCTGCTTTACGGCTTGAGCGAAGCGCTGGACATGCTGCTCGAACAAGGCTTGCCGCTCGTGTTTCAACGCCACC
>JANNQO010000326.1:0-10523 GCA_031400795.1 Rubrivivax sp. | reverse complement strand
TGTTTGCGGCCCGCCAGCACGGCCACCGCCTGCGCGCCGATGCGGCCCAGGCGGACCATGCCAGCATGGCCGCCGACGCCGAGCTTGGGGAACGCCGGCAGCTCGGCATAAGGCACGTCGATCGCGCCTTGCACACGCTCGGCCAGCGGCCCCCAGCCGGAGCCGAGCACGACCGCGATGCGCGGCTGCAGGGTCGCGGCTCGCTCGCGCAGGCGGCTGGCGCTTTCGACGATCGCGGCTTGAAGATTCATTGGAGTACCTTCGTGCTGCGCACTACGGTATTCGCCTTGGGCCACGTAGGTGGCCCCTTCGGGTCCAGGGCGGGCCCGGCGGCTCATACCGAAGTCTCGCGCAAATGCTCGGGGCCGAAGCTGTCGGGCAGCAACGCGCCGAGCGTGGTGTGCAGCAGCACGCCGGTGTCGCCGGCAACGAGCACCGGGGTGTCGTCGGCGGCGAACTCGCGCAGCTTCTGCCGGCAGCCGCCGCAAGGCGTGACCGGGCGCAGCCCGCGCGCCGCCACGAGCACCGCGCGCACCTCGCGCCCACCGGCCAGCACCAGCGCCGAGAGCGCGCCCGCTTCGGCGCACACGCCCTGCGGGTAGGCGGCGTTTTCGACGTTACAGCCGGCGTGGATGCGCCCTTGTTCGTCGAGCAGCGCGGCGCCGACATGGAAATTCGAGTACGGCGCGTAAGCCCGGGCGCGCGCGGCGCGGGCGGCGTCCAGCAAGCGCTGCTGCATCGGCAGGTCGGCCATCAACGCTCCTTCAAATAGGGCACGCCGAGGGCCCTGGGCGCCGCGGCATGACCGATGAATCCGGCCAGCAGCACCACCGTCATCACGTAAGGCAGCGCCTGGATGGCTTGCACCGGCACCGCACCGCCGCCCAGCAGCGCGGGCAGTGCGACGCCTTGCAGCCGGATCGCCATCGCCTCCAGGAATCCGAACAGCAGGCAGGCCAGCAGCGCGCCCACCGGGTGCCACTTGCCGAAGATCATCGCCGCCAGCGCCATGTAGCCGCGCCCGGCGGTCATGTTCGGGATGAACGAGGGCGTCAGCGCCAGCACCAGGTACGCGCCCGACAGAGCGGCCAGCACGCCGTTCAGCACCAACGCCGCGTAGCGCATGCCAAGCACCGAAACGCCGGCCGCGTCGACCATCGCCGGGTTCTCGCCGGTGGCGCGCAACCGCAGGCCGAAGCGCGTGCGGTACAGCAGCCACCACACGCCCAGCACCGCCAGCAGCGCGCCGTAGACGAAGACGTTGTGGCCGAAGAGCCCGATGGCGAGCACGGTGCCGATCAACGGCACGCCGTTCACCGCCTCGACGAGCCCCGGCCACAGCACGTCCAGGCGCACCGCGTCGGGCAGCGGCGGCGTTTGCCCGCCCTGCTTGAACCAGGCGATGCCCAGCACGACGGTCAGGCCGGCCGCGGTCATCGTGATCGCCATACCGAGGACCACCTGGTCGCCGCGGTGGCTGACACACGCATAGCCGTGCAGCAGCGACAAGGCCACGCCCACCACGATCGCCGCCAGCAGCGCCAGCGCGAGCGAGCCGCTGACCACGCCCACGCCGGCGGTGGCAAAGGCCGTCATCAGCATCTTGCCTTCCAGGCCCAGGTCGATGACGCCGGCACGCTCGCACAAGGTACCGGCCAGCGCACACAGGATCAGCGGCGTGGCCACGCGCAGCGTGCTGGCGAGCATCGAGGCGATGGTGATTTCGTCCATCTCAGTGGCGCCCGGCCGTCCGAAGCCACTGAGCGCTCCCTCGGGGGGCAGCGAGCGAAAGCGAGCGTGGGGGCTTCATCCGGCCACCGCGGGGCGCGCGAAGACGCGATGCACCCGCGCCAGCGCCGGTGCCGCCACCTGCGCCATCGCGCCGGCAAAGAGCACGATCAGCCCTTGCAGCGTGAACACCATCTCGCGCGAGAAGCCCTGGATTTCGAACGCCAGTTCGGCGCCGCCCTGGTAGAGCGCGCCGAACAGGATGGCGGCCAGCACGATGCCCACCGGGTGGTTGCGCCCGATCAGCGACACCGCGATGCCGGCGAAGCCTGCGCCGGCGACGAAGTCGGCGATCAGCCGCTGCTGCACGCCGGCGATCTCGTTGATGCCGACCAGGCCGGCGAGCGCTCCCGACAGCAGCATCGAACGCATGATCTGCGCACGCGGCGCGATGCCGGCATAGCGCGCGGCCTCGGCCGAGAAGCCGACCGCGCGCAGCGCGTACCCGGGCACCGAGCGCCAAAGCGCCAGGTACACGCCCAGCGCGGCCACGATGGCCAGCAGCAGCGAGAGGTTCAGCGGCGTGCGCGGCCACTCGATGCCGAGTGCCGCGAGCAGCTGGTGCAGCCCGGGCAGTTGTGCCGATGCGGCGAAGGCGCGGCTCTCCGGTGCCATGTTGCCGGGCTCCTTGAGCACGCCCACGAGCAGGTAACCCATCAGCGCCGCGGCGATGAAGTTGAACATGATCGTGGTGATCACGATGTGGCTGCCGCGCCAGGCCTGCAAGGCCGCCGGCACCGCCGCCCAGGACATGCCGAACAGCATCGCGGCGACCACCATCAGCGGCAGCATCAGCGGTGCGGGCAGCGCGTCCGCCAGGGCCAGCGCCGCCAGCCCCGCGCCCAGACCACCCATCATCGCCTGGCCCTCGCCGCCGATGTTGAACAGGCCGCCGTGGAAAGCCACCGCAACCGCCAGACCAGTGAAGACGAAGGTGGTGGCGTAGTACAGCGTGTAGCTCAAGCCCGCGCGGCTGCCGAACGCGCCCTTGATGAGCAGCGCCAGCACCTGCAACGGGTCTTGCCCGATGATCAGCAGCACGATCGCGCTGACGATGAAGGCGAGCAGCAGGTTGACTGCCGGCAGCAGCACCAGGTCCATCCAGCGCGGCAGTTCGACCGATCGGCTCATTTCAGTGCACCGCCGAGCCGCCCATCAGGCGGCCGAGCGTGCGCTCGTTGCAATCGGCGATCGGCAGCTCGCCTGCGATGCGCCCGGCGTTCATCACGATCACGCGGTCGGCGAGTGCCAGGATCTCGTCGAGTTCGGACGAGACCAGCAGCACCGTGCCGCCGGCATCGCGCATCGCGCGCAGGCGGCCGTGGATGAACTCGATGGCGCCGATGTCCACGCCGCGCGTCGGTTGGCCCACCAGCAGCACCTGTGGCTCGGGCAGCGCCTCGCGCGCGAGCACGAGCTTTTGCTGGTTGCCGCCGGAGAACTTGGACGTGCGCAGCTGCGGCTGGCGCGGGCGCACGTCGTAGCGCTCCATCATCGTGGCAGTGTCGCTGCGCATGGTGGCTTGGCGCAGCCAGCCGGCGCGCTGGTAGCGCGGGCGCTGCTGGTAGCCGAGCACGGCCGATTCCCAGGCCGGGAAGGCCAGCACCAGGCCGCGCTGGTGGCGGTCTTCGGGCACATGGGCGATGCGCTGCGCGCGCGCACGCGACGGGTCGATCCAGCGCTCGGGCGCGAAGCGCTCGGCACCGACTTGCAGCTCGCCGGCGTGCGGCGCGCGCATGCCCGAGAGCATGTCCAGCAACTCGCTCTGGCCGTTGCCCGAGACACCGGCGATGCCGACGATCTCACCGGCCTGCAGCGTGATGGAAATGTCCGACAGGCGCGGCACGCCGAGTGCGTCGCGCCAGGTGAGCTTGTCGGCCCGCAGCAGGATTTCGCCGTGCGGGCTGGGCGAAGCGCGGTCTTCGCGCCCCAGCGAGACGCGGCGGCCGACCATCGCTTCGGCCAGCCCGTCGAGGCTGGTGTCGGCAATCCGGCAATCCAGCACCACCTGCCCGCCGCGCATCACCGTCACCGCGTCGCACAGCGCCATGAT
Organism: Rubrivivax sp.; assembly: GCA_031400795.1. GTDB lineage: Bacteria > Pseudomonadota > Gammaproteobacteria > Burkholderiales > Burkholderiaceae_C > Rubrivivax. Next base: position 6,682 of record JANNQO010000326.1, on the reverse strand, counting down.
CTCTTTCAGCTTGTGCGTGATCAAGAGCACCGTGGTGCCGCGTTCGCGCAGGCCGCGCAGCGTCTCGAAGAGGGCGTCGGTCTCGGCCGGTGTCAGCACCGCGGTGGGCTCGTCGAGGATCAGGATGCGCGCGCCGCGGTACAGCGCTTTCAGGATCTCCAGGCGCTGGCGTTCGCCCACCGGCAGCTCGGACACCAGCGCGTCGAGTTGCACCAGCAGCCCCGATTCGCGCATCAGCGGGTCGAGTTGGGCGCGCACCTCGTCGCGCGAGCGTGTCAGCTGCCAATGCGGCTCGGCACCGAGCATCACGTTGTCCAGCGCCGACAGTGTCTCCACCAGCATGAAGTGCTGGTGCACCATGCCGATGCCCAGCGCGATGGCCTCGCGCGAGCCGCGGATGTGGACCTTGGCGCCGCCCACTTCTATATCGCCTGCATCGGCCTGGTAGAAGCCGTACAGGATCGACATCAAGGTGCTCTTGCCCGCGCCGTTCTCGCCGACGATGCCGTGCACCGTGCCCGTGGCGACGCGCAACTCGACGTTGTTGTTCGCGTGAACCGGGCCGAAGCGCTTGTGGATGCCGTGCATCGCCACGGCCGGCGGCGTGGCGATGGCGGTCATCCGATCACTTGCAGTCGTTCTTCGACATGTAATCGACCACCGCAATCTTGCCGGCAATGATGTCGGCCTTGGCTTGGTCGACCTTCTTCTTCATGTCGGCATTGACGAGCTTGGCGTTGTGCTCGTCCATCGCGAAGTCGACCCCGCCTTCCTTCAGGCCCAGCACCGTGGTGGTGCCCGGCTTCACGCCCTTGAAGGCATTGGCCACGGCCACATCGACCCGTTTCACCATCGAGGTGAGCATCACGCCCGGGTGCAGGTGGTTCTGGTTGCTGTCCACGCCGATGGCCAGCTTGCCGCCGTCCTTGGCGGCCTGGTAGACACCGGTCCCGGTGCCGCCGGCGGCGGCGAAGATCACGTCCACGCCTTTGGCGAACTGCGCTTTGGCGAGCTCGGCGCCGCGCGCCGGGTCGTTCCACGCCGCGGGCGTGGTGCCGGTCATGTTGGCGCTGACCTCGGCCTTCGGGTTGGCGAACTTCGCCCCCTGTTCGAATCCGCACTGGAATTTTCGGATCAGCGGGATGTCCATGCCACCAACGAAGCCGACCTTGCCGGTCTTGCTCGCCAGCACCGCCATCATGCCGACCAGGAAGCTGCCTTCATGCTCCTTGAAGACCACCGATTGCACGTTCGGCAGGCCGACCACGGAATCGATGATCACGAACTGCACCTTCGGGAACTCCTTGGCCACCTTTTCCAACGCCGAGGCCTGCGAGAAGCCGATGCCGACGATCGGATTCGCGTTGCGCTCGGCCATGCGGCGCAGCGCCTGCTCGCGCTGCGCCGGGTTGCTGATCTCGAACTCGAGGTAGGGCTTGCCGGTTTCTTTCTTCCAGCGCTCGGCGCCGTCGTAGCCGGCCTGGTTGAACGACTTGTCGAACTTGCCGCCCATGTCGAAGATCACTGCGGGCTCGGCGTACGAGGTGCTGGCCAGGCCCGTCAGGGCGGCGAAAGTGGCGGTCTTGAAGAGGGTCACGGCGGCTTGCTCCTGGATTGCGATCGACAGGTTGATCGACAGGTCAGGATAGCAAGACTGGCGCCCGTCTCGCCCTGGGGGCTGCCCTGTCATCGGCGGCGCTAGCATCGGCCCGATGGACCTCGACATCGCACGCCGGCTGCCCAAGGTGCTGCTGCACGAACACCTGGACGGCAGCCTGCGCGAGGCCACGCTGCTCGAATTGCTGCGCGAACGAGGCCTGGCCTCGCCGGCGGCCGACGTGCCGGCCCTGCACGCCTGGTTCGAGGCGCGCGCCCACGCCGGCAGCCTGGAGGCCTACCTCGAAGGTTTTGCGCTGACCGTGGCGGCGATGGCCACGCCGGCCGGCCTGGTGCGGGTGGCTTTCGAGGCCGCCGAAGATGCCGGTGAAGACGGCTGCGTGCTGGCCGAGTTCCGCATCGCGCCGCTGCTCTTCGAAGCGCATGGCCTGACGGGCGAGGCGGCCGTCGAGGCGTTGCTCGAAGGCCTGGCCAAAAGCCCGTTGCCCAGCGGCTTGATCGTCTGCGCGATGCGCCACCTGCCGCTCCAGGAGTCGCGCCGCGCCGCTGAGCTGGCCTTGCGCTACCGCGACCAGGGCGTGATCGCCTTCGACCTGGCTGGTGCCGAAACCGGCCACCCGCCCAGCGAGCATGCCGAGGTGCTGAAGCGCGTGCGAGAGGCCGGCCTGCCGATGACGCTGCACGCCGGCGAAGCCGATGTCGCCGAGCGTGTGCTCGAAGCCGCGCGGCTGGGCGCGGCGCGCATCGGCCACGGCGTGCGGTTGGCCGATGCGCTGGCCGATCCAGCCCGGCGCGAGTGGGTCGACGAGGTCATCGAGCGTGGGCTGCACCTGGAGGTGTGCCCGACCAGCAACGTGCACACCGGTGCCGCCGCGTCGATCGCCTCGCACCCGATCACCGCGCTGTGGCGCGCCGGCGTGAGCCTGTCGTTCCACACCGACAACCGGCTGATGTCGTGCATCACGCACAGCAGCGAGGCGCAGGCCTTGCTGCAGCACACGCCGCTGTCCGTGGAAGACTTGCTGGCGATGGGCCGGCAGGCGGCGCTGGCGTCGTTCTTGCCGCAAGCGGCGAAGCGGCAAGCCTTGGCTGCGCTGGCGGCGTTCGAGATCTAGGCAGCGGCGAGGTCTGTACCGACGTACAGCTCGCCCAGGCGCAGCGGCTCGCCGGGCACTCCCGGGGCAGGCAAGAGGGCCATCAGATCGCTGATCGTCGCCAAGCCCCAGGGCCCGTCGCCGGTGCGTGAGAGGACTTCGACCTGGCGCGCTTCCTGGCTCACCATCCAGTAGGCGCGCAGCCCGGGCAGCTTCTGGTAGGCAAGCCGCTTTTCGCGGCGGTCGACGCCGGCGGTGGACTCACTGGCGACTTCGACGATCAGCGTCGCGTCGGTGACGAGCTTGTCGGCACCTGCCGGACCGCGCCCACACACGACGAGCACGTCGGGGTAGTACACGCTATCGGCCTCGAGCGCGTGCAGCTTCATGTCGTTGATAAAAGCCTGGCAGGGCGAGCCGGCCAATCGTTGCAGCAACGTGCTGTAGATGTTGCCGGTGATGCGGTTGTGCCGCATCGTGCCGCCGGTCATGGCATAGATGCACCCACCGACGTACTCGTGCCGAAAGGGGCTGCGCTCTTCCGCAGCCAGGTAGTCGAACAGCCCGACGGGGACGATAGGCGCGCTGGCCATGGCGACGAGTGTAGGCAATCCGACCTGTCACGCCGCGGTGATCTTCGGGTGAGGACTGCGTGACCGCTGCTTCCTAGCATGCAGCTGTCCTTGCCACCGTCCCCAGGAGCCCTCCATGCGTCCATGTCGCCCCATCGTTCGATCACTCGCGAGCGCAATCGCCTTGTCCGCCGCCGCTGTCACAGCGCATGCCGCCATCGTCTCGGTCACCGTCACGATTGAGAACCTGGCGCCGGCCGAAGGCATTGCCTTCGCGCCGCTGCACGTGGGCTTCGCCAACGGCACCTTCGATGCGTTCAACAACGGCGAAGTGGCCACCGCGCCGATCATCTCGGTGGCCGAAGGCGGCAGTGGCTCGCTGTGGCAGCCCGCCTTCGGCGCCGCCGAACCGCTGGCCGTGCGTGGCACCATCGGCGGGCTGTTGCTGTCGGGCGCGATGGCCAGCAGCACCTTCACGGTGAACACCGTGCAGAACCCGTTCTTCACCTTCGCCTCGATGGTCGTGCCGAGCAACGACTTCTTCATCGGCAACGACAGCGCGACGCGTTTTCGCCTCTTCGACGCCGATGGCAATCTGCTGCTCGCGCAGATCCTGCAGGAAGCCGACGACATCTGGGACGCCGGCAGCGAGCTCTTCGACCCCGCCGCTGCCGCCTTCGTCGGCGACAACGACCTGCGCACACCGCAAGGCGGTGTCGTCAGCTTCAACTTCAGCGAACTGGAGGGTTTCAACGGCTTCACCACCGGGGCCGGGTACACCTTCATGAGCAACCTGCGCGCCGACACGCCGATCTTTCGCATCAGCTTCGACTCGCGGGTCATCGCCGTGCCCGCGCCTGCCAGCGCCGCGCTGGCGGGCCTGGGTCTGCTCGCGCTGCCCTGGCTTGCCCGGCGGCGCACACGCTGAAAGTTCCCGCGCCGCCACGCGACCCAGCCGGTGCGGGCTGGTGCCCGTGGGTGGCGCGCTTGAACGAAAAGCTGTTGTTGGTGGAAGACGATGCCGCGGTAGCCGAGGTGGTGAGCTTGCATCTGGGCCATGCCGGCTACCGCGTGATGCATGTCGCCGATGGCTTGCGTGCGCGCGACCTGATCGATAGTGAAGCCTTCGAGCTGCTGCTGCTGGACCTGATGCTGCCCGGCGCCGACGGCTGGGCGCTGACGCGCCATGTGCGCCAGCGCGCCGACCATGTGCCGATCATCATGCTCAGCGCGCGCGTTGCCGAGGCCGAGCGTGTGCTCGGGCTGGAACTCGGCGCCGACGACTACCTGGCCAAGCCGTTTTCGATGCTCGAGCTGACGGCCCGCGTGCGTGCGCTGCTGCGCCGCGCCGAACAGTGGCGTGCACCTGCCGGCGAGCGCAGCGGCATGCAGGAGCTGCAGATCGGTGCGCTGCGCATCGCGCCGCGCCAGCGCCAGGTGTGGCTGGGGAACGAGGCCGTGCCGCTCACGCTGCGCGAGTTCGACCTGCTGCACTTCCTGGCCGAACATCGCGGCCAGACCTTCAGCCGCAGCCAGCTGCTGGCGCGGGTGTGGGGTGCCGGCTTCGATGGCTACGAACACACCGTCAACTCGCACATCAACCGGCTGCGCGCCAAGCTCGAGAAGGGCGGCGCGCAGCCGCGCTTCATCGGCACCGTGTGGGGTCTCGGCTATCGCTTCGACGCGGCGGCGGGCGATCGATGCGCTGGAACTTCGCACGCCGCCTGAGTGCGGCGCTGGCCGCGCTGCTGCTGGCCTACGGTGCGGCGGTGGCGTTGCTGGCCTGGCAGCTGGCGGTGCAGCGCGAGCAGGAGACGCTGCAGCGTGTTTCGGCCGGCCTGGCGCGGCACATCGTCGAACACTGGCCGCAGGTGGGTGCGACGGCCGATCCGCGTGAGGCGATCCTGACGATGCTGATGACCGTCAACCCGGGCATCCAGGTCTATCTGCTCGACGCGTCTGGCCAGGTGCAGAGCTACCTCGGCGAGCCGGGCATGGTGCGCGTGCCGCAGGTGGACCTGGGCGCCGTGCGGATGTTCCTCAGCGGTCAGGCCGCGCTGCCGCTGTACGGCAGCGATCCGATGGGCGGGGCTCCGCGCGTCTTCTCGGCGGCGATGTTTCCGCCGCGCGCGGCAGACAGCCGACCGCCGGGCTACCTGTACATCGTTCTCGAAGGCCCGGCCCGCGACGCCGTGCTGGCGCGGCTCTCCGAGACTCGGCTGTGGCGCGGGCTGGCCGCGGCGCTGACCGCCGCCTTGCTGGCCACGCTGCTGATCGGAGTCCTCGTCACGCAGCGGCTGGCGCGGCCGTTGCAGCGGCTCGCGCAGCGCATGGGCGCGCTCGAGCTGCCGACGCTGGCCATGCGGTCCGAAGCGCGCACGGCCAGCGCCGGCAGCGACGAGGTGGCCGTCATCACGCGCAGCTTCGAGGCCTTGCAGGCGCGGCTGGCGCGCCAGGTGGCGGCGCAGCGCGAGGTCATCGCCAACGTCGCGCACGACCTGCGCACGCCGCTCACCGCGTTGCAGGGGCAGCTCGAAGCGCTGGCCGTTGCCGGCCGCGACCCGGCGTCGCAACGCCACCTCTCGGCGGCACTGGCGCAGAACCAGAAGTTGCGCCGGCTGACCGAACAGCTCTTCGAACTGGCCACGCTGCAGTCGTTGGAGGAGGTGCCCATCCGCGAGCCGTTCAGGCTCGACGACCTGGTTGCCGACGCGGTGCAAAAGTTCGATGCCGCGAGCGATACCCGCATCACCCTCGGGCCCGCGCCCGCAACGGCGGTGCAAGTGCAAGGCGACCTGCTGCTCGTCGAACGCGCCGTCACCAACCTGATCGACAACGCGCTGCGCCATGCCGGCACGCCGGTGCGCGTGTCGCTCGAGGTCGGCGAGGCCGAGGCTGCGGTGCTGGTGGAGGACGACGGCCCGGGTCTGCCGCCCGCGCTGGTGCAGCGGCTGAACGACGGCGAACCTGTGCGCGACCCCGCACTGCGCCGGCACCGCGGCGGAGGCATGGGTGGCCTGGGCCTGGCCATTGCGCAGCGTGTCGCGGCACTGCACGGCGGCCGCCTGCGTTGCATGCCCGCGCCGCACGGCGGAACCCGGCTCGCCTTGAGCTTGCCGCTGGACCTGGACGGCTGATCGCGCCGCGGCCCCAGTGCGCGGCTACTTCTTCGGCAGCTGGCGCAGATAGGCGATGAGCGTGCCGAGGTCAACGCGGGCCAATAGAGGAAAATTGGCCAAATCGTTCCTATTGTGTCCATATGGCCTACACTCGGCTCTCCGTTCAGAACCCATGGGAGTCCGTTATGGCCGCCACCGCCTCGCATGCCGCCGAAACCGGGCTCGAGCAACTGCAGCGCAAACCCGTTTCAGACGTCAAGCGTGAAGGCTGGCGTGGCGT
>JANNQO010000325.1:0-4095 GCA_031400795.1 Rubrivivax sp. | reverse complement strand
GCCGCGCACCGCGAACTTGCCTTCGCCGAAATTCAGCAGGCAATTCGTCGTGCCGCGGTAGCCGAGCTTGTGGTTTAGTCCGGCCAGCGCCACGTCGTTGCGCTCGCCGGTCAGCTCGGCTCGAACGTTCACCAGCTGCTTGGGCACGATGAACAGCGAGATGCCCCTCGTGCCCGGCACCGTCTTGCCGTCGGGCCCGGGGATCTTCGCCAGCACGAGGTGAATGATGTTTTCGGTCAGCTCGTGCTCGCCGCCGGAGATCCACATCTTGTTGCCGCGCAGCCGGTAGCGCGGACCGAGCGGATCGGCCGCGAAGTCCTCGCCATCGGGCAGCGCGCGCGTGGCGACATCCGACAGCGACGAGCCGGCCTGCGGCTCCGACAAACACATCGTGCCGAACCAGCGGCCGGCAAATTCATTCCTGGCGAAGACCTCGCGCTGCATGGCCGTGCCGTGCGCCATCAGCAGGTTCGCATTGCCGCTGGTCAGCATCGCGTAGCCGCCCATCGCCACACTCGCTTTGCTGAAGAAGGCGTTGGCCGCCATCTCGATCACACAGGGCAGTTGCATGCCACCCACTTCGTAGCGCTGCGATGCGGCGAGCATGCCCGATTCGGCGTAGGCGCGCATCGCGTCGTGCGTGGCTTGAGGCAGGTGCACGCGTTCACCGTCGAAGCGCGGCTCGTCGGTGTCCGAGAGGCGGTTGAACGGCGCGAACTTCTCGCGCGCGATGCGCTCGCAGGTGTCGAGCACCGAGGTGAAGGTCTCGCGCGAATGTTCGGCAAAGCGCGGTCGGTCGAGCAGCGAATCGGCGCGCAGCCAGTCGAAGAGCAGGAAGTCGAGCGTGTCGCGCATGAGCGATCAACGTTGGACGGCGACGGCCATGGTCGCCGAGGATTTCATCACCAGCTCGCGCTTGTCGCCGGTTACCACCCAGACCTCGGCCTCGGTGAAGCTGAGCATACGACCCGGTTTGATGACCTTCGCGCGACAGACCAGCTTCTCGCCCATCGCGCCGCGCAGCTGGCTCGTCTTCAGCTCGGCGGTGAGGATCCAGTGGCCGGCCGGCGCCAGTGTCTGCGCTGCCGCACCCATGCTGTGGTCGGCCATCGCAGCCATCACGCCCGCGTGCACGACGCCGGTGTGCTGCGTGTGGCGCGGCGCGACGATCAGCTCGGTCTCGACGATGCCGGGCTCGGTTGCGGTGGGCAACACGCCCAGGTCGACCATGAAGGGCGATTGGCGGAAGAAGCCGCGCAGCGTTTCGAGATCCATCGTCACACTGCGAGCTTGAAGTGCGCAAGTGCAGCCCGTGCGATCGGCGCGCCCCATTCCTGCACGAAGTGCCCGCCTTCGGCGATTTCCATCGGCTCGAGGCAGCCTTTGATGATCCGCTGCAACGAGCGCATCGCGGGCGACCCGAGCACAGGGTCTTGCATGCCGATGGCCATGAAGCTCTCGCCGGCCCATTCGTCGCGCCAGAACGCCAGCGCGCGGCGGCTGAGTGCGGCGCCAGGCGCGTCGTCACCATCGGGCACGAGATTCGGAAAGGCGCGCAGCGCGGCCTTGTAGCTCGCATCGGGAAACGGCGCGTCGTAGGCCGCGACCTCGGCGGCCGTCATGTCGCGCTTGCCGCGCGCAAGCAGCTTGCCCACCGGCAGGTCGGGCTGCGAATTGCCGTACGCGCGCCACTGCTTGAATCCCTCGCTGAGCTGACCGGTGCCGAGCGCGGTGTTCATCACCAGCAGCCGCGTGAATCGACCGGGCATGTCCATCGGCAGCGTCAGGCCGAACAGGCCGCCCCAGTCCTGGCAGACCAGCATCACGTTGCGCAGGTCGAGCTTCTCGATCAGCGCCAGCAGCATGCCCCGGTGCACATCCCAGGTGTGCGTGGCTTCGTCGGCAGGCTTGTCGCTGCGCCCGAAGCCGATCAGGTCAGGCGCCACCACGCGCAGGCCTGCCGCGGTGAAGACCGGGATCATGTGGCGGTACAGGTAGCTCCAGCTCGGGTTGCCGTGCAGGCACAGCGCGGTCACCGGGGCGTCGGGCGGGCCCTCGTCGACGAAATGCACGCGCCAGCCGGCGTGCTCGACGTACCGAGGCGACCAAGGCCAGCCGGGCAGGCCGTCGAAGCGGCTGTCCGCCGTCCGGAGCGCGTTCTCAGCGAGAGGACTTGTAGACATACTGGGCTTGCATTCGCCAGGCCGCCGGCACGCCGCTCGGTGCGCTGTAGCGCGCGAGCGCACGGTCAGCAGCGAACTGCAAGTGAGCGACCAAAGCGCGCCGGCGCGTGGCCACGTCTGCGTCGGCCGCTTCCGCCACGCGCCCGGTCGCAGGGACGTCGTCAGCCAGCTCCGGCGTGATCTCGAATCGCCGCTGCTCAGGCAACAGCGTCACGCGCACCGCGCCGGTCAAGCCGAAGGCCGCACCCAGCCCGGGCGCATCGGCCTCGGCGTACAGGCTCGACATCAGGGCCGCTGCATAGACACAGGCATCGATCCGTGGCGCCGGCCAAGCCTTCAGGCCGGCCACGAACCGGTCCGGATCGTCGACGAAAGCCGCCAGCGTGCCGCACTCCGGCGGCAGCGCGATCTTCGCCTTCGTGGCCCACCACAGCGCCGCCGCCTTGTCGCTGCCGCCCACCGGCGCCGCGTAACCCGCGCTCAGGCGGGCGGCGGCCGTGGGTTGCCCGGACTCCAGCGCGCGCTGGTACAGCGAGACGGCGCGGTCCCAGCTCTGGCGTACACACAAGCCCTCTTCGAACATCGTGCCGGCGAGCAGCATTACCTCACCATGGCCCTTGGCCAGGCCCGCGTTCAGCGCGGCCACGGCGCCCGGACAGTCCTTGCGCGCGACTGCCGCCGCGACACCCTGGATCGCCTTCTCGGCTTCGCTGGCTTCGCCGCGCTGGCGTGCCCGCCAGAGCCAGTTGTCGAGGTCGGCAGTCTTCCCGGCCTCGAACTGGCGCGTCGCCTGCGCCGCCGCCTGCGCTGCTGCCGCCACCAGCAACAGAAAGACCAGCCGCTTCACAGCACCTCGAACACGCCTGCCGCGCCCATGCCGCCGCCGATGCACATCGTCACGCAGACGCGCCTGGCGCCGCGGCGCTTGCCTTCGATCAGCGCGTGTCCGGTCAATCGTTGGCCACTCACGCCGTACGGATGGCCCAGCGCGATGGCGCCGCCGTTGACGTTCAGCCGGTCCATCGGGATGCCGAGCTTGTCGGCGCTGTACAGCACCTGCACCGCGAAGGCTTCGTTCAATTCCCACAGGTCGATGTCATCGACCTTCAACCCAAGCCGCGCCAGCACCTTGGGCACCGCGTAGACCGGGCCGATGCCCATCTCGTCGGGCTCGCAGCCGCCGACCGCGAAGCCGAGGAAGCGGCCGAGCGGCTTCAGGCCCTTTCTGCTCGCGTAGCTTTCGCTGACCATCGCGCAGGCGCCGGCGCCGTCGCTGAACTGGCTGGCGTTGCCCGCCGTCACCACGCCGCCGGGCATCGCCGGGCGGATGCCCTTGACGGCTTCGTAGGTGGTGCCAGGGCGCAGGCCTTCGTCGACCGCGACGGTGATTTCCTTGCTGCGCAGCCCCATCACCGCATCGGCCACGCCGGCGGTGACGGTGATCGGCGCGATCTCGTCTTTGAAGCGGCCCGCCTCCTGCGCCGCACAGGCCTTCTGCTGGCTGCCGGCGCCGTATTGGTCCTGCCGCTCCTTGCCGACGCCATAGCGCTTGGCCACGTTCTCGGCGGTCTGCAGCATCGGCAGGTAGATCGCGGGCTTGTGCTGTTGCAGCCACGAGTCCATCAGCATGTGCTGGTTCATCTCCTGCTGCACGCAGGAGATGCTCTCGACGCCGCCCGCCACGTAGGCGTCGCCCTCGCCGGCAATGACGCGCTGCGAGGCCAGCGCAATGGTCTGCAGGCCGCTCGAACAGAAGCGGTTGACGGTGACGCCGGCCACGCTGACCGGCAGCCCGGCCGCGAGGGCGGCTTGGCGCGCGATGTTCCAACCGGTCGCGCCCTCGGGATTCGCACAGCCCATCAGCACGTCCTCGATTGCGCCGGGATCGATGCCCGCGCGCTCGACGGCGGCC
>JANNQO010000324.1:0-3677 GCA_031400795.1 Rubrivivax sp. | reverse complement strand
GCCACCGCCGGGTGGTCCATCAGCACTTCGTCGATCTCGCGCGGGCTGACCTTCTCGCCGCCGCGGTTGATGATCTCCTTCAGCCGACCGGTGATCGACAGGTAGCCGTCGCCGTCCATCACGCCCTGGTCGCCGGTGCGGAACCAACCGTCGCGAAAACCCTCCTCGTTGGCTTTCGGATTGTTCTCGTAGCCCAGCGTCACGCTGGCGCCGCGGATCACGATCTCGCCGGTACGGCCCGGCTCGAGCAGGCCGCCTTTCTCGCCCATGATCGCCACCTCGGGGCCGGCGGCTACACCCACCGTGCCGGGCTTCCTGACGCGCGGCGGCAGCGGGTTGCTGGCCATCTGGTGCGTGGCCTCGGTCATGCCGTACGACTCGATCAGCGGCGCGCCGAACACCGCCTCGAGTTCGGCGATGACCTGCAGCGGCATCGACGACGACGACGAGCGCAGGAAGCGCAGCGGATGCCGCGTGATCACGTCGGCGTTCTTCGAAGCGCGGCCCAGGATCGCCTGGTGCATGGTCGGCACCGCCGTGTACCAGGTGGGCTTGGCTTGCTCCATCCAGGCGAAGAACTTCAGCGCGTTGAAGCCCGGCGTGCAGAACACCGCCGAGCCCGCGGCCAGCGGCGCCAACACGCCGGCGATGAGGCCGTGGATGTGGAACAGCGGCATGATGTTCAGGCCGCGATCGGCACTGGTGAAGGCCAGCGTGCGCCCGATGTTCTGCGCCGACGCACAGAGGTTGGCCTGCGACAGCGGCACGATCTTCGGCCGCGACGTGGTGCCCGAGGTGTGCAGCAGCATCGAGACGTCACCGGGCTCGGCAAACACGGGTGCGGCCACCGGCACCACCGCATCGCCTCCCGCCGGGCGCAGCGAAAACCCGCCGGCGGCGGCGCCGTCGTCGACAACCAGTTCGAGCAGCCGCACCCCGAGTTTGTGCGCCACCGCCACGGCCGGCGACGTGCTGCCACGCTCGACGATCAATCCGCGCGCCCCGATGTCGCCCAGGTAGAACTCGAACTCGTCGGCGCGATAAGCCGGGTTCAACGGCGCGCTGGCCACGCCAGCAGCGCAAGCCATGAAACAGCTCGCCATCTCCGGCCCGTTGGGCAGCACGATCGCCACGCGGTCGCCGCGACTGAGGCCCTGTGCATTCAAGCTGGCCACGCTGCGCCCGATCAGCGAGCGCAGCCCGCCATGCGTGAGCGACGAGCGGCCCGGGGCCGACAGTGCGGTGGCTTCGGACCGGCCGCGCGCGAGCAGATCGATGAGGGTGGTGGTCATCGCCGCGTTATACCGGCGCCGAGGGCCTCAGGGAAACACCGTGCCCACCCAGCTCGCGAGGGCACCCATTTCATAGGACAATAAGGGGTTAGCCGTTGTGCCCACAGCGTTACCCCCCATGACACCCATGCCGACCCGCAAGCCCGTTCCTGCCCTGACCTCGGACCCGCTGGCGCCCAAGCTGCGCCAAACTCAAGCCGAGTACACCGCCGCCCGGCCCCACGCCGAACCCGGCGTGAAACCGATGATGTCGAGTTCGAAGATGTACGTGTGCATCAAGTGCCACGCCAACTTCAAGACCGGCGACGGCAAGCCCGACCCGCGACTGCGTGGCCTGGGCCGCTGCAACAGCTGCCTCGGCGTCACCACGTCAACGGCCTGAGTCGTCCCGCGTTTCCCACGGCAGCCGCGCCGCGCGCGGCTGCTGCTCATCCTCGATCCACCTTCGTCGAAAGGCTCCCGCATGTCGATCCGCAACCGCCGCACGTTCATGATGCAAGTCGCCGCCTGCGGCTCCTTGCTGGCCGGCACCCAGGCCATGGCGCAAGCCAAGCTCGAGGAGAAGGACGCCCAGGCGGCGGCCCTCGGCTACGTGGCCGATACAGCCAAGGCCGACAAGAAGAAGTACCCCAAGCACGACGTAGCGCAGAAATGCACCAACTGTGCGCTGTACCAAGGCAAGGCCACCGATGCCTGGGGCGGCTGCCCGCTGTTCGCAGGCAAGCAGGTCGCCGGTCCCGGCTGGTGCAGTGCCTGGGCGAAGAAGGCCTGACGGTTCCCCTCAAACAACAACGGCTCCCGCGGGAGCCGTTTGCATTGGGGTGAACGAGTTCAGCGGAACTTGGATTGCTCGACGATCTTCACGTCGCCAGGCAGCTTGGACAGGTAGCCTGCCATCGTCTTCAGCTCTGCGAGCTTGAACTGCTTGACCTGCGCGGCCATGATCGCATTGCTGCGGCCGACATGGGGGTTACCCTCGATCTGATACGCCTTCAGCGCCGCATACAGATAGTCAGCGGGCTGGCCGGCAATCTTCGGGTACGAGGGGTCGATCGGCTTGTTGTAGTTCGCGCCATGGCACGACGCGCAGGCACCTTTGGTCAGCAGCGCGTTGACCTCGGCCGACGGCGCCGCGGTGGGCGCGTCCGCCACCGGCTTCACCGAACTGGCGCCGTGCCTTTCGTAGAAGGCGGCCAGGTCAGCCATGTCCTGCTCCGACAGCGAGCCGGCAATGCCGCGCATCGTCGGGTGCTTGCGCTCGCCCTTCTTGTAGGCAGCCAACGACGCGGCGATGTACTTGGCGCTCTGGCCCGAGATCATCGGCACGCGGTAGACCTCGGGGAAACTCGCCTGGAAGCCCGGCAGGCCGTGGCAGCCGATGCACATTGCCGCTTTCTTCTCACCCGCGCCGGCGTCTTGTGCGGCCGCGGTGGATGCCATGCCGGCGAGGGCGAGCAGGGCCAGGGTGCTTGTGAAGACGTGCGTCATGCGTGTGGAGGAGGCTGGCAAAACCGCAAAATTATACGGCCCTTATACTGGCTCGAACCCCTCGCGTCCGGTCGCCGAAGCGGCCCTCCTCGATCCCTTCCCACGCATGAAATTCCTCGGCACCGAGAGCTACATCGCCACGCAAGACCTGATGCTGGCGGTGAACGCCTCCATCACGCTGAAACGCCCGCTGCTCATCAAAGGCGAGCCCGGCACCGGCAAGACGATGCTCGCCGAAGAGGTGGCGCAGGCGCTGAACATGCCCATCTTGCAATGGCACATCAAGAGCACCACCAAGGCTCAGCAGGGCCTGTACGAGTACGACGCAGTGAGCCGGCTGCGTGACAGCCAGCTGGCCGACGATTCGGCGCGCGTGAAGGACATCCGCAACTACATCGTCAAGGGCGTGCTGTGGCAGGCCTTCACGGCCGAGCGCACGCAGGTACTGCTGATCGACGAGATCGACAAGGCCGACATCGAGTTCCCGAACGACCTGTTGCGCGAACTCGACCGCATGGAGTTCTTCGTCTACGAGACGCGTGAGCTGGTCAAGGCCCGGCACCGGCCGCTGGTCTTCATCACCTCGAACAACGAGAAGGAACTGCCCGACGCCTTCTTGCGCCGCTGCTTCTTCCACTACATCAAGTTCCCCGACGCCGAGACGATGAAAGCGATCGTCGGCGTGCACTTCCCGAACCTGAAGAAGGAACTGCTCGCGGCGGCGATGAAGAACTTCTACGACGTGCGCAACCTGCCGGGCTTGAAGAAAAAGCCTTCGACGTCGGAGCTGCTCGACTGGCTCAAGCTGCTGGTGGCCGAAGACATTCCGCTGGAAGCCCTGCAAAGTAAAGACGACAAAGTCGCCGTGCCACCGCTGGTGGGTGCGCTGCTTAAAAA
>JANNQO010000323.1:0-2064 GCA_031400795.1 Rubrivivax sp. | reverse complement strand
CTCCAGCGTGAGGAACAACTCCGCCGTGCGCTGCGTCTCTTCATCCGTCATGCCCGCCACCGGCTCGTCGAGCAGCAGCAGCTTCGGGTCTTGCATCAACAGCATGCCGATCTCCAACCACTGCTTTTGGCCGTGGCTGAGCGCACCGGCGCTGCGCTGCGCGCTGTCTTGGAGGTGGATCAGCTCCAGCATCGCGCCGATCCGCTCGCTCTGCTCGCCATTCAAGCGAAACCACATCGAGGCGCGCACGCCGCGATCGGCCTTGAGCGCCAGCTCCAGGTTTTCGAACACGCTCAAATGCTCGAACACGGTGGGCTTCTGGAATTTGCGGCCGATGCCGGCCGAGGCGATGTCGTTCTCGCGCATGCGCAGCAGGTCGATCGTCGAGCCGAAGAAGGCGCTCCCGGCGTCGGGCCGCGTCTTGCCGGTGATGACGTCCATCATCGTCGTCTTGCCCGCGCCATTGGGCCCGATGATGCAGCGCAGTTCGCCGGCGCTGATCGACAGGCTCAAGGCGTTCAGCGCCTTGAAACCGTCGAAGCTGACCGTGATGTCGTCCAGATAGAGGATCGCGCCGTGGGTGACGTCGAGCACGCCTTCCTGCACGACCCGGCCGTAGCTCGTTTCGCGGCCACCGGAAAGGCCGACCGATGCGGCGCGCCGCTCCTCGTAACGGCTGCGCACGCGTGCGCCGGCTTTCATCAGCTCAGGCGTCATGCGGATGGCCCGATGGCCCCGTTGAGCTTTGCTTCGAGGCCGGGCGCAAGGCTTGCCGCAGCTTGCCCACGACGGCGCCGGCCCTGCGCACCAGACCGACGATGCCCTGCGGCAGGAACAGCGTCACCGCGATGAACAATGCGCCGAGAAAGTAGAGCCAGAATTCGGGGAAGGCCTGGGTGAACCAGCTCTTTGCGCCGTTCACGAAGAACGCGCCGACGATCGGGCCGATCAGCGTGCCGCGCCCGCCCACCGCCGCCCAGATCGCGATCTCGATGCTCGCCGCGGGCGACATTTCGCTGGGGTTGATGATGCCGACCTGCGGCACATACAGCGCCCCGGCGATGCCGCACATCACGGCCGAGATCACCCAGATCGTCAGCTTGTAGCGCAGCGGGTCGTAGCCGGTGAACATGACGCGGTTCTCGGCGTCGCGGATCGCCTGCAGCACCCGGCCGAACTTGCTCTGCACGAGCCAGCGTGCGAACACGAAGAATCCGATCAGCATGAGCCCGGTGATCACGAACAGCCACATGCGCAGGTGCGGCGTGGCGATCGGCACGCCCAGGATGCGCTTGAAGTCGGTGAAGCCGTTGTTGCCGCCGAAGCCGGTTTCATTGCGGAAGAAGAGCAACATCGCGGCAAAGGTGAGCGCCTGCGTGATGATCGAGAAATACACGCCCTTGATGCGCGAGCGAAAGGCGAAGTAGCCGAACAGGCCCGCAAGCAAGCCCGGCACGAGCACGACGAGCAGCATCTGGGCGACGAACGAGTCGCTCCAGGCCCAGTGCCACGGCAGCGCCTTCCAGTCGAGGAAGACCATGAAGTCGGGCAGGTCGCTCTTGTAGTTGCCGTCGCGCCCGATCTCGCGCATCAGGTACATGCCCATGGCGTAGCCGCCCAGCGCAAAGAACACGCCGTGACCCAGGCTCAGGATGCCGGTGTAGCCCCAGATCAGGTCCATCGCCAGCGCGCAGATCGCGTAGCACATGATCTTGCCGACGAGCCCGACCATGTAGTCGCTCACGTGCAGCACGTTGCCTGCTGGCACTGCGAGGTTCAGCAGCGGCATCAGCACGCCCACGGCAAGCACCGCAACCAGCACACCTGACCAGGCCTTCGCGCTGAGCAGCCTCACACCCCTGTCATCCCGGCGAAAGCCGGGATCCACTGCTTGAGCGAGCAGTGACGGCCGTATGGCGCCGTGATCCTCGGCCGGTGGATCCCGGCGTTCGCCGGGATGACGGACGGGGTGGATTGCGCTCATGCCTCCGCACTCCGGCCCTTCATCGCAAAGATGCCCTGCGGCCGCTTCTGGATGAATATGACGATGAACACGAGCACCAT
>JANNQO010000322.1:0-1618 GCA_031400795.1 Rubrivivax sp. | reverse complement strand
TGGCCTCTTCGCTGGCCGTCGCCAGCGCCGTCTTGACCGGAGCTTTCGTCTCACCCATCGGGTGAGTTTGTCAGACCCGCTCAAGTGCCCGCCAGCGTTGAAGAAACCGGCTTGGCGGGTGGCTCAACTGCTGTTCTTAGGTTGAAATGGCTCAAATCGACCCACACGAGTACGCGATGAGCCATGAAAATAATGGCCGATCACGACCGACGGCCAGCGGAGGCAGCGGATGATGGCCCGTGCTGCGCCTGAACTGCCTCCGGGCATCCAAAACAGAACAGCTTCCACCGTTCGAGCCTCGTCGAGCCGTCGAGCGACGCCGCTACCGCCAGAGATCAACCGCCTTGCCCGAGCGCCGCAACGCTTCGGCGCGCGCCTGCACGAAACGCTGGAACTGGGGCTCGCGCCGGTACGCGCCGCTGGCCACGTAGTCGAAGGCGCTCTCGACGTGGAACGGGCGCAGGTAGCCGTCGAAGCGGAAGACCTCGCGTCCGCCGGCCTCGAAGAACACCACCGTCGGGTGCAGCACGATCTGCAGGTCGCGCGACCATGCGCTGGCCTGCACCGTCTCACCGGCGGGTGTCGTCAGCCGTGCCGGGCGCCCGGGCACGATGCGGGCGACGTCGAAGCGCGCGAGCAGCGGCTGCAGCGCCGGGCGCCGGAAGGCCTCGCGCTGCATCTGGGCACATGGCGCGCAGCGGTCGGACTCGAACAGCACCGCCAGCGGCTTGCCGCCGGCGCGCCGTGCCAGCGCCGAGGGGTCGCGCATGAGGTAGCGGCCAATGGGTGGCGGGAGCGCCGGCGCATTCGTTTCGCGGGCGGCCATGTAGTCGGCGAGCGACGCGGTGCGGTGGTGCCCGTCGGCCAGCCAGTCGACGATGGGGCCGAAGCGCTCCGGAGGCTGGTAGCCGTTCAGCCGCAGCAGGAGGCGGCCGTCGGTGTCCAGGAACAGCAGCGTCGGCGTGAACTGCACCGCCAGGCGCCGCGCGAGCTCCTTCTCGCTCGTGCGCGTGCCGTCCAGCCACCGCACCTCGCGATCGCCCCAGATGTTCAGCGCGATGGCCACGAAGTGCCGGCGCGTCTTCTCGGTGATCCTCTCAGCCACCGGCCCGCGGCCGAAGTTGGCCTGCATCAGCGCCTTGCAGTACGGGCAGCCGTCCTGCCCGAAATAGACCATCACGCGCCTGCCCGCACGCGCGGCCTCGTCCACCTCGTCTTTGAACTCGAGGAAGCCCTCGGTGAACCAGCGCGGGATGTCGATGGCGTGGGGCGAGGCGACCTGCGCGATCGCCGGCGGCGCGGCGGCGAGCCCGGCCACCATGGCAGGCACCGCGTGGTGCAGGCGCATCAGGAGTTCGCGTCGGGTTGTCATCAGACCAGTGCCGATCGAAGTGCCGCCAGCTTGCGGCCGAGTTCCGACTGCGGGCCCGCGGCGACGCTGGCGGCGAGCGCGTCGGCCTCGTCGAGGCAAGCGCGGGCGGCGTCCGCCTCACCCGTGCGGCGCTGGAGCTCGGCACGGGCGCAGAGCACGAAGGCCAGATAGAGCTTGTCGTCCAAGGGCCGCAGCAGCGCCTCACCTCGCGCCACCGTGGCACGCGCGGCGTCGAGGTTGCCCTGG
>JANNQO010000321.1:0-3708 GCA_031400795.1 Rubrivivax sp. | reverse complement strand
GGCCGCTTCTGCAGAAAGGCGCTCGTGCCTTCGATGCCTTCGTGGCCCAGCGCTGCGGCAGAGAACACGGCAGCCGCTTCAGCCACCAGATCGGCCGGCACGGAGAAACGGGCTTTCGCGATCAAGGCCTTGGTCGCCGCCACCGCACCGGGCGCACACAACAGGATCTCGCCGACCACACGCGCCAGTACTGCGTCGATCGCTTCGGCCTCGCACAACTCGTGCACCAGGCCGATCGCCAGCGCCGCACGGGCGTCCAGGCGCCCGCCGCTCACCGCCAGTCGCTTGGCCTGCGAATACCCGAGCCGCTCAACGAGATAGGGTCCGATCTGCGCCGGCACCACGCCGAGCGACGTTTCGGGCAGCCGAAAACTTACCGAGGGCGTGGCGATCGCCACATCGGCCACGCAAGCCAGGCCCAAGCCACCGCCCATCACCGTGCCTTCGAGCACCGCCACCGTCGCCAGTCCGGTGTTGGCGAAAGCCACGCACAGTTCGCCGAACTGCGCGTTGGTTTCTTCCAGCGCGCGTGGGTTGTCGGCGAGCTTCAGTCGCGACGCGGCCATGTCTTTCAAATCAGCGCCGGCACAGAAGAGCCCGCCCGCGCCGCGCAGCACGATGATGCGCGCCGCGTCATCGCCACCGGCGCGCAGGTCGACTTGCCCCAGCACCGCACGCAGCTCGCGCACCATGCGCAGCGACATCGCGTTGCGCAGCTCGGGACGGTTCAGCGTGATGTGCAGCACAGCCCCGTCGCGGCGCACGGCCAGGTTTTCGAACGCCGCCAGCTCAACGCTCATTGCGCTTTCCCCGGCAACGTGCCTTCGAGCTTGCAGATGATGCCGAGCATCACCTCGTCGGCGCCGCCGCCGATGGAGACCAGGCGTGAGTCGCGATAGGCCTGCGAGATCGGGTTGTCCATCGTGAAGCCCATGCCGCCCCAGTACTGCAGGCAGCTGTCGGCCACCTCGCGGCACAAGCGCCCGCACTTCAGCTTGGCCATCGACGCGAGCTTGGTCACGTCCTTGCCGCCGATGTACATCTCCACCGCGCGGTAGGTCAGCGCGCGCAGTGCCTCGACCTCGGTGCGCAGTTCGGCCAGGCGGAAATGGATCACCTGGTTATCGAGCAAGCTCTTGCCGAAAGCCTTGCGCTGGCGCGTGTACTCGATGGTCTGGTCGATGAGGCGATCGAGGCTTCTCAGCGACGACGCCGCGCCCCACAGCCGTTCTTCCTGGAACTGCAGCATCTGGAAGGTGAAGCCGAGGCCTTCCTGGCCGATCAGATGGCGCTGCGGCACGCGCACGTTGTCGAAGAAGAGCTGCGCGGTGTCGCTCGAATGCATGCCGATCTTGTGGATCTTCTGCTTGCTGATGCCCGGCGCATCCATCGGCACCACGATCAGGCTCTTGTTCTTGTGCGGCGAACCCTCGCCGGTGTTGGCGAGCAAGCAGCACCAGTCGGCTTGCAGGCCGTTGGTGATCCACATCTTGCTGCCGTTGATCACGTAGTCGCTGCCGTCCTTCTTCGCCGTGGTCTTCACCGCCGCCACGTCGGAGCCGCCGCCGGCTTCGCTGACGCCCAGACACGCCACGTAGTCGCCGGCGATCGTCGGCACGAGGTATTCCTTGCGCAACTCGTCGCTGCCGAAGCGTGCCAGCGCCGGCGTGGCCATGTCGGTCTGCACGCCGATGGCCATCGGCACGCCGCCGCA
Organism: Rubrivivax sp.; assembly: GCA_031400795.1. Lineage (GTDB taxonomy): Bacteria > Pseudomonadota > Gammaproteobacteria > Burkholderiales > Burkholderiaceae_C > Rubrivivax. The sequence goes on along the minus strand of JANNQO010000321.1, from coordinate 1,994 downwards.
ATTGCAACTGCCCAGTGCTTCGGCCATCACCAGTGAATAGCTGAAGTCCAATCCAGCGCCGCCGAACTCCTCGGGGTACTTCAAGCCGAGCAGGCCGATGTCGCCGAGCTTCTTGAACACCTCGTGGCTCGGGAACTGCTCGGCGCGCTCCCACTCGGCGACGAAGGGGTTGATTTCCTTCTCGACGAACCTGGTCACGGTGTCGTCGATCTGGCGGTGTTCCGGGGTGAATTTCATTTCAGAGCCTCGCAATGCCGAAGGTGTTGGGGCGCAGCGCACGTTGCGCGGCTTCCTGGGTGATCGCCAGGCACAGCGCCAGCCGCCGCCGCGTGTCGCGCGGATCGATGATGCCGTCGTCCCACAAGCGCGCGGTGCCGAACAAAGCCGCGCTCTCGGCATCCAGGCGCTTGCGCAGTTGATCGCTCATCGCCGCCAGCGCTTCGTCGTTCGCCGGCAGGCCCATCTTCTCCAGCTTGTTGCGGTTCACGATGTCCATCACCTTGGCCGCTTGCGCGCCGCCCATCACCGCGGTGCGCGCGCTCGGCCACGCGAAGATGAAACGCGGGTCGAAGCCGCGCCCGCACATGCCGTAGTTGCCCGCGCCGTAACTGCCGCCGAGCACGACGGTGAATTTGGGCACGCGCGCGTTGGCCACGGCCTGGATCATCTTGCTGCCGTGTTTGATGGCGCCGGCCTGTTCGGCGGCGCGGCCGACCATGTAGCCGGTGGTGTTCTGCAGGAACACGAGCGGCGTGCCCGATTGGTCGCACAGCTGGATGAACTGCGCGGCCTTGGTCGAGCCGTTCGGCTGGATCGGGCCGTTGTTGCCGATCAGACCCACGGCGTGGCCGTCGATGCGCGCGTGGCCGCAGATCGTGTCGGCGGCCAGGTTCTGCTTGAACTCGAGAAAGTCGGAACCGTCGACCAGCCGCGCGATGACCTCGCGCGCGTCGTAGGGCTCGCGCTCGTCGGCGGGCACGATGCCCAGCAGCTCTTCGGTGGGGAACAACGGCCCCGGCGATTCGGTGCGCGATGGAACACAGTCCCACGGCAGCTTGTCGATCAACTCTCGCGCCAGCGCAATCGCATGCGCGTCGTTCTCGGCCAGGTACTCGCCCAGGCCGGTGACCTCGGCGTGCATCTGCGCGCCGCCGAGTTCTTCGGCACTGGCGTCTTCGCCGATCGCGGCTTTCACCAGCGGCGGACCGGCCAGGAAGATCGAGCTGCGCCCGCGCACCAGCACCACGTAGTCCGACAGCCCCGGCAGATAAGCGCCGCCCGCGGTGGACGAACCGTGCACCACCGCGATCTGCGGAATGCCCGCGGCAGACAGCCGCGCCTGGTTGGCGAAGGTGCGCCCGCCGTCGACGAAGATCTCGGCCTGGTACATCAGGTTCGCGCCGCCGGATTCGACCAGCGCGATCAGCGGCAGCTTGTTCTCGCGCGCCAGTTGCTGCGCGCGCAGCGCCTTCTTCAGGCCCATTGGCGCGACCGTGCCGCCTTTGATCGCGCTGTCGCTGGCCGACACGAGCATCCGTTTGCCGGCGACGATGCCGATGCCGACGATGGAGCCGCCGCCCATCACGCTCTTCTTGCCGTCGTCGTCGTGCATCGCCAGACCCGCGAGCGGACTGAGTTCGAGGAACTCGCTGCCGCGGTCGATGAGTCGCGCCACACGCTCGCGCGGCAGCAGCTGCCCGCGTTGTTCGAATTTCTCGCGCTTGCTGGCCGACTCGGCCACCACCCTGGCTTCGAGCGCGCGTACTTCAGCCAGGCGCTCTTGCATGCGTGCGGCGTTGACGGTGAAGGCCGCCGAGTGGATGTCGATCGCCGTCGACAACGCCGGCATTACTTCAGCACCTCGGGCCTCAGCACCTGCGGCATCACCGCACGATGGAAGCCTTCGAAAGGCTGCAGGTTCTTCGCGCGGCCGAGCGGGAAGATGCTGCTGCCCAGAGACGCCGCGCCGTCGATCTGCAGCGTCACGCCGCTGA
>JANNQO010000320.1:0-17759 GCA_031400795.1 Rubrivivax sp. | reverse complement strand
GCTCGAGCACCAGGAACTTGCCGTTGTCCAGCTTCGGGCCGATCGCCAGCCCTTCCCATTTCTCCGGCGACTTGTTGCCCAGTGCCGTCAGTGTGTTGTCGTCCAGGTCCATCACCTTGAGGCCCTTGGTCACCGCGGAGACGCCCGAGGCGAGGTTGCCGGTCGCGGGCAGGTTGATACCTGTCACGTCGGTGGCGCCGGCCAGATCGATTTCGAACACGTTCTTGTCCGGGCTGGCAAGAGTAGCCCCGACGCCAATGCCGCGGTTGTTGCGCTCGAGGATCAGGAACTTGTCATTGCCCAGCGCGACGATTGCAGAAATGCCTCGCCCCTGGCCGCTGCTCTCGAGCTTGTAAGCGTACTGGCCGACGGACTCGCCGGTGGTCGTGTCGAACTTGACGATCCGCGTGTAGAGACCGCGAACGCCACTGGGGGGAGTGCCGGTCGCCGTCCATCCATCCTGAATGGCCCCGTTTTGCAGCACTGCATAGGCGAACTTGCCATCGGGACTGATGGCCAGTCCTTCCAGGCCCCGGTTGGGTTCGCGCCCAGCGGTCAACCGGGGATCGCCAGGGTTGAGCGGAAGCGGAAGCGCTGTGTAGTCCGTCGCGCTACCCACCTTCGGCACCAGATTCGACGGTACCGTGTAGCGCTTCACCAGGCTGCCCGACCGATCGAATTCCAGCAGGGACGGGCCGTACTCGTCAGAGACGAGCAGGTTGCCGTTGATCGGATTGACGACCATGCCTTCGGGGTCGAAGGACCTGCCGAGCGTGCCCACCGGGTTGGGCGCCAGGCCATTGAGCGCGACGCCGCCGTCGGTGAACTTGATGGTCTGCGTGACCTGGAAATTGCTGATCGCGCCGGTGCTGGCGTTGATGTCGAGCGAGAAGCGCTGGATGCGGGTGTCGTAGGCCAGCGTGCCGCCGCCCGGACCGCGGTCGGACAGCCCCCACCACTCGTTGCGGTTGGGGTCGTAGTACAGGTCGGAGAAGAAACCGAGGCGGCGCTCGGCGGCCGTGCCGGCGGAGAGGTCCAGGCTGCCGCCGTCGATGGCAATGCCGTTGACGAACGCCGATCCGGTGAGCGTGCCGGCCTGCGCCGTGGAGAACGCTGCGACGAAGGCGGTTGCGAGCGCCCAGGGGCGCAGCGAAGCGGTGGAGGTCATTCGTGGGGGAGATGTTGTTGCGCGCTCGCAAGTTAGGTGGCGTTCGTGACATGGCGATGACAGGCTTGCGCAACAACGGTATAAACGATATAAACCGTTTACCTCTGTACTTCAGACCCGGATCATCAATGGCCATTCGCAAGAGCGCTGCTGTGGCGGCGCACCACGCCGCAGCCCCCAAGCCCATGCCCAAGGCCGCGCCCAAGCCTGCCTTCGCGCCCGCCGCGCCCGCGCCCGAGAAACCCGCCAAGGCGCGCCCCAAGCTCGTCCGCGACGGCTTCACGATGCCGGAATCCGACTTCGCGCTGATTGCAGCGCTGAAGGGCCGCGCGCTTTCCGCGCGCCGCGAGATCAAGAAGAGCGAGTTGCTGCGCGCAGGGCTTCACGCACTGGCAGCGATGGACGACAGGGCCTTGCTCGCGGTGCTCGGCCAGTTGCAGCCGCTGAAGACCGGGCGGCCCAAGAAAGGGCATTGAGCGGCGGTGCCGATGTTCACCAGCACCGCACAGTGGTGGGCTTTCCTGTGCGCGGCCAGCGCACTGAACGTGCTCGCCTGGCTGTGGGCAGCGGGCCGCTGGCGCGGCCTGGCGGCGCAGCAACCCGAGCTGTGGCGAGCGCGGCGCTGGCAGTTGTTGCTCTCGGCCGTGTACGTGCTCGGCTGCGGGTGGCGGTCGCTGCACCCGGTCTACGACGTACCGCGCCTCGTTCTGGTGGACGGCTGGCAGTCGAGCGTGGTGCTCGGGCGCAGCGTGGCCACGCTGGCCGAGCTGTGCTTCGCGGCGCAATGGTCGCTGCTGTTGGGCGAGGCCGCGCGCGCTGCAGGCAGCCGCAGTGCGGCCTGGGTCGCACGCGGCGTGCTGCCGATGATCGTCGTGGCCGAGGTCTTCTCCTGGCATGCCGTGCTCACCACGTCCAACCTCGGCCACGCCTTCGAAGAGTCTCTCTGGGGCCTGTGTGCAGCCCTGCAGGTGGCCGCGGTGGTGCACATCGCAGCGCGCTGCGCGCCGCGCCAGAGGCCGCTGCTCGCGCTTTGGGCGGCCGCGGCGCTGGCCTATGCCGCTTACATGTTCGGCGTCAATGTGCCGATGTATTGGCAGCGCTGGCTGGCCGATGAAGCGCAAGGCCGTGGCTATCTGAGCCTGGCGCAGGGCTGGGTCGACGTGTCCACGCGCTGGGTGGTCTCGCATCACTGGGAGCACTGGCAAAGCGAGGTCGTGTGGATGTCGCTGTACTTCAGCGTCGCCGTGTGGCTGAGCATCGCGCTGGCGCATGCGCCGCGCCTGGCACGGGCTGCAACGGCAGCGCCGCTGGAGGCGCGGCGCGCGCGCGTGCTGTCAAGCCGCTGACATCGAACGGTCACCGTCGCGTCACGCGCGCCGCGCAGCATGTGGCTCGATGCGGACCGTTGACCTCGTGTATTTCAACGCTGGCGGCGGCCACCGCGCCGCGGCACTGGCTCTGGATGCAGTCATCCGCGCGCAGTCGCGCCCGTGGCAGGTGCGGCTGGTCGATCTGGCGCGTGTGCTCGACCCCGACGACAGCTTTCGCCGCATCGCCGGTTTCGCGCCGGAGGACTTCTACAACCGTCGGCTGCAGCGAGGATGGACGATCGGCCTGGCGCAGGAACTGAAGCTGTTGCAAGGCCTCATCCGGCTGGCGCATGCACCGATGCTGCGCCGGCTGCAGCAGCACTGGGCCCGCACCGAGCCCGATCTGGTCGTCTCGCTGGTGCCCAACTTCAACCGTGTGCTGTGCGAATCGGTGGCCTCCAGCCTGCCCGGCGTGCCGTTCGTGACCGTGATGACGGACATGGCCGACCTGCCGCCGCACTTCTGGATCGAGCCCGGCCAGCAGCAGACGATCGTCTGCGGCACGCCGCGCGCGTTCGAACAGGCGCGTGCCGCGGGGTATGCCGGCGACTGCGCCCGGCTCGTGTCCGGCATGGTGCTCAAGCCCTCGTTCTACGGACTGCCGCCCGAACGGCCGCTGCACCGCCTCGCAGCGCTGGGGCTGGACGTCCAGCGCCCGACCGGTGTGGTGATGTTCGGCGGCCAGGGCTCGCGACAGATGTTGAACATCGCGCGCGCCTTGCCCGATATGCAACTGCTCTTCCTGTGCGGACACAACGCGGCGGTGGCGGGTGCACTCGAGCGGCTGCGCCGCCCAGCGCCGCATGGCGTGGTCGGCTTTACCGACGATGTCTGCGGATGGCTGCGCACGGCCGACTTCTTCGTCGGCAAGCCCGGCCCCGCGTCGTTGAGCGAGGCGGTGCACCTGGGCCTGCCGGTGCTCACGATGCGCAACGCCTGGACGATGCCGCAGGAGCGCTACAACGCGCAATGGGTGCGCGAGCAGGGGGTGGGCGTGGTCATCGGGTCGCTGCGCGAAGTGCCCGCCGCGACGGCCGGGCTGCTCGCCGATCTGGACGGCATGCGTGCCGCCGCCGCGCGCGTGGACAACCGCGCGGTGTTCGAGGTCCCCGCCATCTTCGAGGACTTGCTGGCATGTCATTCGACTGTCACGCAAGCTGACCATGCTGCGCTGCTTTGTTCGACCACGATCGTCACGCACCATGGCCAAGGACTTCTCGACGATGGAGGACAGCAACCGCTGCTCCAACCCCAGCATTCACGATCTCAGTGACCCGGCCCGGCGCAAGGTGCTCCGCGGCGGGCTGAGCGGCGCGATCTGCGGCCTGTTCGCCCCACTGGCCGGCACGGCGGCGATCACCGGCTGCGCCACTGTCGGCGGCGGGCCGCTGCTGGGCTTCAAGAGCGTGCCCGTCTCGACCAGCGATGGCATCGTCGTGCCCGAGGGTTACAGCGTACAGGTCATCGCCGCCTGGGGCGAGCCGGCCGGACTTTCGGGTGAAAACGCTGCGTTCAAGTGGGACGCCGGCAACAGCGCCGCCGAGCAGGAAACCCAGCTCGGCATGCACCACGACGGCATCCACTTCTTCGCGCAGCAAGGCTCGACCGCGGGCCTGCTCGTGATGAACCACGAGTACAGCGACGACGGCTTGCTGCACAAGGACGGCATGAAGACCTGGAGCGGCGAGAAGGTGCGCAAGGCGCAAGCCGCACATGGCGTGTCGGTGATCGAGGTCGAGCAGAAAGACGGCCGCTGGTCGCTGGTGCGCCCCTCGCCGTGGGCGCGCCGAATCACCGCCACCACGCCGATGGCGGTCAGCGGCCCGGCAGCCGCCCATGCCTTGATGCGCACGGCCGCCGATGCGACCGGCGCGCGCGTGCTGGGAACGCTCAACAACTGCGGCAGCGGCATCACGCCCTGGGGCACCTACCTGACCTGCGAAGAGAACTTCATCTTCTACTTCAACGGCGGCGATTCGCTCAGCGAACACGAGCGCCGCTGGGGCCTGCGCAAAGGCGGCGCCGGCTACCGCTGGCACGAGCACGACGAGCGCTTCGACGCCACCAAGCACCCCAACGAGCCGAACCGCTTCGGCTGGATCGTCGAGATCGATCCGCAGGACCCGAGCAGCACGCCGGTCAAGCGCACTGCCCTTGGCCGCGCCGCGCACGAAGGTGCGACGACCGCGCTCACGCGCGACGGCCGCGCCGTGGTCTACATGGGCGAAGACGCGCGCTTCGAGTACATCTACAAGTTCGTCAGTCGCGACGCGGTCAAGCCCGGCGGCGCCCGCGCCAACGCCACGCTGCTGGACCAGGGCACCCTGTACGTGGCGCGCTTTGACGCCGACGGGCGCGGCCGCTGGATCCCGCTCACACACGGCCAGGGCCCGCTCACGGCCGCCAACCGCTTCGCCGACGCCGGCGAGGTGATGATCAAGACACGCCAGGCCAGCGATCTGCTCGGCGCCACGAAGATGGACCGGCCGGAGTGGATCGACATCGACAAGCAGGGCTGGGTCTACTGCGCGCTCACCAACAACAGCAACCGCGGTGGCGACAAGATGGCCGGCGTGGACGCGTCCAATCCGCGCGCCAACAACACCATGGGCCACATCATCCGTTGGAAGGAGGACGGCGACCATGACGGCCTGGCCTTCCAGTGGAATCACTTCGTCATGGCCGGCGATCCGGCCAACGACCGCGCCGAGGCGAAAGGCAACGTGAAGGGCGACGCCTTCGGCTGCCCCGACGGTCTGTGGACCGACGCGCGCGGCGTGCTCTGGGTGCAGACCGACATGAGCACCAGCGCGATGGGCAAGGGCGACCTGGCACGTCTGGGCCACAACGCGATGCTGGCTGCCGACCCGCGCACCGGCGAGATCCGCCGTTTCCTCACCGGCCCGGCGGGCTGCGAGATCACCGGCGCCACCGGCACGCCCGACGGGCGCACGATGTTCATCAACATCCAGCACCCCGGTGAAACGCCGTCGGAGCGCAGCGACCCCGAACAGCCACGGCGCATCTCGAACTGGCCGGATTTCCGGCCCGACGGCCGGCCGCGCTCGGCGACCGTGGTGATCCGCAAGAACGATGGCGGTGTCATCGGCAGCTGATCACGCCGCCGCGGCGTGTTCGCGCTCGCCGGCCAGGTCGCTCTGCTGGCGCTCCTTCGCAGCGCCGGTGCGCCTGGGCCCGCGCGCTGTCGCGTGGCGCTGGACGGACCTGGACCGCTGGACCCAATCGCGCGACACCGAACACCACTGATCTGTTGCTCGAGCCACGGCTGCGCGTCCACGGCGGGCACAGCCCGGCGCCAGCGAACCGTCGATGCGGCGCGGTGCGCCCCCGAGCCCGTCCGGCGGCGTGCGCATCAGGCGCGCTGAGCCAGCTTGCCACCAGGGCGAACATGGCGACTTCGGACCGCATGGCCCGAATGGCCGCATCGGCGAGCAGTGCGCCACCAAGCTTCCGGCCGTGGAACGCCTGGTCGACAGCGAGACGACCGACCCTGGCAACAGGTACCGAGGGGTAGCGCGGCATGCGCTTGGCGAGCACGTCTGGCAGGTCGGTCAAGGCCACGCCACCTGCGGCAAGGGTGTAGTACCCCGCAACCCTGCCAGTGCTGGCCTCTACCGCCAAGTAGCAGGCGCTGGCACGGCGACACGACAACACAGACCGAGCTGTTCTGCGTGGCACCGCACCGAGCGCCGTCAAGGCTTTGCCGCCTTGAACGGATTCAACACCCGCACGCCGAACGGCTCAAAGTCGGCGACGTTCCGAGTCACCACGGTGAGGTTGTGAACGGCGGCGGTCGCCGCGATCATCGCGTCCTCGTACAACGTGTCCGATCGTCGATGCATCAATCGAGCCCAGGCGCGGAACGCTGCGCCGTCCATGGGCAGCACGTTGTACGACTGAGCCACGAGGTCAAGCCAAGCCTCGATCTCGGCGGCTTTGGAGGCATCCTGATCTCGGGTCAGTTCGACTCCGGCCTGGATTTCGCCGAGCGTGACCGCGGACAGATGAAGATCAGCATCCTCGGTCGACTGAAGCCAGGCGAGCACGCCGCCATGTGGACGTGGCTTGCGGAGTTCGGAGACGATGTTGGTGTCGAGCAGGTACATGCGCGTCAACCCACCTCGGTGACCTTGCGTCTGCGGGCAGGGCCTCGCGCAGGAATCAGGAGAGCGGTGCGTGCCTCATCCGACAGCAGCAGTTGCTTGAGGGACGGCCGGGCAGCTGCCTGTAGGCGTCGCCACTCATCGACCGGCACCAGGACCGCGGCCTCAGCGCCGCGCTTGGTGACCATCTGAGGGCCCTCGGCCATGCAGGCATCGAGGAACTCGCTGAATCGCGCCTTCGCGTCTTGAACGGGCCATGATTGCATCTTGATCTCATGGTGACTAGTGCAATGACTAGTTTATCTTGGGGCGACGATCAGAGTCACGGTCAATTCGATGCCCATCAAGCTGGAGCCTGACTGGCGACGAACCTCAGCAAGGCTCATCTGGTGAGCTGTTGACGCCGGCGTCTTGCTGGCCCACGGCGCCGACATTCGCGTGACCCTGCCGATCGCCGCGAGACGACGGCATCCAACCGGGAAGGTTACCGCTCTGCTGGGTCAGCCGGGCGTCGGCTGAGCCGCCGAGCTCGTTCACGGCACGTTCTTGCCCACCAACACCTCGACCGCGGTGCCGGGAAGCCGCACGCCGAGCCAGCGCTTCAGGCGCGTCACCTCGAGCGCTGCCACCGGGCGTGGCGCGTCCAGCACCACCACCAGAGCGCGCGCGTCGGCGCTGCCTGCGGTGGCTCGCGCCACCGTCACCTGTCGCACGCCCGGCAACTGCGCCTGGATCTCCTGCGCCAACTGGGCTTGCAAGGCCTGCTCGGCGCCAGCCTGCTGGACCTGCTGCTCGTTTCGGGGCTCGCCTGGTCCTGCCGCAGGTTCAGCAGCTTGCGCAGGCTTGTCGCGCTGGAGGTCATGTTCATTGCGTTGTGCTTGAAGGGCGCGCCTAGGCTACCCGATCCACCCCGATTTCCCGCGCCCGCGCAGGCCTCGATGCGGCGGCGGCTGCCGGGTCCGCGTCACGGGCAGTTGCCGACGGCCCATTGGACCGACCAGCACAGCTTCGACGCCGTCACGCTGCCCTTCGTGATCTCGGTGACGCCCGAGCGGGGCAACCACTTTGCCGGCGTGCGCGGCCTGCGCTGGCTCGAAAGCGCATTCGCGCCCTTTGCCGATCGCATCGGCTTTCGCTCCGACCTCACGCTTGCGCGTGCGATGCAGCTCTCGGGCATGCAGTCGCAGGAAGTGCGGCCGCTCGGGCCGCTGGGGTTCTGCACGCTGCTGCACCTGCGCCGCCCGCCGTGACGGGCGGCGCCTGGAGATTCAGAATCGCCAGGTGATCGTCAACGAGGCTTCCTTGAGCTTCATGGCCTTGAAATCGAACTTGATGTCCGGCGCGATCGACACGCCCTTGCCCAGCGGCACGCCCTTGGCCTTGATGATCTCTTTGATGAAGTCGGGCAGCTTGAGCAGCTCACTCTCGTTGGCCTTGGTCTTGGTCGGTGCCTCGACGAACATCATGTCCACCTTCAGCTCGAGGTTGGCCTTCTCGATCTGGCTGCGCAGCTTGGTGTAGGCCTTTTTCTGCTCTTCGAGCTTTTTCTTGTCGTCGTCGCTGGGCGACTTGATGGCCTGGAGCTTGACGATCTCTTCGTCGACCTTGACCAGCTCTTTGGCCGGCCCCTCGACCTTGCCTTTCCAGCGGTCGACGACACGCTTGAGGGCATCCTTGTACTTGTCGACGGCGAGATCGGACATGGCGCGCTCCAGGCTGTTGAATGAGGGCCCTATTGAAACCCGGGCCGGCGCCTGCCGTCGATCCCTATGTGAATGCGCTGGGCCCGCTTGACAGCAAGGCTCCCGCGTGATCAACCCACCACCGAGGAGATCGACGAACCAGACCCAGCCCTACACTTGTCCACAGTCGACGATAGAAACGTCGGCTTCCACCCCTGGCTCAATAGTGAATCGGTACGGTGGCTCAAATTTGAATCGGCGCCCGTCGGTGCGCTGGCCAACAGACGCCAGGCGTGACGCGGTCCAGCTTGCCTTGCGACAGATCAAGCTTCACCTCAAGATGATCGCGCTCCAGACGGGAATCGACGACGATCATGCGCATCCCAACGGCGGCGCCGATGCCACCACCACGACCGGAGTCACACCATGGACCTTGATACCCACCTTGACACCCCTTGCGCAGCCGCGCTGCGTCGCGCGAGCGGGCCGCTGCAGGCGCTCGGCGGGCGCAAGCGCTAAGGAATGCAAGGTCGCACCCTGGTGGTTGCAGCAGCGCTGCTGGTCATCGTGGCCGCTGGGCTGGCGGTGTGGTGGTGGCAAGCGCCCAGCGCTGCCGCGCTGACGCTGCAGCCAGCGCCGATGGTGCGCACGCTGCAAATTTCAGCCCGTGTGGCCACGGCCTCGCGCGTCGAGTTGGGCAGCACCCTCACCGGGCGCGTGCTGGAGGTGCTGGTCCGCGAAGGCGTGCAGGTTCAGCAGGGCCAGCTGCTGTTGCGCCTGGAGAGCGATGAGCTGAAGGCCGCGGTGGCGCAGGCGCAGGCGGCCCAGCGCCAGGCGGCAGCACGCGTGAGCGGGTTGCGCAGCACAGGGCGCAGCAGCGCCCAGGCTGCGCTGGCACAGACCGATTCCATACTCGTCGCTGCACAGGCCGAACTGCAGCGCACGCGGGACCTGGTGGCCAGGGGCTTTCTGAGCCCGGCCAGACTCGACGAGTCCGAACGCGCGGTGGCGGTGGCGCAAGCGCAGCAGGCCGGCGCGCGGGCGCAGCGCGCGGCGACGGCCGACCAAGGCACCGAGGTCGTGCAGGCCGAATCACAGCTCGCGGTGGCGGCCGCGGCCACGGCCGCGGCACAGGCCCGCCTTGCGCAAGCGGTGCTTACCGCGCCGGCGGCGGCCCAGGTGCTGGCCCGCGCGGTCGAGCCGGGGCAGATCGTGCAACCGGGTCGCGCGCTGCTGACGCTGGCGCTGGCCGGCGCGCCACAGTTGGTCGCGCAGGCTGACGAGCGCTACCTCGAGCAGTTGCAGCTTGGCCAGCTCGCTGCCGTGGTGGCCGATGCCTTTCCTGGCCAGCGCTTCGGCGCACGCGTGCAATCGATCTCGCCGCTGGTGGACGCGCAGCGCGGCGCGGTCGAGGTCAAGTTTTCGTTGCTGCAAGCACCGCCGGCCTTTTTGCGCGAAGACATGACGCTGTCGGTGGAGGTCGAGACCGCGCGCCGCGACGCCGCACTCACGGTGCCGGTGAGCGCCTTGCGCGGTGAGCCGGGCGCGGCGCAGAACGAGGTGTGGGTCGAACGCAGCGGGCGTGTCGAACAACGTGCGGTGCGGCTGGGCCTGCGCACTCTGGAGGCGGCAGAAGTGCTCGAAGGCCTGGTTGCCGGTGACACGGTGCTCATGGACAACGCGCCGCTGCCGGGCCGGCGTGTACGGGCCGAGGTTCGCGCCGTGGCGGCCACCGCCGCCAAGACAGTCAAAGCCCCCAAAAGCTCGCGCGAAGACGCTGGCTCGGCGATGACCAACGCGATCGGGCGCTGAGTGTTCAGTGCCCTCGGCTTCGAGCGCAGCGTGGCCACGCGCTTTTTGCGCGAAGGCCGCGTGCAGACGCTGTTGATCATCGTCGGCGTGGCTGCGGGCGTGGCGGTGGTGGCCTACATCTCGGCGCTGATCACCGGCTTGCAGAAGAACACGCTGGACAAGACCTTGGGTGCGCAGGCCCACGTGACGGTGTCCGAGCGCGACGACGCCGTGACGCCGGCGCGCGCAGCCGACGGCGTCACGACGCTGCTGACGCAAACGCAGCCCCGTGCGCAACGCCCGCGTGCAATCGCCAACTGGCAAGCCCTGGTGCCGCTGCTCGAAGCGCTGCCGGGCATGGCCGCGGTGTCGCCGATGGTGTCAGGCGCGGGCCTGGCTGTGCGCGGCGAAGCGACCCAGTCGATCGCGCTGATCGGGGTCGATCTCGATCGCTACGACCGCATCGTCGGCTTGCGCTCCAAGGTCGTCGCGGGCGCCGCGCGGCTGGGCCCCGATGAAGGCATCCTCGGCCGCGAACTCGCTGACGACCTGGGCGTTGGCGTGGGCGACCGCATCGCCTTGATCACCGGCAGCGGCGGCGCAAGCGGCAGTAGCAGCGCCAGCGGCTCCTTGCGCATCACCGCGCTGGTCGATCTGGGCGTGCGCGACCTCAATCGCCGCACCGTCATCGTGCCGCTGCGTGCGGCGCAAAGCCTGGTCGGGCTGCCCGGTGGCGCCACCAGTCTGGACCTCAAGCTCGACGACGTGTGGACGGCGCAGACCCTGGCCGCCGAATTGAGCCAGCGCCTGCCGTACAAGATCGAGAGCTGGCAGCAGGCCAATGCGTCGCTGGTCTCGGCACTGAACGCCCAGTCGGTCAGCACCGGTGTGATCCGCGCGGTGGTGATGGTCGTGGTGGTGCTGGGCATTGCCAGTGTGCTGGTGGTGTCGGTGGTGCAAAAGCGCCGCGAGATCGGCATCCTGCGCGCGATGGGTGCCACCCAAGGCCAGGTGATGCGCATTTTCCTGCTGCAGGGTGCGATCGTCGGCGCCATCGGCTCGGGACTCGGCGTGCTGCTCGCCATGGCGCTGATCTGGGCCTTCTCGCGCCTGGCGCAGGGCGCCGATGGCCTGCCGCTGTTCATCATCACCTTGCAGCCCAGCCTTGCGCTGCAAGTGGCGGGCGTGGCCACTCTGTGCGGCGTGTTGGCTGCCGTGGCACCGGCGCGGCGTGCCGCGCAGCTCGACCCGGCTTTGGCCATCCGGCTGTGACGCGGCCCTGAGATGACCGCGCCATGAACACTGCCACCGCACCGTTGATCGAGCTGGGCGAGATCCGCAAGACCTACAACGCCGGCCGCCCCAACGAAGCCGAAGTGCTGCACGGCCTGTCGTTGCAGATCGCGCGCGGCGAGTTCGTGGCCCTGATCGGCCCATCGGGCTCGGGCAAGAGCACGCTGCTCAACATCGTGGGCCTGCTCGAACGTGCCAGCGCGGGCAGCTACCGCATCGAAGGCGAAGAGACCGGTGGCCTCAGCGATGCCGAGCTGACGCTGCGCCGGCGCGCGACGCTGGGCTTCGTGTTCCAGTTTCACCACCTGTTGCCGGCCTTCAGCGCGCTGGAGAACGTGACCCTGCCGGCGCTGATGCGCGAAGGCCGCGTCACGCCAGCGCAGCGCGCGCGGGCGCTGGCGGTACTGACTTCGGTCGGCCTGCAAGACGCCATCGACAAGCGCCCGGGTGAACTCTCCGGTGGCATGCAGCAGCGCGTGGCGATCGCCCGCGCGCTGGTGCTGGAGCCGCCGCTGGTGCTGGCGGACGAGCCCACCGGCAACCTCGATACGCAGTCGGCCAACGAAGTCTTCGACGTCATGCGCCGCATGCACGCGGCGCTGAAGGTCTCGTTCATGCTCGTCACGCATGACCCACGCCTGGCCGCGCGCTGCGACCGCGTGATCGAGCTGATCGACGGCCGCATCGAACGCGACGAGGCCGTGGCATCAGTTCATTGTTAGGCGTAGGTTAGGCGTCCTTGCCCTCACCCGTTGGGCGCCCGCCGCCTCGCGTTGCTCCGAAGAGGTGCAGCCACAAAACTCCACCGAACCCAGCCACCGTAGATGCCAGAAGAATCGCAACCTTTGACGCGTTTATGGTGGCCGTATCTCCCTGGAACGCGAGATTGGTGATGAAGATTGACATCGTAAAACCAATTCCACCAAGCATTCCTGCGCCAACAATGTGGCGCCAGCCGAGGTCAGAGGGCAGGCGACAAATGCCAAAGAACACAGCAACAAGACACAGCACAGTTACCCCCACTGGTTTACCCAAGACCAACCCGGCAATGATGCCAATGCTATTGGCGCTCAAGAGATTAGGCATCCAATCGGACCCGACAATGACCGCGGTATTTGCCAGCGCAAATAAAGGAAGGATGAAGAACGCGACGGGTTTGTGCAGGAAGTTCTCGAGCCTGTGCGACGGCGAGCTCTCATCCTCTGACTTCGAAGAAAACGGAATGGCAAAGGCCAGCATCACGCCGGCGACGGTCGCATGGACGCCGGACTTGACCATGAAGAACCACATCAGCGCACCACCCGCCAGATAGGGAACCAACGACATGACGCGAAAGTATCGATTCAGTGCGCAGAGAATGACCCAGATGGCGAACGCTGCTGCAAGAAAATCCGACGCGACATCTGCGGTGTAAAACACTGCAATGACGATGATCGCACATAGATCGTCGATGACTGCGAAGGCAACGACGAAAACTTTCAGAGAAGTCGGAACCCTGCTTCCAAGAATCGACAGAGCGCCCAAAGCAAACGCTATGTCCGTAGCCATCGGAATGCCCAGTCCGGGCTGAGTCGATGTTCCCATGTTCAGTGAAAAATGAATCAGCGCCGGAGCCGCAACTCCTCCAATGGCAGCAAACATTGGAAGGAGTGCACTCCGCAAGTTCGACAACTCTCCGCTGTAGATCTCACGCTCGAGCTCGAGCCCGATGAGCAAGAAGAAGATTGCCATCAGGCCGTCATTGATCCAGTGCTTCAACGTGAGGCCCGCAGCGCGTGTCTGCCACAAATCCAGATAGTTGGAACTGAGCGCTGAATTGGCTATGCCCAGCGAAATGACGGTGCACAGGATCAGTAGAATGCCGCTGGACTTTTCTGAATCAACGAAACGTTGGAAGCTATTTGATATGCTTCGCTTGGCTTCAGGCATCGGGCGACCTCTTGCAAATGCCCGCAGCATACACAGCACCAGGATGCCGGCCGCCCCCGCGCCCTGCATCGCATCGGGCGCTCTCCCGGGCCTGCGCCCGTGGGCCGGGCTGGGGGCTTAATCGCGGTAGACCGCATCCTAGGGATGGGCAGCGCCTCGACACGGTCTAGAGTGCTTCATGCAGCACCGCCGCAACCATCGCGCCGGCACTGATCGTCAACCAGGAGCACCCGCATGGCCACCACCCGCAAGCCGCGCAGCGCCGCTGCCGCCGGCGACGCCCCCTCCTACACCTACCGCGCCGGCGAAAGCTCGCGCTGAACAAGCGCGACGACGGCTTCGTCGTGCGCGCGCTCGGCGCCGCACTGGCACCGCTGGGTGCGCGCTCTTCCGTGCAGGTGTCTTCGGCCTCCACCCGCTTGAACGTGGCGCCGGCGCAGCTCGAAACGAAGATGGCCGCAGCGCGCAAGATCGCGCCGACGCACCACGTCTACGAAGTGGCTGACAGCGGCGCCGAGTTCCTCGTCACCGACCGCGTGATGGTGCGCTTCAAGCCCGGTACCGCGCAGGCCGACATCGACGCACTCGCCGCCCGCCATGGGCTGGTGGTGCAGTTGCAGTACGGCCCGCTCGACTACCTCTACCAGCTCACCGACCACACCGGCATCAACCCGGTGAAGCTGGTGGTGGCGCTGACCGAGAACGAGAGCACCGTCGCGCTGGCCGAGAACGACCTGAACCAGCGCATGCAGCGGCGCCAGCTCGCAGTTCCGACCGATGTTCACTATGTGCGCAGCTGGCACCTGCACCAGCGCTCGACCGAGGCGCAGTTCGATCCACGCTCGAGCGCGCGTTGCGAACAAGCCTGGCAGCTGCTCGGCCACTTCGGCAGCGCCGAGGTGGTGATCGCGATCAGCGACGACGGCTGCCGGCTCGATCACGCCGATTTCGACAGCGTGGGCAAGTTCGCCGCCTGGGGCTACTTCCAGGGCCAGCGGCTGGTGAAGTCGTCCGACGCCGATGCGCTGCCCGAGCGCATGTACCAGTCCGGCTCGAACCACGGCACCTCGTGTGCCGGCGTCGTGGCGGGCGAAGCCGATGGGCTGATGACCGTCGGCGCGGCGCCGGGCTGCCGCTTGTTGCCGGTGAAGTGGGAGTCCGACGCAACGTCGCTCTTCACCAGCGATTCGAAGCTGCTCGCGGCGCTCGACTGGATCGCCGATAAGGCCGATGTGTTCAGCAACTCCTGGGGGCTGGTGCCCGACAACCGCTTCGCCGCCTTCGTCACCGACCGCATTGCCACACTGTCCGCGAGCGGCGGGCGGCGCGGGCGCGGCATTGTCTTCCTGTGGGCCGCGGGCAACGAGAACTGCCCGATCCAGCACACCAGTGCGCACAACATCCCCTTCAGCGACGGCTGGGCGCTGGACGCCGCGAACCGCCCGACCTGGGTGGGCGTGCGGACCTCGCGTCAGTTCCGCAACTCGCTGGTGCCCTTGCCCGGCGTGCTGCACATCGCGGCGCTGGCCAGCAACGCGCAGCGCAGCCACTACTCCAACTACGGCAGCGGCATCGACCTGTGCGCGCCGAGCAGCAACTCGCACGCCTACTGGCGCATGACCGTGCCGGGCCTGGGCGTGACGGCGGCCACCGGTGAGGGGGCGCGCTTCACGTTCCAGTTCGGCGGCACCTCGAGCGCCACGCCGCTGGTGGCCGGCATCGCCGCACTGGTCATCTCGGCGAACCCTTTGCTGACCGCTGCCGACGTGGGCTCGATCCTGCGCCGCAGCGCGGCCAAGGATCTCGACATGACGGTCTATGCGCGCACGCCGCCGGCCAGCTTCGACGCCACGCCGAACTGGGACATCTCGCCGGTGGCGCCCTTCGCTGTCGGTCAGTTCAGCGACGTGCAATCGAGCGACGGCACCTGGAGCCCCTGGTTCGGCTTCGGCAAGGTCGACGCCCAAGCGGCAGTGGCGGCAGCGCTGGCCGGTGCGGCGCCCCCCGTGCCGCCGCCCGGGGCGCCTTCAGGCGTGTGGACGGCCACTTCCGAACCCTCGATGCCGATCCCTGACAACGATGCCGCGGGCATCGAAGACCGGCTCAACCTCACCGGCAATGGCCAGGCGGCGGCGATCCAGCTCGCGGTCGACATCGAGCACACCTGGATCGGCGATCTGGCCGTCACGCTGATCTCACCCGGCGGCATGTCGACACTGCTGCACGACCGCAACGGCGGCAGCCAGCATGACCTGGTGCGCAGCTACACGACGGTGGACAACCCGGCGCTGGCCCACCTGCGTGGCGTGGCGGTGGCCGGCGACTGGACGCTGCGCGTGCAAGACTTGGCCCAGGCCGACAGCGGCCGGCTGCGGCGCTGGTCGATCACAGCCACGCCGGTCGCGGCGCCGCTGCAATTGAGCGAGTCCCCCGGTGTGGCCATCCCCGACAACACCCCGGCCGGCGTGACCCGCTCCCTGGTCTGCAACGCGGCGGGAAAGGTCAGCGACCTGCGCGTCGAAGTGGACATCACGCACAGCTGGATCGGCGACCTGCGCGTGCGCTTGATCGCTCCTTCGGCGCGCGAGGTGGTGCTGCACGACCGCACCGGACACTCCGCCGACAACGTCATCCAGACCTGGACCGTGGCCACCGCACCGGCCCTGGCCACGCTGCTCGGCGAAGCCGCTGCCGGCGCGTGGCGGCTCGTGGTGAGTGACCACGAAGCGCAAGACCTGGGCAAGCTCAACCGTTGGGCATTGGTTCTGTCGTTGTCGGCATGAGGGTGGGCGAAGGCGCGCTCTGGGGCACGGCCCCGGCGCGCAGCACGCGGCGCAGAAAGTCGAGCTGCAATCCGCTGCCTTGCTCGAAACCGCGGCCGGTGTACAGATCGAAGTGCCCGATCGGCAGCTGCTGCAGCTCGCAGCGCTGGCCGATGTTGCGCGCCGTGCGCAAGGCCGCGGCGGCAGGTGCCACGCTGTCGTCCACGGCGATGATCAGCGCCGGGCAGCGCACGCGCCGCGCCTGCGCCACCGGCCGGTAGAACGCCAGCCCGAGCACGAAGCTGGCGCAGATGCCGTTGATCCATTCGGGGCTGGCGATGCTGCGGTAGCCGGGCTCGGCGTCGGGGGTGGTCATGGTGGCCAGCGTGCCCGGCGCGCCGACCAGCGGCAGCAGCACGCGCGAGCGGCCGAGCAGTGCGTTGAAAGCATCGTGCAGACCGCGCGCCGACAGGCGCAGCAGCTGGCCGAAACCGGCGTAGCGCGCGATGTTCAGCGATGCCGACAGGCCGTCCATCATCGGCCCTTGCGCGCACAGCGCGGCGATGCGCGCATCGCGCGCCGCGGCCACGACCACGTGCCCGCCCGAGAACGAGCTGCCCCAGAGCACGATGCTGTTCGCATCCACACCCGGCTGGCGCCGCGCGAAGGCGACCGCTGCAGCCCAGTCGGCAAGCTGGCGCCGCACCGAGACGAGCTGGCGCGGCTGGCCGTCGCTGTCGCCGAAGTGCCGGTAGTCGAACAGCAGCACCGCGAAACCGGCTGAGGCGAAGCGCTCGGCGTAAGGCTCGAGGCCGGCGCTGCGCACGCCGCCCAGGCCATGCGCCATCACGATGCAGCTGCCGTTGGCGGCAATGGCGTCGCTGGCAGGGGGGTACCACCAGGCGCGGCAGCGCTGTCCGCCACTGCTGAATTCGGTGTTGCTGCGAGGCTGTGCCATGGCGTTCTCCTGTCGGGGCGGACGACCAGCCGGCACAGAGTGTCGGCGTACCCGGCATACGCAGCGGGCTGTCTGCCGGATGTCGGGCCGCGGGAAAGCCCCGATTCTCAACTTTGCCGCGGTCATTAGCGTATACGTTAATGAACGCACTGCATCGCCCTGCGATCACCCCGACCAGCGCCGAGGGTCATCTCGGCTCGCCTCGCTCAACCGACCCAGCCGGCCAGATCGGTTGGCGCGGCCAGGGCCTGATGCGGCCGGAATGCGTACTGGCCAACGCTGCGGGCGACCTGTTCTGCGCCGACTGGCGAGGCGGCATCGCGCACCTGAAGGCCGACGGCACGCAGGCGCTGTACACCGCCGTGCGTCCAGACGGCGGTGCGCTGCGACCCAACGGCGCCGCGCTGCTCGCCGACGGCAGCTTTCTGCTCGCGCAACTCGGCGCCGACGACGGCGGCGTTTACCGGCTGTGGCGCGATGGCCGCGTCGAGCCCTGGTTGACCGAGGTCGGCGGCGCGGCGCTGCCGCCCACCAATTTCGTTCTCGTCGACGCGCTCGAAGGCGAACGCCGCATCTGGGTCACGGTCAGCACACAGCGCAGGCCGCGTTCGCTGGGCTACCGCCGCAACGGCGGTGATGGTTTCATCCTGCGCGTCGATGCCCGTGGCGCGCAGGTCGTCGC
>JANNQO010000319.1:0-7162 GCA_031400795.1 Rubrivivax sp. | reverse complement strand
GGCGGCGATGATCCATCGCTTCAAATACCTGAAGTACGCGCTGGCCCTGGTGCTGGTGTTCATTGGTTCGAAGATCTTCCTGGTCGGCATCATCGGCAAGATCCCGCCGGTGATCTCGCTGACGGTGACTTTCGGTCTGATTGCCGGTGGTGTGCTGGTGTCGCTGTGGAAGACACGCGGGCTGCCCGCTGTCGTCGCGCCGACATGACGGCACCCATCGTGCAGCGGCTGCGCGAAGCAGCCGCTGACTTGCCCGCTGAGCGGGTGTCGATGCGAACCCTGGCGCAAGCCCACTTGCCCGCGGCACACGGCACCTTGTTGCTGCTGATGGCAGTGCCGTGTCTCCTGCCCATGCCGGGTGTGGGCACGGTGCTCGGACTGGGGATGGCCGCGCTGGCGGCTGCGATGTGGCGGGGCCACTCCTCAGCATGCCTTCCCCGGCGCGTGGCCGAACTCGAGCTCTCGCGCCGCTGGGCGCAGCGTGTGCTGGGCATGCTTGGGTCTGGCTATTCCATGGCCGGACGCTTCGCCAGGGCCCGGCTGAGCCACCTCGCATCTGCGGGCCGATACTCATGGACCGCCGCAGCGGTTGGGCTGATGGCCGTCATCGTCGTGCTGCCGATTCCCTTCGGCAATGTGCTGCCGGCGCTGGCCATGATGCTCATCGGGCTGGGGCTGGTGTTTCGCGATGGCGTCGCGGTGCTCCATGGCCTGACGACTGCGGGCGTTGCGCTGTTCGTCACCGCAGGCCTGGTGCTGATGGCGTGGGCCTGGGGCAGCGAGTGGATCACGCGCTGGGTGTCGATGTGAACGAGCCTCTTTGATGATCTACGCGACCCTCAAGACTTTGCATGTGCTGTCCATCGTCGTGTGGATCGGAGGCATGGTGTTTGCGCACTTCTTCCTGCGCCCCGCCGTCGCCCAGCTCGAACCGCCGGTGCGGCTACGCTTGATGCACGACGTGCTCGGCCGCTTCTTTCAGGCTGTGCTCGTGGCCTCGTTGCTGACGCTGGCCAGCGGTGTCTGGATGCTGGGGCGCGTGGCCAAGCAGGCCGTGCAGTCGGGTGGCGGCTTCGAGATGCCGCTGGCCTGGACCATCATGGCGGTGCTTGGTGTCGCGATGGTGGCGATCTTCATGCACATCCGCTTCGTGCTCTACAAAAGGCTAGGCCGCGCCGTTGCGGCGTCGGAGTGGACCGCCGGCGGTGCGGCGCTGGCACAGATACGCAGCTGGGTCTCGATCAACCTTGGCCTTGGCATTCTGGTTCTAGTCGTGTCGCTGATGCGCTGGACAACCTGACTCAGTCGCAGCAGACATCCAGTCTGCGAACGTCGGCTGTCATGAGCTTGCCCTTGTTCCAGGGCTCACGATGACGAGAGCGAGTCGACGGGGTTGCGTCCATGGTGGACTTCCTTCACAAGAAGGCGGCGCGGCTGCGCCGCGGTTGCGAGCGTGTGGGTCGCTCTGGCCGACACGCCCGAGCAGGCGGCGGACCTGCATGCGAGGGCGGACTTGATGCGCCAGATCGCCGAGTTGATCGAGGCCGAGGGCTGGAAGCAGGTCGAGGCGGCCGAGCGTTGCGGTGTCACCCAGCCACGCATCAACGATCTCCTGCGCGGGCGCGTATCTCGCTTCTCGCTCGATGCGCTGGTGAACATCGCAACGGCACTCGGGCGGCGCGTGAGCGTGGAGCTGGAAGCGGCGTGAACGCGCTGGCGTGGCACTCGAGTGTCCGCTGGCGAGATTTCCAAACGTGCCCGCTGCCGACGAGAGTTCGGCGGCGGCGCCGAAAACGGTACGGTCTACAGCAGGTTTCGGCCATGAGCCGCCATCCGAGGCGGGTCTCACAAGCAGCCATCCAATTTACCAAGTGCCAGAGGACGCCGCTGCGCTGAACGCCTGAAGAGTTTGCTATTCTGCGTGCGGATGTCGACGGAGCCGCAACAACTCGAAGCCGCGATGGTGGCGCTCGAAGCCCAGCGCACCGTGCTGGGGGACTTCGCTGTCGACACCATGCTGGCCGGGCTGCGCGCGAAACTGTCCGCACTGTCTGCGCAGGCCCCGCCGCCCGCGCCGGCGCAGGCCTTGAAGCAAGTGAGCATCCTGTTCCTCGACGTGGTGGGTTCCACCACGCTGGCGCAGCGGCTCGACCCCGAGGCCGTGAGCGCGGTGATGGACGACGCGCTGGCCCGCGGCACGGCCATCGTGCAGGCGCACCGCGGCCGGGCGTTGCAGTACGCCGGCGACAACATCCTTGCGGCCTTCGGCGCTGACGAAGCCCGCGAGGACGACGCTGAGCGCGCCGTGCGCTGCGGCCTGGCCCTGCTGGAACTCGGCCGCGAGCTCGCCGGCGAGGTGCTGCGCAGCCACCAGCACAGCGGCTTCGACGTCCGCGTCGGCCTGCACACCGGTGGCGTGCTGCTGGGCGGTGGCGTCGACGCCGACGGCAG
Organism: Rubrivivax sp.; assembly: GCA_031400795.1. Taxonomy (GTDB): domain Bacteria; phylum Pseudomonadota; class Gammaproteobacteria; order Burkholderiales; family Burkholderiaceae_C; genus Rubrivivax. The sequence continues at coordinate 4,711 of JANNQO010000319.1, read as the reverse complement.
CATCCGCGGCATCGCCGTCAACATCGCCGCGCGCATGGAACAGACGGCGCCGGCCGGCGCCTTGCGCATCAGCCACGACACCTATGCCCAGGTGCGCGGCATGTTCGAAGTGGAGGTACAGGCGCCGCTGGCCGTCAAGGGTGTCGACGAGCCCGTGCAAAGCTACTTGGTCATACGGGCCAAGCCGCGCACCTTCCGCATCGGCAGCCGCGGCATCGAAGGCGTGGCCACCAGGATGATCGGCCGCGACGCCGAACTCGAGCAACTGCAGGACGCGTTCAAGCGCTTGTACGAACACCGAACACTCGCCGCCGTCACCGTGGTGGCCGACGCCGGTATCGGCAAGAGCCGGCTGCTGTACGAGTTCGAAGCCTGGAGCGAAGCACGTCCCGAGGCCTTCTTCATCTTCCGCGGCCGGGCCACGCCGCAGACCCAGGGCCAGCCGTTCGGGCTGCTGCGAGACATCCTGGCGTGGCGGCTGCAGATCGCCGACGACGACACGCTGGACGTGGCCCGGGCCAAGATCGAGCAAGGCATCATGCCGCTGTTCGAGCACGACGATGGCGCCGACCTGTCCGAGGGCCACGCCCACCTGCTGGGCCACCTGATCGGCATCGAATGGCGCGACAGCCGCCACGTCAAAGGCATCCTCGACGACCCGCGGCAGATCCGCAACCGCGCCTTTCACGCCGCGGCGCAGACCCTGCGCCGCGTCAGTGCCAGCGACGGCTCGCCGATCGTTCTGCAGCTGGAAGACCTGCACTGGGCCGACAACGAGAGCCTGGACTTCCTGGCCTACCTGAGCGAGGTCAACCGCGACGTGCCGATGCTGGTCCTGGCCTCCAGCCGGCCGGCGCTGTTCGAGCGGCGCGCTGCCTGGTGTGCTGATGCGCTGCATATACGCCTGGACCTCGCACCGCTGGACAAGCGCGCCAGCCGCGACCTCGCCAACGAGCTGCTGAAGAAACTGCCCGAAGTGCCGGCGGCCTTGCGCGAGCTCGTCATCGGTGGCTCCGAGGGCAACCCGTTCTACATGGAAGAGCTGGTCAAGATGCTGATCGACCAGGGGGCGATCGAGACCGGCGAGGCCTGGAAGGTCAACGCCGAGCGGCTGTTGCTGACCCGTGTGCCGAGCGCGCTGACCGGAGTGCTGCAAGCCCGGCTCGACGGCCTGCCGGCCGCCGAAAAGCTGACCTTGCAGCGGGCCAGCGTCATCGGCCCGGTATTCTGGGACCGTGCGCTGATAGCGCTGGACGAACAGGCCGCGACGACGCTGCCGCGACTGGTGCAACGCGAGTTGGCGCTGCCGCGCCCGAATGCCCACAGCGACGAGCTGCGCGAGTACGCGTTCAAGCACGCGATCCTGCACCAGGTGACCTATGCCACCGTGCTGAAGCGGACCAGGCAGGCGCTGCACGGCAAGGTGGCCCAGTGGCTGGCCGCACAGACCGGACTGCGGGCCAACGACTTCCTGGCCGCGGCGGCCGAGCACTTCGAGCAGGCCGGGGACGATGCCATCGCCGCCGAGTTCCACGCCCGCGCTGCCGAGCAGGCCGAAACAAGGATGGCCCACGAGGCCGTGCTCAGTCATGTGCAGCGGGCGCTGGCGCTGATCGACAAGCGCGAGGCAGACCCCAGCACCGACACGCGGCCGCTGCGCTGGCGGCTGCTGGTGACGCGCGAAGCCACGCTGTACATCCAGGGCGACAGGGCCGGGCAGCGAGCCGACATCGCGGCGATGGACATCCTTGCCGACAAGCTGGACGACAACGGGCATCGAGCGCATGCGGCGTGGCGGCGCACTGTCCTCGCGCTGCTTCTCGGCGACTGGCCGGCGATGGAAGCGGCGGCGCGCCGAGCGGTCGAGTGGGCACAAGCGCCTGGCTCGGCGGCCGGTGATGAATTGCGCCTGTTGGCCCAGCGCCTGCTGGCGTTGGCGCTGTACTGCCAGGGTGCTGCCACCAGCGCTCGGTCGCTGGCCCTGGAAGCGCTTGCCGAAGCCCGCGCCCTGGGCTTGAGCAGGGTCGAGTCAGTATGCCTGAGCACGCTGGCCCTGGTCTCCGCAGGACAAGGCGACGATGTGGCGGCGCTGATGCTGCACCGTGAATCGCTTGCAGCCTTGCTGGCCGCGGGTGACCGACGCAGCGAAGCCGTTGAACGCTGCAGCGTAGGGGGTTGCTGGCTGCTTCTCGGCGAGTTCGCCGCTGCCGCGAGTGAACTCGATGAGAGTCTGCGCCTGTCGCGCGCGAACGGCGACCGCGGGGCGCACTCCTCCGCGCTGTGCAGTCTGTCGATGCTGGCACGGTGGCAAGGCGACGATGCCCGTGCCCTGGCGCTGGCACGCGCGGCACTCGAAGAAGAGGTGTCGGTGCAGAGACCAGTCACCGAAATCGGGATGCTGTGGATGCTGGGCGAAGCAGAACTGGCACTGGGGCGGTATGCGGCGGCTGGCCAGGCGCTCGCGCAGGCGCACGCGCGTGCCGTTCACACGGGCATTGCGTTTCAACACGACGCTTCGGCAGCGCTGGCGCGGGTGGCGCTGGCGCAAGGCGACGTCGCCGCAGCCTTGCAGGCCCTTGGGCCGTTGCTCGCCCTCGACGCGCAGGCCGGCGCGGGCGGCGTCACGCTCGAAGGCACCGACCTGCCGCGCCTGATCGAGCTGACCTGCCATCAGGTGCTGGCCAAGGCGGGCGACGCCCGTGCGGCCGGCTGGCTGCGTCGGGCGCATGACGCGATGCAGGCCACCGCCGACCGGATCACCGACCCGCGGCTGCGCGCGGGCTTTCTTCAGAACATTCCGCACCACCGCGAGATCTTGGCCGCCTGGACGCGGAGCCTGGCTGACACGCAGCAGTAAAGCAACTGGCCCACCAGCAGCACGCGGCGGGCGCAGTGTTCTGGGATAAGGCGCTGGCGGCTGTAGAGGCACAAGCCGCTGACCAGCTGCCGGCGCTGGTGCGACGCGAACTCACGCTACCGCGTGCTGATGCGCAGATCGGCGGCCTGCGCGAGTACGCCTTCCGCCACCAAGTCCTGCATCAGGTTACGTATGACACCGTGCTCAAACGCCACAAGCGCGAGTGGCATGCGCGGGTGGCGCAGTGGCTGGCCGGGCTGGCTGACCAGGGAGGCCCGCGCGCGGGCGGCGTACTTGGGCTGGCTGCAGAACACTTCGAACTGGCAGGTGAAGAAGCCAACGCTGCCGAGTTCCACGCCCGCGCTGCAGAGCGGGCCGAGCAGCGATTCGGGCATGATCGGGTGCTGGCGCATGCTGGCCGGGCATTGGCGCTGATGGGCGAAGCGCAGGCGACGACACCCGCCGACACCGAACTGCGCTGGCGTCTGCACAGCGTGCGCGAGCAGACGCTTAACCTACAGGCCCGTCGCGACGAGCAGGCGGCCGACATCGACGCGCTGGCGCACCTGGCCGACCAGCTAGGCGACGACCGGCGGCGCGCAGAAGTAGCCACGCGCCGCGCACACCACGCCATGCGCCGCGCCGACTGGGCAGAGCAAGATGCCGCCGCCCGCCGAAGCATGGCGTGGGCAGCACGCGCGGGTGACGACGGCCTGCGGCTAGGCGCGCTACGGCTGCTGGCGGTCGCGCAGATAAATCAAGGCGACATCGAAGCCGGTCGTGCGCTCGCGATGCAGGGGTTGGATGAGGCGCGGCGCCGGGGGTTGCGCTCGGCGGAGGGCAATCTGCTCAATGCGCTCTCAGCCGCCGTTTCCGTGCAAGACGATTTGGTAGGCGAGCTAGAACTGGACAGGCAAATCCTGTTGATCGAACACGAACTGGGCGACCACGTCCGCGAAGCCATCACCCGCGCGAACCTGGGCATCGGCTGGATGACCCTGGGCGACCTGGCGCAGAGCCGGCAGGAGTTGGACGCGGCGCTGCAATTGCTGCGAACCAACGGCGACCGGACTGTCGAGGGCAGTGCGCTCGCGAACCTATCGACCGTGGCGCTGTGGCAAGGCGACGAGACGCGGGCGTTGGCGCTGGCGCGGCAGGCGTTGGACATCTCGGTCGCGGCACTGGCACGCGCCGAAGAGGTGCTTGCCGGACTGTGCCTCGGCAACGCAGAACTGGCCCTCGGGCGCACAGCAGCCGCGCGCGAGGCTTACGTGCGCGCGCAGACGTGGGCGTCGGTGATCGATAGCCCTGCCCAGCACGACGCCAGTGCCGGCCTGGCACGCGTGGCGCTGGCTGCGGGCGACAACGCCGCTGCCCTCGCTGCACTCCAGCCGGTGCTAGACCACATCGCCGCCGGCGGCACGCTGGACGGAACTGAATCCCGTCTCATCGAACTGACCTACCACCAGACGCTGGCCCGCGGAGGCGACCCTCGCGCGGCCGTGTGGCTCACCCGCGCCCACATCGCGCTGATGGCCCACGCCGACGCGATCAGTCAGCACAGCGCCGACCCCACCCTGCGCCACGGCTTCCCGCACAACATCCCCCATCACCGCGCAATCGTGACGGCGTGGGAAAGCAGGACCGCAGGCGGACGCGTCGACGGATCGAAGGACTGAGCGGCAGCTTTGCTTGAGGCCGACCGGCAGCTCAGGGTCGCTATGCAAAGCTATCCATAGCGACCCCTATGCATAGACCTCAACTATGCGTAGATCCGCGGCGCCCGGCACCGCTGTTCACTATGTCGACAGCGGTGGTCGAGGTCGCGGCGCTTTGCATAGTTACAGGGCCTGC
>JANNQO010000318.1:0-6642 GCA_031400795.1 Rubrivivax sp. | reverse complement strand
GATGGTGGCCGGCAAGGTGGCCCTGGTGTGCGGCTACGGCGACGTGGGCAAGGGTTCGGCGCAGGCCTTGCGTGCACTCTCGGCCCAGGTGTGGGTGACCGAGGTCGACCCCATCAACGCCCTGCAGGCGGCGATGGAAGGCTACCGCGTGGTGACGATGGACTACGCGGCCGGCAAGGCCGACATCTTCGTCAGCGCCACCGGCAACAAGAGCGTGATCACGCGTAGGCACATCGAGGCGATGAAAGACCAGGCGATCGTCTGCAACATCGGCCACTTCGACAACGAGATCGACGTCGCCGCGCTGGCCGATTGCCAGTGGGAAGAGATCAAGCCGCAGGTCGACCATGTCATCTTCCCCGATGGCAAGCGGATCATCCTGCTGGCCAAGGGTCGCCTGGTGAACCTGGGTTGCGGCACTGGCCACCCGAGCTTCGTGATGAGCTCGAGTTTTGCCAACCAGACCATTGCCCAGATCGAACTGTTCACGCACAGCGACTACTACGAAGTGGGCAAGGTCTACGTGCTGCCCAAACATCTGGACGAAAAGGTTGCGCGCTTGCACCTGAAGAAGGTGGGCGCGGTGCTGACCGAACTCACCGACGAGCAGGCGGCCTACATCGGCGTGCCCAAACAGGGGCCGTACAAGCCCGACAGCTACAGGTACTGATCCACCGCGCCTCGCGGCGCTTCCCCCTCCAGGGGGCGACGCCTGCGGCCCGGCAAAGCCGGCTCCGCGGCGTCCATTTGAAGTTGTTCTGGCGCCAAATCGGCTCCATAATCCGTTGGCTCCACTTTGGAGGCCAATATGGCCGTCAACCTGTCGATCAAGTCCGTACCCGAGGCCCTGGCCGAGCGGCTGCGCGCGCGCGCCGAGCGCAACCACCGTTCGCTGCAAGGCGAGCTGATGGCGATCATCGAGCGCGCTGCGGCCGAGGATGGCCGCGCCGATCCCGTGCCGGGTGCGGCGCCCGTGCGGCGGCTGGTGTCCGAGCGGCGCGGTTTCAAGTCCATCGAGCAGATCGCCGCCGAGCACCTGGCGCGCTACCCCGAGCCGTTCACCAACGTGCCGCGCGCGGTGGACATCATTCGCGAAGACCGCGACAGCCGCTGAATCGCCGAATGAGCGAACTGCGCCGCACGCTGTACGTGGCCGAGCCGCCTGCGCACTACCTGGTGCGGCCGCCGGTGGTGGTGGACGCCAGCTTGTTGTGTGCCGTGATCTTCGACGAGGCCGAGCGGCTCGACGCGCAGGCGCAGCTCGCCGGCCGGCAACTCTGGGCGCCGCGGCTGCTCGACCAGGAGGTGCTGAACGTGGCCGTCAAGAAGCACCGCCGCGGTCTCGCCGCCGAAGTGGTGCAGCGCGCGCTGCAAGACTTCCTCGACTACCAGATCGACATGGCCGACCCGCCACCGATGGAGCAGCTCGGCCTCGCGCTGCGCTACGGTCTGTCGGGCTACGACGCGGCCTACCTGTGCCTGGCCGCCGAGCTGCGCGTGCCGCTGCTCACTTTCGACAAACAACTCGGTGAGGCCGCCCGGCAGCACCTCGAATCGCTCGGTTGAATCGCATGTCCATCCCCCTCAGTTTCGAATTCTTCCCGCCGATCACGCCCGTGGGCAGCGAGAAGCTGAAGACCGTCGTCGCCGAGCTGGCGATCGGAAGCCCCGAATTCTTCAGCGTCACCTACGGCGCGGGGGGCTCGACGCGCGAGAAGACGCTGGCCACGGTGCGCGACATCGCCGCCCTCGGCCACGAGGCGGCACCGCACCTGTCCTGCGTCGGCAGCACGAGAGCGAACATCGCCGAGATCCTGGCCACCTACCGCGCGCAGGGCATTCGAAGGCTCGTCGCGCTGCGCGGCGACCTGCCTAGCGGCACCGCCACCGCAGGCGAGTTCCGCTACGCCAACGAGCTGATCGAGTTCATCCGCGAAACGCAGGGCGACGACTGGCACATCGAGGTCGCGGCCTACCCCGAATACCACCCGCAGCAGCGCTACGCCAAGCGCGACTTGCAGCACTTCGCCAACAAGGTCCGGGCGGGCGCGAATTCGGCCATCACGCAGTTCTTCTTCAACCCCGACGCCTACCTTCATTTTGTGGATGAAGTGCGCGCTTTGGGCGTGCAGGTGCCGATCGTGGCGGGCATCATGCCGATCCACAACTACGCCAAGATCGCGCAATTCGCGCAACGCGACGGCATCGAAATTCCGCGCTGGGTGGCGCTGAAGATGGAGGGCTTCATGGACGACGCGGCATCGATCCGCGCCTTCGGCATCGAGGTCGTGGCGCGGCTGTGCGAGCGGCTGGTGGCCGGCGGCGCGCCCGGCATCCACTTCTACACGCTGAATCAATCGGCGCTGACCATCGACATCCTGCGCCGCCTCGGCTGGGTCTGAACCGGACATGGCGCACGCGCTGCTGTTCACCGACCTGGTCGACAGCACACGCGCCACCGAGCAGCTCGGCGACGCCGCCGCGGCGCTCTGGTGGGCCGACCACGATCGCCGCGCGCGCGACCTGATCGAGCGCCACGGCGGGCGCGAGATCGACCGCAGCGACGGCTTTTTCCTGATCTTCGATCGCGCGCGAGACGCCGCAGCGTTCGCACTCGAGTACCACGAGGAGGTGGCAGCGCTCGGCCTGGCCGCGCGTGCCGGGCTGCATGTGGGCGAGGTGCAGCTGCGCGAGAACAGCCCCGCCGACGTGGCGCGCGGCGCCAAGCCGATCGAGGTGGAAGGGCTGGCGAAACCTTTCGCCGCGCGCATCATGGCGCTGGCGCTGGGCGGGCAGACGCTGGCCAGCGACGCGGCGCGCACCGCGCTCGAAACACTCGACGCTGCACCCTGGCGGCTGCGCGGCCACGGGCACTACCGGCTGAAGGGCGTGCAGGCGCCGGTCGAACTGTTCGAGCTCGCGCCACTCGACCGCCCCGACCTCGGCCCGCCCCCTGACGCTGACAAGGCCTACCGCGTGGTGCTCGCCGACGGCCTGTGGATGCCGGTGCGCAACGTGCCGCACAACCTGGCGCCCGAGCGCAACCCGTTCATCGGCCGCACCGCCGAGCTGGCGATCTTGTCGGCGCGGCTGGAGGGCGGGGCGCGGGCGCTGACCTTGCTCGGCGCGGGGGGCAGCGGCAAAACGCGGCTGGTGTGCCGCTACGCGCGTGGGCGGCTCGGCGACTGGCCGGGCGGCGTGTACTTCTGCGATCTGTCGGAAGCGCGCAGCCTGGACGGCATCTGTTTCGCGGTGGCACTGGCGCTCGAAGTGGCGCTGGCCAAGGGCGATGCCGTGGCCCAGCTCGGCCACGCCATCGCCGGCCGCGGGCGCTGCCTGGTGATCCTCGACAACATCGAGCAGGTCGCCGAGCACGCCGCGCTGACGATGGGCCGCTGGCTCGACCGCGCGGCCGACGCGAGCTTCGTCGCCACCAGCCGCGTGCGGCTGCACCTGAGCGGTGAAGAGCTGCTGCCGATCGAGCCGCTGGCCTTGAGCAGCGAAGCGATCGAGTTGTTCATGGTGCGCGCGCAGTCGCAGCAGCCCGGCTTTCGGCCGGACGCGCGCCAGCAGCTGGCGGTGGCCGAGGTGGTGCGGCTGCTCGATGGTCTGCCGCTGGCCATCGAGCTGGCGGCAGCGCGCGTGCGCGTGTTGTCGCCGGCGCAGATCGTCGAGCGGCTGCGCGATCGTTTCCAGCTGCTCGCCGGCGGCCGTGGCATGGCGGCGCGCCAAGCCACGCTGCGCGCGGCGATCGATTGGTCGTGGGACCTGCTCGCGCCCTGGGAACAGGCAGCACTGGCGCAGTGTTCGGTGTTCGAAGGCGGTTTCACGCTGGAAGCCGCCGAGCAGGTGCTCGACCTTGCGGCCTGGCCCGAAGGCACGCCCGTGCTCGACACGGTGCAGTCACTGGTCGACAAGTGCTTGCTGCGCAGCTGGCAGCCGGTGCGGCAACGCCGGCTCGAACTGGCCGAGCCGTTCTTCGGCATGTACCTGAGCGTCCACGAGTACGCCCAGGCGAAGTGCCGCGAGGCCGGCGAGGCTCACGAACGCGCAGTGCAGCGGCGGCACGCGGGCTTCTTCGCCGCGTCCGGCAGCGACGAGGCGTTGATCGCGCTGAACCGAGCCGGCGGCGTGCAGCGCCGCGCGGCGTTGGCGCTCGAACTGGACAACCTCGTCGCCGCCTGCCGGCGCGCGATGCAGCATGGCTGGGCCGAGGCGGCGGTCGGTACTTTCCTGGCCGCGTACGAGGTGCTTGACTTCCGTGGACCGTACGCGCTGGGCATCGAACTCGGTCAGGGCGTACTCGGGATGGCTTCGCTCGGGCCGCGCCTGCATGCCCGCGCGGCCACCTCGGTGGCGCGCGCGCTGCACGCCGTCGGGCGCATGGACGACGCCGAAGCGTTGCTGCGCCAAGGCCTCGCGCTCCCGGGGCTCGATGACTGGCCGCTGATCGAGGCGAGGACGCGTGACCATCTCGGAAATCTGCTGCGAATAACCGGCCGCCCTGCCGACGCGATGCGTGAGATCGAGGCGGCGCGCTCGATCCACGTCGCGCGCGGCGACCGCCCCGCCCTCGGTCGCCTGCTGGCGATGATCGGCCAGCTTCACAACGAGCAGGGGCAGATCGTGCAGGCACTGGCCGAGTATGAGGAGGCGCTCGCGATCGCGCGCGAGTTCGGCAGCCAACAGGCCGAGGCCGCCCTGTTCAACTCGCTGGGCGTGACGTATGCCGAAGGCGGCCGCCTCGAAGAGGGGCGGCGAAACTTCGAGTCGTCGCTGGCACTGGCGCGCGAGATCGAGGACCGCTCGATCGAGGGCTATGCGCTCACCAACCTCGGCTGCCTGCACCACGAGCAGGGGCGGCTCGTGCCGGCCGCGGAGTGCTTTGCCGCGGCGCTGGTGCTGCACCGCGAGGTCGGCAACCGGCATTTCGAGGGCTACGTGCTCGGCGACATGGGTCGGCTGGCGATGCAGCAGCAGTCCTGGGACGAGGCCGAACGCTGCCTGCTTCAGGCGCTGGCCATCACGCGCGAGACTGCCGACCGCCGCATCGAAGGCTCCGAACTGCGCAGCCTGGCCGACCTGTACCTCGCACAGTCGCGGCTTGCCGAGGCGCGCCGGCACCTGGACGACGCCGAAGCCGTGCTGCGCCCGTTGAACGACAAGCTCTACCTAGGCCACGTGCTGTGCGGCCGCGCCGAACTCGAACATCGTGAGGGCCACGCCGAGCCGGCCGCGCGTGCCTGCGCCGAGGCCGAAGCACTGGCCAGCGCCAGCCACGCCAGCCCCGAGTCGGAACTGCGCCGGCGCATCGCCGCGGTGCGCACCCTGCTCGGCTGATCAGAGATCCGGCTGCTGCCAGGCCAGCCCGTCCTCGGTCAACACCGCGCCCAGCGGCACGTCGTGCGCCTCGGCCTCGAGCCAGGGCACGAAGCCATGCGCATAGCCCACGCCCACGGTCACCGGCCGGGGCGACAGCGCCGCCAAGGTGCGGTCATAAAACCCGCCGCCGTAGCCCAGCCGCAAGCCGCCCGGCCCGAAGCCGACGCAGGGCACGAGCAGCAGCTGTGGCTCGAAGGCGTCGGTGTCTTTCGGCTTCGGAATGCCGTAGGCGTCGTCTTCCATCGGGCAACCGGGGTACCAGACGTGAAAGCGCAGCTGTTTGGTGTCGCGGTTGATCACCGGCAGCCCGATGCGTCGGCCGGCGTCGGCCTCGCTCCAGCGGTACAGCGCCGGCAGCGCATCGAATTCGCCCTTGATCGGCCAGTAGGCGCCGATCGTCTGTTCCTGGCGGCTGACCAGCCACACGCGCAGCACTTCCTGCAGATGCACCGATCGTTGGTGGCGGTCGTTCATCGCCTGGCGCTCGGCCTGCAACTGCTTGCGCAGCAGCTTCTTGTCCTGTGCGGGCAGCAGCGGGAAGGGCAGCGTCATCGGCGCGATTGTCCTCCGCCGGCATAGACTGCCGCGATGTCGGCCGCGCTCGTCGAACATTGCCTGGAACTGCTGTCGCCGCTGGGTGCGGCGCGCGCGCGGCGCATGTTCGGCGGGCATGGGCTCTATGTCGACGAACTGTTCGTGGCGCTGATCGCGTTCGAGCGGCTGTACCTGAAGGTCGATGCGCTGAGCCAAGCGCAGTTCGCCGCCGCCGGCTGCGAGCCCTTCGTCTACGACGGCAAGCTCCAGCCGATCACGATGAGCTACTGGAGCGTGCCGGCCGAGGCGATGGAATCGCCCGCGCTGATGCAGCCCTGGGCGCTGCTGGCGATGCAGGCGGCGTTGCGGGCGCGGGCCGCGAAGGTCAAGCCAGCCGCCAGAAAGGCATCCAGGCCGACACCGAAGCCCAGGCGCGACGCAGGCTGAACGGCACGGCGCTGCGCGGCGGCTCTTCCAGGAGGCGCGCCTGCGCTTGCGGCCAGGCTTCGACCCACCAGCTGCTGCCGGGCGGCAGGCGCAGTTCGTCGCCGGCGTCCAGCCAGATGTCCTGCGCCTCGTCGCCGGCGGGGTCGCGCGTCACCCACAAGCGGCCTTGCTGCACGGTCAGCCAGCGTGTCACCGGCATCGCCGGCAGCTTGCGCACCTCGTTCGGCCGGAACAGCCACGCGCCTGGCCAGTGATTCGCTTCTTGCATCGTCAGGTTGG
>JANNQO010000317.1:0-1780 GCA_031400795.1 Rubrivivax sp. | reverse complement strand
CGAGGAAGAGATTGACAAGCTCAAGCGCGAAGCCGCCGATCTGGATGAAATCTGGAAGGCCGAAAAAGCCGCCGCGCAGGGCTCGGCGCTGGTCAAGGAAGAGATCGACCGGATTCGTGATCTCCACGCCGTGGTGGACTTCGTATTTCTCCTGCAAGCCGCGCAGGATCGCGATCGTCGCCTCGACGCTCGGCTCACCCACGATGATTTTCTGGAAGCGCCGCTCCAGCTCAGCGTCTTTTTCGACGTACTTGCGGTACTCGTTGAGCGTGGTCGCGCCGATGCAATGCAACTCGCCGCGCGCCAGCGCCGGTTTGAGCATGTTGCCCGCATCGATCGCGCCTTCGGCCTTGCCGGCACCGACCATGGTGTGAATTTCGTCGATGAAAACTATGGTGCGGCCTTCGTCCTGCGCCACTTCCTTGAGCACCGACTTGAGCCGCTCCTCGAACTCGCCGCGGAACTTGGCGCCGGCCAGCAACAAGGCCATGTCAAGCACGAGCACGCGCTTGTTCTTCAACGTGTCGGGCACTTCGCCGGCAACGATGCGCTGCGCCAGCCCTTCCACGATCGCCGTCTTGCCCACGCCCGGCTCGCCGATCAGCACCGGGTTGTTCTTCGTGCGCCGCTGCAACACCTGGATCGCGCGGCGGATTTCGTCGTCGCGGCCGATCACGGGGTCGAGCTTGCCGAGCCGGGCGCGTTCCGTCAGGTCGAGCGTGTACTTCTTCAAGGCCTCGCGCTGGCCTTCGGCTTCCGCGCTGTCCACGCTCTTGCCGCCGCGCACGGCTTCCACCGCCGCCTCGAGATTCTTTTGCGTCAGGCCATGCTCTTTGAGCAGGCTTGCGAAGCCGCCCTTGCCCTCGGTGGCGGCAAGCAGAAATATCTCGCTGGCGATGAACTGATCGCCGCGCTTGTTCGCTTCCTTTTCCGTGGCATTGAGCAATGCGCCGAGTTCGCGCCCGGGCTGACCCTGCTCGCCGCCCTGAACTTGGGGCAGCCTGGCGATTTCGGATTCGAGCGCCGTTTGCAGTTTGCCGACGTTCACGCCCGCGCGCGCCAGCAAGGCCTTGGGCCCTTCGTCCTGCGACAGCATCGCCGCCAGCACATGCACCGGTTCGAGATAGGGGTTGTCGCGCGCCACGGCCAAGCTTTGCGCGTCGGCCAAAGCCTGCTGGAACTGCGTCGTCAGTTTGTCGAGTCGCATGGATGTCCTCCGATGGCAGTGGAGGTTGGGGAAGCATCGAGGATTTCAAGGTAGCGTGGCAGTGCTTGGCCGCCTCTCCCAGCCGTTTCGATTGATTCAGATCAACGCGTCACGCTTCCATCACTCATCTTCAAGCGATCAGCGCCTGCGCCGCCCGATGGCCCAATGCGGCGCAGCCCAGTGCACCCGCCACGTGCGCCAGCGTATGCCCCGCCGCCAACGCCCACTGGCCGCGCTGCAACATCAGCAAGGACTCGGCGGAAAACGCGGAGAACGTGGTCAAACCACCAAGCAAACCAGTCACCCACAAAGCACGCCAAAACTCGTCCGGGGTGCGCTCCAACCAGGCCAGCGCCGCCCCGATCAAGGCGCCTCCGACGCAGTTGACGACCAGCGTCCCGAGCGGAAACCCGGCCCAGCGGGCGTTCAGCCACAGGCCCGTGCCCCAACGCAACACACCCCCCAGCGCCGAGCCCGCGGCAACCGCGAACGCCTGGGCCAACGGGGCGGCGCTGCTCACGGCGCCACGGCGTTGCTGGCCAGGATGCCCCAGCGCTGCAACGCGGCGTCGTC
>JANNQO010000316.1:0-1698 GCA_031400795.1 Rubrivivax sp. | reverse complement strand
CACGCGCCATGGCATCGTGAACCAGGAGAACATGCACCTCGACGAACTGGCGGCCGACAAGGCCTGGCGCTTCATGTACGTCTACAGCCCGGTGCCGATCGTCGGTGCCACCGGCTCGATCGGCGCGCCGTTGGCGATCCGTTGAGCCCACGCGGAGGGCGCATCCGATGGGCCTGTCCACCGGCCTGGAGTACGGGCCCGGCAGCGACGCGCCGCTGGAGGCGATTGCGGCGCTGACCGCGGTGGCCGCCCCGGCTTGCGGGTCGGGGTTTTGAGCGCACTTCCTTTTTAGGGGGCTTCGGGCCTGCCGCGCCAAGTCGTGGCGGGTTTGCTGCGCGGCCTGCGTGTTCACCGATACAGACCCACGCGGCAACGGCGGCGTGGCTGGGCGCCGACGCTGCGGCGTCCGGCACCACCTTTGCAAGCATCAACGGCGCGGGCGATCTGTGGGCCTTCGCCACTGGCTTGCAGCGAACCAGCTTCAACTTCGCCTACGGCACGCAGACACCGATGAACCTGGACCTGTCGGCCGCCGGCGCGCTGCGGCTGGACATGTACCTGAGCACGCCGATGAAGCTGGTGATCTACGCCAGCACCCAAACCACACCCGGCGAGAACCCGGACGCTTCATCGATGTCGATCGACCTGCCGGAGCTTTTCGATCAGGGCCTCGAGATCCCGTTGTCGGCCTTCAGCATCAACAGCAGCACCGGCTTGCCCGTGAACTGGGCCGATGTTGATGGGCTGGCGTTTTTCGTGTCTGCCAACGGGCCGATGCTGAAGGGCGCTTATGCCTTCTGGGCCCGCGAGCTCAGCGCCGTGGCTGTGCCGGAGCCGACCAGCGCAGCGCTTCTGGTTGCCGGCATCGCTGGGCTTCTCGGCCGGCGCCGCCGTTCGTTGCGCGCGGCACAGAACCCGACTCACTGAATCAATGATGGAGAACTACACGGTGCCGCGGACCAGGCCAAACTCCACGGGCACCGCGTCGCGCAGCGCACCCGCCCTCGAGGGTCATGGCAGCGCGCCGCTCGGTTTGAGACCGTGGAGCTCCACAGTCCCGACATGAGCAAGCTGTCAAAGTTCGGTCTGAACCGCCAGCGTGTCCAATGCGGTCTCGGCTGGTCGGCCCAAAAGATCCTCGACGGTGCAGGCCAGGTTCAGCAACGCCGCGTCCTGGCCGGGCGCTGAGCAGAGTTGCAGGCCGACCGGCAGCGCAGCGCCGATAGGTTGGCCATGCAGCGCAGCGCTGCTCGCTTGGCCCGGAAGTTCTACGCCCAGGTGCTGGATCGGCAACGAGATCCCGCATTGCCCGAAAAGGTTGCCGGGCCGCGTGTTGCGCGTGGCCCGCCGGTTCCACTCGGCGACGTCGGCCACGCTGCGGAAGTCGGTGGTCGGTTGCGGCAGCATCGGTACCGTCGGCGTGAGCCACGCATCGATGCCGACGCTTCGTTCGGCCACCAGGCGCTGCACCACGCGGCGGCGCGCGAGCATCCTCGCGTAGTCGTCGGCGCGCACGTCGAATGCGACTTGAAGCCGGGCGGCCGCCACGGGATCCAGTCGATCGAACTGCGCGTTCACTCGTTCGCGCCCGAGGAACGCCAGCAGGTCGGTCGCGACCAGGCTGCGAAAGACCTCGTCGATCTCGCCGGCCTCCGGCGTTTCAGCGTTCACGATACGGGCGCCGGCCGCGCGCAGGCG
>JANNQO010000315.1:0-4238 GCA_031400795.1 Rubrivivax sp. | reverse complement strand
GCGGCGATCTTGGCCGGTTGGTGTTGCAGCGTGTTCACGCCATGCAGGTCGCCGACCACGATCTGCAGCGGGATCAGCAGTGCCGCCACGGTGACCCCGGTGCGCATCGACAGCCCGACGTCGGTGCCGCGGTCACCGCGCCGCCAGCGGTAGGCGCTGACGCCGGCGATCAGGAAGGCGACCGTGAGCCCCGACGCGATCATCATGTGCGACAGCCGGTAGGGCAGCGAGGGGTTGAAGACGATCGCCCACCAGTCGGTGGCGTGCGCCACACCGTCGCGCATCTCGAACCCGGCCGGCGTGTGCATCCAGGAATTGAGCACGATGATCCAGAACGCCGACAGCGTGGTGCCGCCCGCCACCAGCACTGTGGCCAGCGTGTGCAGGCGGTTGCCCACGCGACTGTGGCCGTAGAGCATGACGCCCAGGAACGTGGCCTCGAGAAAGAAGGCGGTCAACACCTCATAGGCCAGCAGGGGCCCGGCGATGTTGCCCACCGTCTGCATGAAGCCGGGCCAGTTGGTGCCGAACTGGAAACTCATCGTGATGCCGCTGACCACGCCGAGCGCGAAGGTCAGCGCGAACACCTTGACCCAGAAGCGGTACGCCTGCAGCCAAGGTGTCATGGCGGTGAACGGCAGCCCCTGACTGCGCGCCAACCGGTTGTGCCGAAGCTTGAAGTACAGCAGCGCCCATCCGAGCGCGATGCTGATCGTCGGAAACAGGATGTGGAAGGTGATGTTGGCCGCGAACTGGATGCGGGCAAGCAGAAGGGGGTCCATGGTGCTGGGCTGGATCTGAAGTGCCTACCCCTTGCTAACGCGAAACCGCGGCGCAAGTTGCAGCTGCCAGGCAGACTCTGGCGAACTGACCCCGCCGGGGCTCTGGCGGCAAACACGGGGCGTTCAACTTGCTATCCTCGAATCGCCTGCAGCACGGCGGCCGCGAGCAGCCAGTCTTGCTTTGCCCTTCTGCCCGGGCCCGATCAACTCGAGGACATCCGGACCATGCTGATCCGCCTGATTTACGTGAGCAAAGCGGTGGACCCGCAGACCCGCACGCTGACCGATTCGATTCTGCGCACGGCACACGCCTGGAACACGCAAAACCACATCACCGGCGTGCTCTGCGAGGGGCAAGGTGTGTTCCTGCAGGCGCTGGAAGGCGAGCGTGGCCAGGTGACGCGCCTGTATGCGCGCATCTTTGCGGACCCGCGCCACAAGGATCTGGAGTTGATCCATTGCGAAACCATCACCGAGCGGCGCTACGGTGAATGGTCCATGGCGCGTGTCAGTCTGTCCGACGTGGATCCACAGACGAAGATCGTTTGGCCGGACTTCGATCCCTACTCGGTGAGCGGCTTGCTCGTCATGGCGCGCATCGACGAGCTCATCGCTCAGGGCCGCGTCATCGACCCACCGTTGTTACCCGGCAAAGGGTAGGCGTCAGCCACGTACGCCGGCCCCTTCATCACCTTGACGATGAAGCACCCCAGCGCCACCGTCAGCACCAGCGTCCAGTGCAGCACGACGACACCGAACATCGTGTAGTCCCACAACAGCAGTGCGGCGTCGTTGCCGTTCAGGGGTGCGACCGGCGCCAACGCACGATTCACGCCCGCCAGCCCCAGCGGCAGCAGCGTGCCCCACAGCAGGATGGCCGGCAGGCGCCGCCAGATGAGATGCTCCAACCCCGGCGCCGATTGCACGTAGCCCGGGAGCTTGTTGAACAGGTTCATGATGACCTTGCCATGGTTGGGTGCAGGAGGCTTGACCCGTGTGGTGCGCTCGAAGTTCCAGCACCGCCTCGCCTGACTCAAACGACCACCAATCGCGCCACCAGGAAGTCAAGCAAAGCGCGCACGCTGGCCGGCTGCATGCGCGACGACATCACCGCGTGGATGGGCAGCCGCGGTGCAGCCCATTCGGGCAGCACCTGCAACAGCCTGCCGCCGGCCAGCGCTTCGCGCACCAAAGACGGGTCCAGCACCGCGATGCCCATGCCACGCTCGGCCAGCACGCGCATCAGGCCGACGTTGTTGAGCATGAAGCGCCCACGCACCACCACCTCGGCAACGTCGACGTCACCCTGCAGCCGCCACCGTGCCTGCTGCTGCGCGCCGCGAAGCAGGATGCATTCGTGTTCGACCAGATCGGCTGGCTGGGTGGGCCTGCCGCGCAGGGCCAGGTAGGCGGGGGCTGCGAACAGCCGTTGATCGACACTGCCGATGCGGCGTGCGACCAGCTTTTCGTTCTTCACGGTACCCAGCCGGATCGCCACGTCAACGTGTTCGCCCACCAGGTCGGTGTTGCGGGGCGACAGATCGAGATCGAAGGTGATGCCGGGGAACTGTCGCGCAAAGTCGGTCAGCAACGGACCGACGACGGTCACGCCCAGATCGACCGGCATCGAGACCCGGACATGCCCGCTGGGCTGCACGGCGGTTTCGCGCAGCGCTTCCTGGGCCAATCGAGCTTCGTCCACCAGATGCCCGCAGCGTTCGAAGTAGCGTCGCCCGGCTTCGGTGAGCTCGACACGCCGCGTGGTGCGGTCGAACAAGCGCACGCCGAACTCGCGCTCCATCGCGGCGATGCGCCGCGACAGCGTGGCGCCCGGCACGCTGAGGTTGCGGCTGGCGCGGCTGAAGCTGGCGGTGCGCGCCACTTCGACGAACAGCGTCATGTCGTGCAGTGCGGACAAGTCGCCCATGAGCTTCAGTCTATTCCATGGATGGAAGAGTCATTTCCACTTTGCGGACTTCCGCGGCGCTGCAGAGCCCAGGACATTACGGGCGCCGCGGGTCGTTCGGGCCCGGGGCGCTCACATCACTGATCCACCCGGAGGTGCCAACCATGAAGCTCCATGCCGCCGTACTCGCCCTTGCGCTTGCTGTTTCGAGCGCCGCGGCCTCTGCGCAGGGTGTGCCTGCCCTGGACGATCCGAACACCGTCGTCACGGTGATGCAGTTCTCTGCGCGCAACGCCGTAACGCGCGCCCAGCTGCAGGAGCGCATGGGCGCGATACGCGACTACGTCCGCAAGCAGCCGGGCTATATCGAGAACGCGTTGATGGAGAACCGCAACTCGGGCAGCAAGCCAGACTTCGTTGGCGTGTCGCGGTGGAAATCGTTCAAGGACTGGGAAGCGTTGTGGGTCAAGCCCGAGTTCCAGAAGCTCGTCGCTGCGGCCGGGGAGGTCGGCGACATCAACCCGGGCACCTTTGCCCCCATGAAGCGCTAGCGCCGCCACGCAGCGGCCACTGGCCACCGTCCAACGCATCGCCGAGCTTCGGCCCGGCCAATAGACCCGCCCCTGGGCGCCCCCGAGGAGAACCCACCGATGAAAGCGATCCGCATCCACACCTACGGCGGGCCTGAGCAAATGCAACTCGACGACGCGCCGATACCGTCCTGCGGCCCCAATGACGTGCTGGTGCGCGTGGTGGCAGCCGGCATCAACCCCGTCGACTGGAAGATCCGATCCGGCGCCATGGCCAAGGCCCTGCCGAAGTCGTTCCCGATCACGCTCGGCTCCGATGCCGCAGGCGTGGTGTCGGCCGTCGGCGGCGCAGCGACAGGCTTCAAGACCGGCGACGAGGTCTTCTGCTATGCCGAGTTCGCGCGCGGTGGAAGTTATGCCGAGTACGTGGCCGTGGATGCATCGCAGGTGGCGCTGAAGCCGCGCACCGTGCCCTTCGCCGCCGCGGCAGCGCTGCCGACACCGGGGCAAGCCGCGTGGACTGCCTTGATGGACACGGCCAAGATCGAATCCGGCATGCGCGTGCTGATTCACGGTGGTGCGGGCGCGCTGGGCAGCGTGGCGGTGCAGTTGGCCAAGGTACAAGGCCTGCACGTCATCGCCACGGCCAGCGGCGCCGGCGTCGAGCTGGTCAAGTCGCTCGGCGCCGATGAAGTGATCGACGACCGCCAGCAGCGCTTCCAGGATGTGGTCAAGAGCGTCGACGTGGTGCTCGACACGCTCGGCGGGCCGACGACGGACGCCTCGTGGGCCACGCTCGAGCCGGGCGGCATCCTGGTGGCCACCGCCATGCCGCCGTCGGCCGAGCGCGCAGCCGCCGCTGGCGTGCGCGCTGCCTTCGTGTTCACCCCACCGCGCGGCGCCGTGTTGGCGCAATTGGCGCAAATGGTCGACGCCGGTCGCTTGCGTTTGCTGGTGGGCCAGGAGTTCGCACTGGCCGATGCGGCGCAGGCCCATCGCCTGGGCGAAAGCGGCCAGGCG
>JANNQO010000314.1:0-8726 GCA_031400795.1 Rubrivivax sp. | reverse complement strand
CGGCCCGAGCTTTCGCGCCACCGTCGCGGCGCTGGCCATCGGCCAGATCCTGAGCTGGGCGGCGCTGTACTACGCGTTTTCGTCGTTCGTGCTGCCGATGATGCGCGAACTCGGTTGGGCCAAGGCCACGCTGATGGGCGCGTTTTCGCTCGGCCTGGCGGCCTGGGGTGGCGCCACCTATGCCATCGGCGCAGCGATCGACCGGGGTCATGGCCGGCGGGTGCTGAGCCTGGGGGCGCTGCTGGCCGGGGTCGGCTTCCTCGCCTGGTCGCAGGTGATGGCGCCCTGGATGCTCTACGCGGTGTGGGCGCTGCTCGGCGCCACGATGGCGATGACGCTCTACGAGCCGGCGTTCGCAATCCTCACGCTGCGTGAACCCGAACGTTATCGCGACGGCATCACCGCGCTGACGCTGGTCGGCGGCTTCGCCAGCACGCTGTCGTTCCCGGCCTGCGAGTGGCTGATCGCGAGCCTGGGCTGGCGGCACGCGCTGATCGCCATCGGGCTGGTGCTGATCGCGGTCGTGCTGCCGCTGCACGTCTGGGCGCTGCGCGGGCCGGCGATCGTGGCGCGGCCCCCGTTGGCCGAAGAGCGCGCCGATGCAACGCTGCAGGAAGCGCTGCGGCACCGCACGTTCTGGCTGCTGACCTTGTGCTTCACGCTCTACGCCTTCGCGTCGGCGGCGCTGTGGGCGCATGTCATGCCGGCCTTCGAAGCCAAGGGCTGGAGTTCGAAGGAGGCGCTGTCGGTGCTGATCTGGATCGGCCCGGCGCAAGTGCTCGGGCGCATCATCTTCGTGGCCGCGCTGCGCGGCGCATCGCTGCGCGCGGTGGGCCTCTTCGTGATGCTGGGCATGCCGGCGTCGCTGGCGCTGTTCGCACTGGCGCAGCCGATGTGGCTGCTGCTGCTCTTCGCGCTGCTCTTCGGCATCGCCAACGGCCTGGTGACGCTGGTGCGTGGTGGCATCGTGCCCGAGTACTTCGGCCGCACGCAGATCGGCCGCATCGGCGGCGCGATGTCGGGCATGGGGCTGCTCGCCCGCGCCGCAGCGCCGCTGGCCGCGGCGTGGATGCTGCTGGCGCTGCCCGGCTACCGCGAGGTGATGCTGGTGATGGCAGCGCTCGGCGTGGCCGCGGCGGTGGCGTTCTGGTTCGCGCGGCCGCCGCGCTAGAAGCTCGAACCGGGTGTCAGCAGGAACGCCGCTTCCTCGGCGTTGCTGGTGCGCCCGAGCATTGCGTTGCGATGCGGGAAGCGGCCGAATCGCTCGACGATGTCGTGGTGGCGCTGTGCCCATTCGAGCAGACGGGCCAACGCCGGCTCGTCGCGACCGAGTTGCGCGAACAGGCGCAGCGACTCGCGCTGCGCGGCCAGGTTTTCGGCATGCTCGTACGGCATGTAGACGAACTGGCGCTGCACACCGGTGAGCGCGCGGTCGTGTCCCGCCGCCACCATCGCCTGGGCTGCGGCGAGCGCCAGCCCGTCGCCGGCAAAGGCGCCTGCGCTGCCGCGATGCGTGTTGCGCGTGAACTGGTCGAGCACGATCACCTGGGCCAGCGCCGGCAGCGGCTCGTTCGCCCAGGGTGCCAGCCGGCCGGCAAGCGCAGCGTCGATCAAAGCGCCGAAACGCTGGGCAATCTCGGCGTCGAAGGCATCGTCCTTGCGGAACCAGGCCTGGCGCACGGCCGCGTAGCCGGGGTCGCCGGGCGGGCCGAACCAGAAGTCGAGGACGGCGTTCGAATCCATCGGCCGGTCAGGTCGGCAACGAGCAGGCCAGCGCCGCCTCCGTGGCGGGGGTGGTTTCGTCGGGCAAGAACCAGGCGGCGCTGACCGATGCGTCCTTCACGAAGGCCGGCGCGATGCTCGCCATGCTCAGCGACGACCTTCGCGGATGAGGTCTCGGCTGCTCGAGCGGCCCAGGCTCACACCCTCGCGGCTGACGCGCAGGCCGTCGATGGCATCGCTAGCACGCCGGCCCGCCTCGTCAGGCGCGGGCGGCACCAGGCGGGCGACCACCCTGCCGCGGCGCGTGATGGCGATCTCTTCGCCGGCCTCGACCCGGTGGATGAGTTCGGACAGGCGATTCTTGGCCGCGGACAGGGAAACGCCGTTCATGGGACGCGAACCGACGGCGCTCAACGCAACTCCAGCCGCATCACATCGCTGTCGCGGCGCATCGAGAAGCGCGACAGGAAGCTGTTGCCCAGCAGCACGAACGGCATCTGCCCGGCCCCCACCGTGGCATCGACATTGTTGATCTCCACGTCGCCGACGCGCACCGAGCGCAGGTTCACGCGGACCACGGCGATGGTGCCGTTGGCGGTGTTGGCGTAACCGCGTTCGCCGCGCTGCCAATCGATGCCCAGCCGCGTCGCGTCGCCCTGGCTCATCGCGATCGTCGTCGCGCCGGTGTCGACCATGAAGCGCACCGCGCGGCCGTTGATCGAGCCGTCGCTGAGGAAATGCCCACCGGGGCCGGCGGTCATCACGATCTCGCGGCCGACGTTGCCGCGCGTGCCGCCCACGCTGACCGGCGCCGAGCCGACGCGCAATGTCACCGCCTGGCCCTTGATGTCCAGGCGCGCCTGGTCACCGTCGAGCGCGAGCAGCTTCACGCCGCGCGCCGATTCGCCCACCGCGAGCATCTGCGGTTGGCCGTCGATCACCAGCAGCGCGCGGCTGCCCATGCTGCCCGTGAGCGCCACCGACTGCGCCTGGGCACCAGCGACGACACACAGCGCCAGCGCGCCGATCAAGCCACCGCGCATGTTGTCAGTCCCTGAAGTTGATGTAGGCCAAAGGCAGGTCGAGCACGGTCTTGCGCAACACCACGATGGCGCCTTGCAGCTCGTCGCGCTTGGCCCCGGTGACGCGCAGCGCATCGCCCTGGAAGGCCGCTTGCACCTTCAGCTTGGCGGCCTTCAGCGCCGATTGCATCTTCTTTGCGGTCTCGGCGTCGATGCCACTCTTCACGGCCACCGCCCATTTCAGCTTGTCGCCGCCCATCTTCTGCGGCGTGGCCGAGAAGTCGAGGAAGCGCAGGTCGACGCTGCGCTTGGTCATGCGCCCCGAAAGCAGCTCGCGCACCTGTTGCAGCTGGAAATCGCTGTCGCCCCAGATCGTGATCTCGCGTTCCTTGGCGCCTTTGTCCGACAAGCTCACCGAAGCGCTGGTGCCCTTGAAGTCGAAGCGCGTGCCGATCTCCTTGCTCGCCTGGTCGACCGCGTTGCGGATCTCCACCAGGTTGGGTTCGAGAACGGCGTCGAAGCTGGGCATGGGAAAATTCTGCCATGTCCCCGGTAAAGAACGGCCCCCTTGTCGAACATCGTGCCAGCCTGCGCGAGCACAACAGCTTCGGACTGCCGGCGCTGGCGCAGACGCTGGTGCACATCACGAGCGATGCCGACGTGCGCCGTGTCGTCGACCATCCCGCCTGGGGCCTGGCACCGAAATTCATCCTCGGCGGCGGAAGCAACGTCGTGCTGACGCGCGATATTCAGGCCGTGGTGCTGAAGGTCGAAGTGATGGGGCGGCGGCTGCTGGCCGAGACCGCCGACGAGTGGATCGTCGAGGCCGGCGCCGGCGAGAACTGGCATGAGGTGGTGGCCTGGACGCTGGCGCAAGGCTGGCCGGGTCTGGAGAACCTGGCGCTGATCCCCGGCCTGGTGGGCGCCACGCCGGTGCAGAACATCGGCGCTTACGGCGTTGAGCTGAAAGACCGCTTCGAATCGCTCGACGCGGTCGATCTGGTGACCGGCCGCAGCGTGACGCTGGACGCCGCGACGTGCCGCTTCGGCTATCGCGACAGCGTCTTCAAGCATGCGCTGGCCGGCAAGTCGGTGATCACGCGCGTGCGCTTTCGATTGCCCAAGCCCTGGGCGCCGGTGATCGGCTACCTCGACCTGGAACGCAAGATCGCCGAAACAGGCAACGGTTCACCTGACGCACGCACCATCTTCGACTGGGTCTGCGCCATCCGCCGCGCCAAGCTGCCCGACCCGGCGCTGATCGGCAACGCCGGCAGCTTCTTCAAGAACCCGGTGGTGACCCCCGAACAGTGCCGCGACATCATCGGCCGCGACCCCGAGGTGGTGCACTATCCGCTGCCCGACGGCAGCGTGAAACTCGCCGCCGGCTGGCTCATCGACGCCTGCGGCTGGAAGGGCAAGTCGGTGGGCCGCGCCGGTGTCTACGAGCGCCAGGCGCTGGTGCTGGTGAACCGCGGCGGCGCCAGCGGTGCCGAGGTGGTGACGCTGGCGCGGGCGATCCAGGAAAGTGTCTACGGGCGCTTCGGGATTCGGCTGGAGCCCGAGCCGGTGATCGTGTAGGCCCGCCATGCATCGGCGCCCGGCCCTCGTGCGTGAGGCTGACTAGTCCGCCACAGGTGTGGCGGCCGCAGGTTTGCTCGCTTTCGTCAATCGGGCCTTGAGTTCCAGCGCCCGCTGGCGCTCGTGCCGCGCGGCGGCATGGCCGGGATCGATTTCGAGCACCACGTCCCAACTCTCGATCGCTGCGGCGAGGTCTTGGCGAGCGAAAGCCGCGCGTGCCGAGCGCATCGCTGCCCAAATGCGCTGCGGGCGCTCATGCTCGGTGCTTTCGCGCTCGGCACGCACCGCATCGAGCGGCCTGGGCGTCGCCGCGGCCGAGACCACGGCGACCGGCTGCGGCGCCTTGCCCGGGATGCGGATCAGCTGGCCGCCCGAGATCTGACGCGGCACCTTGATGTCGTTGTAGCGCGCGAGCATGTAGAAGAGGTGCAGGTCGCCCAGGAAGCGTTGCGCGATGCGCGACAGCGATTCACCCGCTTGCACGCGGTAGGGAAACGATTCGCGACCCAGCGTGGCCACCGGGTCGGCGGTGATCTGCCGCGTCAAGTCTCGAGCCAGGCGGTGCGAGGGCTCGATGTGCAACACACGTTGCAACTCGGCGCCGGCCTGCTCCGGGTTGCCCTGCTCGAGCAGTTCGAGCGCGCTGGACAACAGTCGTTGAACGTTCGCGGGGGGCAAAGGTGGCGGGTCCGGCGGGGGCGCGGGCGGCACGGGCTGTTCGACTTTGACCGAATGGTCTGCTGGCAGCGGCGCCGGCGCGGCGGGTGGCGCCGGCGGCGGCGTTTGGCAGGCCACCAAGGCGGCCAGCGCAGCCGGCGCCAACAGCTGCAGTGCCCGACGGGCAAGCGACGGCGCGTCGGCCACGCTGGGTCTGCAAGCTGCGCTTCGGTGAGACATGAACTGCTGGGCTTCGGGCGATCGTGTCGTTCACTATCGGCACCTTGGGCACCCAACCTGAGCCGGTCGCGCCAGGAGTCGTCGACAAATCCCGCCCGGCCAGCGCCCCGCCGGTCCTATGCGCCCGCCTCCTGCACTGGGCTCCTGCGCGGCCACCACCAGGCCAACAACGCCAGCACGGGCCACCACACGGCGTGAAAGACCCATCCGCCGCCCGTCACGGCCCCACCGTGCTCGCCTCGGGCCACAGCCCGAGCCCTTGCAGCGCCTCACGCGCTTGCGTCAATTGCGACTCGAAGCGCTGCACCAACAGCACGATCTCGTGCGCAGGCAGGTGCGAGGCACCTTCGCGCAGCGATTCGGCGGTGGCGGCGATCGCAGCCAGGCCCAGGTTCAGCGCCGCGCCGCGCAGCGCGTGCGCGTTCACGCGCAGGTCCAGCGGCTGCGCGTCACGCACCGCGGCGCGCATGCGTTCCAGCGTGGCCGGCGCTTCGGCAAAAAAAGCCACCATCAGCGACAGCAGCCGCTCGCGCGGCATGGTCTGCAAGGCGTTGTTGATGGCCACCTGGTCCAGCGCGGCGGGGGCCGGCATCAAGGTCTCGGCGCGCAGCGGGCGCACCGGCTGTACCTCGTAGGCGGCCAGCGCCGCCGCGCCACCGTCGGCGCCGCGCCCGAACAAACGCCGCAGGCTCGCCGCGAGCGCCTGCGGCACGATCGGCTTGGTGAGGAAATCGTTCATGCCCGCGAGCAGGCAGCGCTGGCGCGTTTCCGGGAAGGCGTCGGCGGTGAGCGCGAAGATCGGCACTGCCGCTGCAGCAGCATCGGGCAATGCGCGAATGGCGCGCGTGGCGGCAATGCCGTCCATCACCGGCATGTGCAGATCCATCAATACGATGTCGAAGCGCTGGCGGCGCGCCGCGGCCACCGCCTCTTCGCCGTTGGCGGCGAAGAAAGCGCGGTGGCCCAGGCTGTCGAGCACTGCCTCGAGATACTGCCGGTTCACGTCGTGGTCTTCGGCCACCAGCACACGCAGCGACGGCTGTTTTTCGGCGCTGAGCGCGGCCGAAGGCGCTTGCACCGCCGCCGCCGCCGGCGCTTCCAGCAGCGGCAGCGAGAAGCTGAACACGCTGCCTTCGCCCAGGCGGCTGTGCACGGTGATGTCGCCACCCATCAGCCGCGCCAGGTCGCGTGAGATCTCCAGGCCCAGGCCCGTGCCGCCGTGGCGCCGCGAACGCGAGCTGTCGCCCTGCGAAAAGCGCTTGAAGAGGCGCGCGATGGTCGCTTCGTCCATGCCGATGCCGGTGTCGGTGACGACGAAGACCAGCTCGCCGGCGCGGCTGCTGCGCACCACCCGCAGATCCAGCACCACCGCGCCACGATCGGAAAACTTGATGCCGTTGGCGAGCAGGTTGAAGAGCACCTGCTTGACGCGCGTGGCGTCGAGTTGCGCGCGTTCGGGCACGGCGGGGTCGGCCGAGAAATGCAGCGCCAGGTTCTTGCGCATTGCCTGCGGGCGCATCAGCGCCTCCACGTCGCGCAGCAGCACGCGCAACTCCACCACCGAGGGCGCGAGCGTCAGCCGCCCCGATTCGAGCTGCGATACATCGAGGATGTCGTTGAGCAGCTGCAGCAGGTGGTCGGCGGATTCGGTGGCGGTGCGCAGGTAGTCCATCTGGCGCGGCGCCAGGCCCGTCTCGCGCAGCAGCGAGAGCATGCCCAGCAAGCCCTGGAACGGCGTGCGCAGCTCGTGGCTCATGTTGGCCAGGAAGACGCTCTTCGCGGCGCTCGCCGCTTCGGCGCCGCGCCGTGCTTCGCGCAGCGTGGCGGTGAGCTGCTCGAGCACCTCACGGCGCGCTTCCAGGCGGCGCAGCTGGCGCAGCGCGATGATCGCGAAGGCCAGCGTCAGCGCGCTCAGGAAGAGCGTGAGCGCCACGCCGATGCGGTTGTGCTGGCGCAGTACCTCGCGGCGAGTTTCGATGCGCTCGGCGCCCAGCTGCGCGGCGCGCCGCGACAGCGCTTGCAGCGGCGCGCCCACCTGCTCCAGCGCCGTCGCCAGCGCCAGCAGCTCGCCCACCGCCGGCGGCTCGCCGGATTTGATCGCGGCGAACAAAGGATCGGCGCGCACGATGAACGATTCGCCGGCCGCGGCGCTGGCGCGCAACTCGGGCATCAGTGTCAACAGCGGCTGGTAGGGTTCCTCGGTGAGCCGGCGCAGCCGCCCGACGAACACCTCGTACTGCAAGCCGAGCGCGGCCGAACTCGATGGCGGCGCATCGCGCTGCGGCCAGGCCTCGCGCAAGCGCAGGTACTCGAACTCGGCGCGGTGGCTGTCCACCACCAGCAGCTCGCCGTCGTCCTGCAAGGTCTGCGCGATCTGCGACCATTGCCGCCATTGCACCGCCGCCACCACCAGCAGGGCCAGACCGAGCAAAGCACCGATGGCACCCAGCCAGCCGGAGCGGCGGCCGTCCCGGTACAGCGCCTCGCCAGCCGGCTCGGCAGCATCCGGGGCGGGGCCGGTCGCGGGGTCTCGTGGCGGGGCGGGCATAGGACGAAGACCCTTGGCAACAGGTACCGCGGGTCGGCTGCATTCTAGGGATTGACAGTTCGGCGCGGCGAGAGCGCGTGACACAATGATTTTTCGATTCACCCTGCTGCAGCCATGACCGCCACACTCGCCGGCAAGACCGCCCTCGTCACCGCCGCCGGCCAGGGCATCGGCCGCGCCACCGCGCTGGCTTTCGCGAGCGAAGGCGCACGCGTCATCGCTACCGACATCAACGCCGAGTTGCTCGCCGAATTGGCCGGCATCCCCGGTGTCACGACCCGGCGCCTGGACGTCACCGACGCCGCCGCGATCCGCGCCACTGTGGCTGACATCGGCCCGATGCACGTGCTTTTCAACGGTGCCGGTTTCGTGCATTCCGGCAGCGTGCTGCAAGCCACCGAAGCCGAATGGGAGCTGTCCTTCAACCTCAACGTGCGCTCGATGTTCCGGCTCATCCAGGCGGTGCTGCCGGGCATGCTCGAAGCGGGCGGCGGCTCGATCATCAACATGGCCTCGGCAGCGTCGAGCATCAAAGGCGTGCCGAACCGCTTCGTCTACGCCACCACCAAGGCCGCGGTGATCGGGCTGACCAAATCGGTGGCCGCCGACTTCGTCTCGCGCCGCATCCGCTGCAATGCGATCTGCCCGGGCACGGTGGAATCGCCCTCGCTGCGCGAGCGCATCGCGGCGCAGGCGCAGGCCAGCGGGCAGACGCTCGAACAGGTGGAAGCTGCGTTCGTCGCGCGCCAGCCAATGGGCCGCCTGGGCCGCGCCGACGAGATCGCCGCACTCGCGCTGTACCTGGCCAGCGATGCTTCGGCCTTCGTCACCGGCACCACGCAGATCATCGACGGCGGCTGGTCCCTCTGAAGTTCACTTTCCCCGAGGAGGTTTCTCGATGAAGTTGATGCGCCTGGGCCCGAAGGGCTCCGAACGCCCCGCGGCCCTGGACAAGA
>JANNQO010000313.1:0-2980 GCA_031400795.1 Rubrivivax sp. | reverse complement strand
GTGCTGCTCGATGCGTCGTTCACGCAGCAGCACCTGGCCGGGCACATCCCCGGCGCAGTCAGCGCCGACCTCTATCGCTATGGCGTGAGCGAGCCCACGCCGGCGGTCATGGAAAAGCGCATCCAGTCCTGGGGTGTCAGCACGGGCCGCAAGATCGTCGTCTACGACCAGGGTGGCGACATGATGGCCACGCGGCTGTTCTACGACTTGCACTACCACGGCGTGCCGGCCGCCGACCTCTTCATCCTCGATGGTGGTCTCGCCCAGTGGCGCGCGCTGGGCGGCGCGGTGGTGAAAGAAGCGACGCCGCCGCCGGCCGCGGGCAACTTTCGCAGCGCGGCGCCGCGCGAAGACACGCGCGTGCGCTTTGCCGAGTTCTTCGCCGCCTCGGGCGACCGCGCGCGCCATGCCTTGGTGGAGGCGTTGGAGCCGAGCTACCACTATGGCGAGCAGAAGTTCTTCGACCGCGCGGGGCATGTGCCCAACGCGATCCTGATGCCCAGCGAGGACTTTTATAACGCCGACAAGACCTTCAAGTCACCCGACGAGATCCGGCGCCTGCTGCGCTACCTGGGCATCCAACCCGAGCAGGTGGTGCACAGTCATTGCGGCGGCGGCGTGGCCGCCAGCGTGCCCTGGTTCGCACTGCAGTTCATGGTCGAGCACCCGAAGGTCAAGCTGTACATGGGGTCGCAACGCGAATGGCTGCGCGACGACCGCGGGCTGCCCTACTGGACCTACAGCGCGCCCCACATCAAGCGCGAGAGTGCCTGGCTGGACGGCTGGAATGCGCCGATGCTGCGTGCCTTCGGCGTTGCACAGCTGAACATCGTCGACGTGCGTGCGGCCGAGAAGTACGCGCTCGGACATGTTCCTTTCGCGCTGAACATCCCCGCCGACACGTTCCGCAGCCACCTCGGCCGCCCCGAGAAGCTGGCCGAACTGCTTGGCCCGGCCGGCGTGAATCCGGCGCACGAGGTGGTGGTGATGGCCGAGAGTGGGCTGACCCCCGGCGCAGCCTTGGCCTTCCTCGCGTTCGAGCAGCTCGGGCAGAAGAAGGTGTCGGTGCTGATGGACTCGGTGGACGAGTGGGGTTTGCGCGGCTTCGAGCTGACCAAGCAGCCCACGGTGGTGGGCGCGCCCAAGGCACCAAAGGACATCACCGTGCCGGCCGCGAAGTACGCGGCTCAGCCGCACCCGGGCGTGCTGTTCACCGATCCGAAGGCAACCCGAGGCGAGTATCCGAAGGTGTTCGTCGCCTCCGGCAAGGCCGCCGCTGCGCGTGCACCCGAAGGCAAGGTGGTGCGGCTGCCCTACACCGAACTGTTGAACGCGGACGGCACGCCCAAAGCGGCCAAGGAGCTGTGGAAGCTGATCACCCAGGCCGGGGTGCCGCGACACGCCGAGGTGGTCTTCTTCGCCGATGACCCGGCCGAGGCGGCCGTCAACTACTACCTGTTCAAGCTGATGGGCTGGCCCGATATCAAGGTATTAGCGCTGTGACGGGCGCTCAGAACACGGCGTGATCCCCACGCTCCGGCGCGATCGTTCCGCTCACCAGCCCGGCATAGAAGTCGAACAGCGTCTCGCTGCCCGTCGACGGCGTGGCAGCGGCGTCGTAGCGGCCTGTCGCCGGATCGAACACCAGCATCGACTTGGTGGCGTAGTAGCGCCCGATGCGCGCCGAATGCCAGCTTGGCCTGCTGGAACGCAAGCAGGGGCTTCTGCACGCAGATTGCCGAGAGCAGCACGAACTGCGCGACGCCCGCGTGCTGTGCCGCCTCCAGCGCCTGCACATGTGCCTGGTGATCGATGGCCCAGGCGTCGGCCGGCACACCGGTGCGCGAGGCCAGGCACGAGATCAGCGCGTCGAAGCGTTCACCGCAAAAGCCGTCCCGCGCCAACGACGCCGGGTCTTGCACATCGCCGAATCGCAGCGTGGCGCCGGCCAGCAGCCGCTCGCTGTCAGCGGGCGCCAGCGCGCCACCGGCACCGGCGTGGGAGCGAACGAAGCAGACCACCTCGTGCCCGCGCTGCACGAGCGCGCGCACCGTCGCGCGGCCGATCGTGCCGGTGGCGCCGAGCACGAAGACGCGGCGTGGCTGCGCTGAGCGGGTCGGTGCGTCGGCCAATGCGCTAGCGCCCCAGCGCCTGCACGCTCCAGCGCTCCAGGAACGCGGCGCGCTGTTGCCGCTCCTGCGCGCTGCCCTGGCGTTGCAGCAGCGACTCGGCCACCTCGCTGCTGTAGATCACGAACGCGCGCAGCTTGGCCTCGGCGGCGGGAAAGCCGAGTGCTTCGAAGATCTGCTGGTGGTAGCGCAGCCGCGCGGCGTCGGCCTCGTCCAGCACGCGGCGCGCCATCTCGTCGCGCCGGGCCCAGGCGCGGATGGCGAGTTCGATGCGCGCCGCACGCACCGCGGCGCGGCCGCGGTGCGGCAGCGAGATCACGTCGCGCAGCTGTTGCATGGGGTCGCTGCGCGCACGCTCGAGCCGCGCGGTGAGCTGCGCAGTGGTGCGCTCGGCCCAGGCCTGCAGCACCGCGCGCAGCAGCTCCTCGCGGTCGCGGAAGTGCCAGTAGAAGCTGCCGCGCGTGATGCCCAGCTGATGCGCCAGTACGTCCACGCGCACATGGTCGATGCCCTGGTCGACGAGCACATCGGTGGCGGCCTCGACCCAGTGCTCGCGCGTCAGCGCCTCGCGCGGCGGCTCGGCGGTGGCGGTCTTCTTGCGGCGCGGGCGCAGCGGCATGGCGGCAATCATCGGCCGATGATGACCATGCAGAGCTGTATGGCGACTCGGGTAAACCCGGCCGTCGCGACACAGCCCACGGTCTACGATCGGGCTTCACACATACAGATGTGTATGGAGACCGCCGTGTCGAGCCGCTTCTTCGACGATCCGCGCCTGCTCGCGCCGCGCCGCACCGAGAAGATCGAGCTTGGTGGCGGCGCCTTCTTGCTGCGCTCGCCCGAGCCGCTGG